>PMBM01000067.1:36964-37286 GCA_003153855.1 Propionibacteriaceae bacterium
GCTCGCGGCCAGACGGGCCAGCAGCTGCTCATCGGCGCGTACCAGGCGCTCGAGCGTCAGATCGCGGCGGGGACGGTGACGATGTACAGCCGTCACGAGATGGTCGAGCTGATCGTCGCCGACGGCAAGGCGCGCGGCATCGTGACCCGCAACATGGTCACCGGTGCGATCGAGTCCTGGTTCGCCGACGCGGTCGTCCTCGCCACCGGCGGCTACAGCAACGTCTTCTTCCTGTCCACGAACGCGATGGGCTGCAACGTCACAGCGGGATGGCGCGCCCACCGCAAGGGCGCGTACTTCGGGAACCCCTGCTACACGCAGA
>PMBM01000096.1:0-869 GCA_003153855.1 Propionibacteriaceae bacterium
GGGTCCTGGGCTCTGACACCCCGCGGAAACTCGGCGCAACTCTCCTCGAACCCGTGACGCATGTGGACCCTGCTGGTTGGATCGAGCCCGTGCACACTCAGCTGTCGTCCCTTCCTGCCCGCACCGCGAAGACTCACGAAAGGATCCGGGACAACGTCTACGGACGCCGGGTCCCGGCGGAGATCCTCGTCAACCACCTTCCCGGCGAACCGGTCGGCTTCGCCGAGGCGACCGGGGGCAAGTTTGTACCGTTCACGCTCGGTACGGCCTGGGGCAAGGGCTGGTCGACGTCGTGGTTCACGCTGACCGTCACGAAGCCTGCTGACGCGACCGGGCGCTGGGAGCTCCTCGTCGACCCGGGCTTCAACGGGAACTCGCCGGGCTTCCAGGCCGAGGGCCTGTTCTGGAGCACGGACGGGCTGCCGCTCAAGGGGCTGAACCCGCTCAACGGCTACCTGCCGCTGCCCGACCTGGCGCCCGGCGAGACGTACACGGTCTATCTCGAAGCCGCCGCCAACCCGACGGTGTTCGGCAGCGCCAGCACCGCCTACTCCGACCTCGACACGACGCCGGACACCCCGATGTACACGTTCCGGGTCGCGGAGCTCGCCGAGCTGAACGAGGAGGTGTACGGACTCGACCTCGACCTGTCCGTGCTCAACGAGCTCCAGGGCGAGCTGCCCACCGGCCCGCGGAAGGCGCTCGTCAACACGGCGATCGAGAAGGCCCTCGACGCGCTGGACGTACGCAACGTGGCAGGGACAGCGGCCGCCGCGCGTGCCGAGCTCGCGCCCGCCCTGGCGGCACCGGCCTCCGCCGGGGAGCACACGATCTCGGCCGTCGGCCACGCGCACATCGACTCGGCGTGG
>PMBM01000096.1:879-3056 GCA_003153855.1 Propionibacteriaceae bacterium
GCCGGCAACTGGGCGCCCGTCAGCGGCATGTGGGTCGAGTGCGACTCGAACCTGCCGGGCGGTGAGGCGATGGTGCGCCAGTTCACGTACGGCAAGCGGTTCTTCGCCGACGAGCTGGGGGTGGAGGCCAACGAGGTCTGGCTGCCGGACACGTTCGGCTACTCCGGCGCGCTGCCGCAGATCGCCCGGCTCGCCGAGGGCCGCTGGTTCATGAGCCAGAAGATGAGCTGGAACACCACCGACGTCTTCCCCCACCACACCTTCCGTTGGGAGGGCATCGACGGCACACGGATCTTCACGCACTTCCCGCCCTCCGACACGTACAACGCGCAGATCCTCGGCGAGGAGCTCGCCCGCTCGGCCCGCAACTTCAAGGACGCCGGCCCCGCGAACCGCTCGCTCATGGCGTTCGGCCACGGCGACGGCGGCGGCGGCCCGACCCGGGAGATGATGGAGCGCGCCCGCCGCACGGCGAACCTCGAGGGCTCGCCGAAGGTGGTCGTGGAGTCGCCCAAGGAGTTCTTCACGAAGGCCGAGGCCGAGTACGAGACCGCGCCGGTGTGGGTCGGGGAGATGTACCTCGAGTTCCACCGCGGCACGTACACGACGCACGTCAACGTCAAGCAGAGCAACCGCCGCACGGAGCACCAGCTCTTCGAGGCCGAGCTCTGGGCCACGACCGCGACGCTGCTCGCCGGCGCTCCCTACCCGTACGACGAGCTCGACGAGCTCTGGCGCGAGGCCCTCCTCAACCAGTTCCACGACATCCTCCCCGGCTCCTCGATCCGCTGGGTCTACCGGGACGCGAAGAGCTCGTACGAGATGCTCAACGAGCGACTGGAGAAGCTGATCGCCGACTCGCTGGCGGCGCTGAGGTCGATCCCTGAGGAGCAGCCGGCCGAAGCCCCGCTGCGTCACGAAGGGCGGCTCACGGTCGTCGCCAACGCCTCCCCGCACGGACGCGACGGGGTGGTGGCGTTCGGAGCCGGCCCCGCCGAGACAAGGACCACCACTCCCGTACAGCGCGAGGGCGACTCGTACGTGCTCGACAACGGGCAGCTGCGGGTGCACATCGGCCCCGACGGCACGATCGACTCGATCCGGGACCTGGGCCTCGACCGCGAGCTCGTACCGGCCGGTGCGAAGGCGAACCTGCTGCAGCTGCACCCTGACTTCCCGATCACGTACGAGGCGTGGGACATCGACGAGTACTACCGCCACACGAAGACCGACCTCACCGACGTCGACTCGATCACCGTCGAGGGCGACGAGGTCGTCGTGCGCCGGAGCTTCGACAGCTCGACCGCCGTCCAGCGCGTGAGCCTCCCNNCACCAGAACACCAGCTGGGACGCGGCGAAGTTCGAGACCGCCGCGCAGCGCTGGGTGCACGTGGCCGAGGGTTACTACGGGGTCGCGCTGGTCAACAAGGGCACGTACGGGCACGACATCTCGCACCCGCCGACCGGCGACTCGCGCGGGGCACTGCCGACGATCCTTCGGATGTCGCTCGTACGTGGCCCGCTGTACCCGGATCCCCAGGCTGACGAGGGCAGACACACGTTCGAGTGCTCGCTGCTCGTGGGCCGCATCGACGACGCGATCCGCGAGGGCTACTCGAAGGCGCTGCCCCCTCGAGAGGTCGAAGGCAACGGCTGGCAGCCGGTCGTCTTCAGCACCAACCCGGACGTCATCGTGAGCGCCGTGAAGCTCGCGGACGACCGCTCGGGCGACCTCATCGTGCGCGTGTACGAGGCCGGGGGCTCCCGGACGTACACGGACCTCTGGTTCACCGTCGCGCACGGCGACGTGTCGGTCGTGAACCTGCTTGAGCGCACCGATGGCGAGTCGGAGAACCTCACCGAGATCGAGCCGACCGACGGAGGCGTACGTCTCCGGCTGCACCCGTTCCAGATCTCAACCCTCAGGGTGAAGCTCACATAAGGGACGGTCCGTCGGAATCCCAAGGTTGCTGGGGTAACCTCCCGCTGGACCCGCGTCGGTGAATGTCGTCTCACCAACGAGGGTTTCGACTGCGAGGCCGTGCAGGATATGCGCGGAGCCCCCTAGCCAAGGAGACGCGGATGCGCCTACGTCGGAGCGTGACGGCTCTGTCTGTACTGGCCATCCTCGGGGCCTTCGTCGGCCTGCCGACCCCTGCCTACGCGGACACGACGAC
>PMBM01000155.1:0-13798 GCA_003153855.1 Propionibacteriaceae bacterium
TCCAGCGCATGGCTCAGCGGAAGGAAGCACAGCGAGACGTCGTCGGTCGTGATGTCGAAGTACTCGTTCAGGACGTTGATCTGGTGGGTGAAGCCCCGGTGCGTCAGCATCACGCCTTTCGGCTCCCCCGTGGTGCCTGAGGTGTAGATGATCGTGGCCAGGTCAGCGGCTGACGCGTTCTCGAGCCGTGCGATCACGGCCGAGGTGTCGGCAGGAGCGGCGGCGAGCTCGTCGGCCAGGGTCGTGGCGCCCCCGGGACTGGACAACGCCGCGAAGCTCACCACGCGCTCGAGCGCAGGGAGGTCGGCGCGGATGTCGGCGACCTTCGCGAGCTCCTCGTCGCCCCCGACGAAGACCACGCGGGAGCCGGAGTCGGCGAGGATGTGGCGGGCCTGATCGGCCGTGCTCGTGTCGTACAGCGGCACCGAGACGAGACCGGCCGACGCGCACGCGAGGTCAGTCAGCGTCCACTCCGGAAGGTTCGGCGCGAAGATCGCGACCCGGTCGCCGGGCGCCAGTCCCAGGTCGATCAGCCGCGCGGCCAGACGGCGGACGTCGGCAGCAAGCTCTCCGTACGATCGGACAGTCCAGGCGTCCCCTGCGGCCACGCGAGTCGCGGGCAGGTGTGCGTGGTGGGCCGATGATCCGGCGAACCTGACGGCGAGGTGTCCTGCATCCATGGCGGTCCCCTTTCCGTCGTAGTACTCCCAACTTACCCCACCGTAGGTAAGGCGATCCGGCAGATGAGAGGTACATTTGCGGGCCGTCTCCATACCCCATAGGGTATGGACGTGCGGCAGTGGCGCCGTCAGCGGAGGAACGTCTCATGGCAAGAATCGTGATTCTCGGTGCAGGGGTCTCAGGACACACCGCTGCCCTTCACCTCAAACGGCTCCTCGGATCGAGGCACACCATCACGGTGGTCTCCCCCAACTCGAAGTGGAACTGGATCCCGTCGAACATATGGGTGGGCGTCGGCGAGATGGAGAAGAAGCACGTGATCTTCCCCCTCGCGCCGGTCTACCAGCGCAAGGGCATCGACTTCCGGCAGGCCAAGGGCGTGGCGATCCGTCCGTACGGCGACGCCGACGATCCCCGGCCCGCCGTCGACATCGAGTACACGCTGCCCGAGAAGGCAGGCCAGACCGAGCGGCTCCGCTACGACTACCTCGTCAACGCGACCGGCCCGAAGCTCCGCTTCGAGGCGACGCCTGGACTCGGCCCGGACGGGCACACCGTGTCCGTGTGCACCGCCGACCACGCCGTCGAGGCCAACGTCAAGCTGCGAGCAGTCATCGAGAAGCTCAAGGCGGGCATCCCGCAGACCCTGGTCGTCGGTACGGGGCATGGGACCTGTACGTGTGAGGGGGCGGCATTCGAGTACGTCTTCAACGTCGACCACGAGCTGCGCCAGGCCGGCGTGCGTGACCTGGCGCGGGTCGTCTACCTCACCAACGAGGCGGCGCTCGGCGACTTCGGCGTCGACGGGATGATCTTCGACCAACAGGGCTTCCAGACGACGAGCGAGCTGTGGACCGGTTCCCTGTTCCGCGAGCGCGGCGTCGAGGCCATCCTCGGGACCCACGTCTTCCAGATCGACGAGGGCGTCATCCACTTCGAGTCGCTGGACGGCGAGAAGCACATGCTCGACTTCGACTTCGCGATGCTGATCCCTCCTTTCGGCGGCCAGCCGCTCACGGCGTACGACCGCGACGGTGCCGACATCACGGCCGACATGTTCGCCCCCAGCGGCTTCATGAAGGTGGACGCCGACTACAGCCCCAAGCCGTACGAGGAGTGGAAGGCCGAGGACTGGCCGAGTACGTACCTGGCACCGGGTTTCGACAACATCTTCGCGGTCGGCATCGCGTTCGCACCGCCGCACCAGATCTCGAAGCCACGGAAGACGCCGAACGGTACGGTCATCGCCCCGTCCCCGCCCCGTACGGGCATGCCTTCGGGCGTCATGGGGAAGACTGCCGCCCTGTCGATCGCAGGGCGGCTGAAGAACGGCAAGGACACGCCGGCACACACGGCGTCGATGGCCCAGATGGGGGCCGCCTGCGTGGCGTCCGCCGGTACGGGACTCACGAAAGGCTCTGCCGCGGCGATGACGATGCTGCCGGTCGTCCCCGACTACGTCCGCTACCCCACCGGTCGTGACGCCCGGGAGACCCAGGGCGAGCTCGGCCTGCACGGTCACTGGGTGAAGCTCATGCTCCACTACCTGTTCATCTACAAGGCCAAGGCCCTTCCGGGCTGGCAGCTGATTCCGGAGTGATGATGTCCGAGACACCCGCAGTAGTCGCCGACCTGTCGAGGTCGCCACTCCCCACCCGGGTCACCCTGCGGCGACGCCAGAACGTCGTCCTGCAGTTCGTCCGGTTCGTACGGTTCGACCTGCGCATCATGCGCATGGTCGCGAAGGGGCACCGCTGATCGAAGCGTCTCCGTACGGGAGCACGCCGTCGTGGTGACGCAGAGCGGCGTCGCCACCGGATCTTCGGAAAGGCCGGGTCAGGGCAGACCGGCGAGCCGACCCAGGCCGGCGGCGATCGCTCCGACGAGGACGACCACCAGGTACGGCGCCTTCAGCCGGAGCGCGATCGCGGCGGCTCCCAACGCGAGCAGACGAGAGTCGAGCACGATCCTCTGCCCGCTGCCCACGGTGTTGAGGATCGTCAGTGAGGCAAGCAAGCCGACGGTCAGTCCGGTGGCCAGCCGGATGATGACCGGTCGGTCGAGCAGCTTGCGCGGCAGCAGGTAGCCCGAGAGCTTGATCGCGTACGCCGCCGCAGCCGACAGCAGGACCCAGAACCACAGCCTCATGGTCGTACCCGTCGCTGCTGCCAGGCCCACCACAGCGCGGTCGCGCCCGCGGCGACGAGCACCGGGATGCCGGGCGGGACGATGGGCAGCGCGATCACGGTGACCAGGGCGGAGACGATGGCGAGGGCTATCGGGTCACGGCCCTTCAGCCGCGGCCAGAGCAGCCCCAGGAACGCCGCAACAGCCGCGCCGTCCAGGCCCCACCGCTTGGGGTCGCCGATCGCGTTGCCGGCCAGCGCACCGACGAGCGTCGAGGCGTTCCAGAGGATGTAGATGCCGATGCCCGCGGTCCAGAAGCCCCGGACCCGCTCGTCATGTTCCGTCTGCGCCGTGGCGGTGGCGGTCGACTCGTCGATCGTGAGGTGGGCCATGAGCGGTACGAGGGTGCCGGGCGGCTCGATCAGGGTCTTGAGCGACACCGCGTAGATGCCGTTGCGGACGCCCAGAAGGGTCGCGGCCGCCCACGCCGCGGCGCCGGTTCCGCCGCCGCCGATGACGCCGATGAACGCGAACTGCGACCCGCCGGTGAACATCAGCAGACTCAGCGTGCAGGTCTGGAGCACCGAGAGGCCGGATCCTGTCGACAGGGCGCCGAACGACACCCCGTACACGCCGACGGCCGCAGCGATCGACAGTCCCATGCGGGTCGCCGGGGTGAGCCTGGGCATCAGGTGAGGGGCTCGGGAGACACGTCGGCTGCCTGACCCTCGCCGAGCTTGACGAGGGCCACCCCACCGAGAAGGACCAGCCCGCCGAGGAGCTGGACGAGGCGTGGCAGCTCGCCGAGCAGCAGCCAGGCGAACACGAGAGCGAACAGCACCTCTGTGAGCGCCACGAACGAGGCGAGCCGGGAACCGAGGCGCCGACTGGCGGCGATACCGCTGGCGTACGCGATCGCCGCAGTCAGCACGCCGAGCGCCAGCACGTCGACCCACCAGGGCACCTGACGCCCGCCGAGGGCCACGGAGGTCGCCCGGAACGCCATGGGGATGAGTCCCAGCACGCCACCCAGCGCCAGTCCGATGGCCCCGACCACCATGCCGCCACCGGCGAGGGCGATCGGGGGCAAGCCCTCCGCGTCGTGAGCGCCGAGTACGAAGTACGTGGCGGCTCCGATCATTCCGACCAGCGCCCAGATCGCACCGACGGGGTTGATCGGCCGCCCGGTCACGACGTCCAGGACGAGCAGCAGCCCGGCCAGGGCGACCACCGCTCCGATGACGGTCAGGCGGCTGGGACGGTGCCCGTGCCGCACCCACAGCCATCCGATGATCACGACGGGTGCCGTGTACTCGAGGAGCAGCGCGATGCCCACGGGCAGCGTCGTGACAGCCTGGAAGAAGCAGAACTGGGTGCCTGCGACGGGGACGAGGCCGAACGCGAGGAGGAGCCACGCGTGACGACGCACCGCTCCCCAGCTACCGCGCAGGCGCATGACCGTCGGGATCGCCAGCACCAGCGCGGCCACTGTCACGCGCAGCAGGACGGCGGCCCCGGCTGTCCAACCCGTCTCGAGCAGGCCCTTCCCCAGCACGCCCGACAGGCCGAAGGACGAGGCGCTGAGAAGAGCGAACCCCAGTCCGCCGAGTCCGGCGCGGCCAACCACAGAGCGAGGCTCCGTCGTCACGTCGTCGGTTGTCGGCACGCGGTGAGGTTACCGCCGAGACCGGGTGACTCCCTGCGACATTCGCGTGGTGGCGACCAGGCACCTCCTGCCGGTGTCGTCCTGGTCACCTCGACCAAGACCGGGAGCGCTGGAATCGCCACGATCGACAAGGCGACGACGGCCGCCGTCAAGAGGGTCGTGGCCGCCCTGAGGACGCCTACGCTGAAGGCATGCGACGCGTCCTCGTACCGATGGTGGTCATGGTCGCGCTGCTCTCCGCGTGCGATGCGGGAATGTCGGCGTCACCCCAGCCAGCGGCCCCNNCCCACCGGCATCCCGGCCACCCACTGGGCGGCCCTGCTCAGCGACCTCGCGTCCCGCGGCGTGTCCACCGACGGCCTCGAGGTCGTGACGGCGCGTGCGGTGACCTGGCCCAGCGGCGCGCTCGGCTGCCCCAAGCCGGGCATGGCGTACACGCAGATGGTCACCGAGGGCTACCAGGTCGTCGTGCACGTCGGCGGGAGGACGTACGACTATCGCTACGGCATGTCCTCGACGCCTCGTCTCTGCGAGGCCTGAGCGTCGCCGCCCCCGCGGGGCCGACAGAGCTGAGTGATAGCCTGAGGCCGCAATTGCAGTTCCCCTGCGGGGAAGCCGGTCAGAGCCCGGCGCTGACCCGCAGCCGTGTGTGACCACTCGTCACGAGCCGGAATGCCGTAGGGGAGGTACGTGATCTGTCGAGGACTACAGACCTGGTGCATCGGCGGCTGAGACCGCATTCTCGCCGCCGCCACTGGACTGGGAGAGGCTTTCCGTATGAGGGCTGTTCGCCCCGCGGCCATGGCATTCGTCTCCCTTGTCGTGCTGATGATCATCATCGGTCCGCGCCCCGCGCTCGCCGGCGTTCCGCAGCTCCCTGCCGCCCCCGCGACCGCGCCGCCCCGCGCCACCTCACTTCCGGGCGCTGAAGAGGCCTCGCAGAACGAGATCGACGACATCTTGACGTCCGCCGCCATCGTCCTGGTGAGCGGCGTGGCGGGCATCGCCGGCCTGATGTGGGGACGCCCATGAGCCTCAGCGTCGCCTCCGTACAGTCGGGCTGGGTACGGCACCGGCTGCCCCGGTCCCTCCATCCCGTCGCGTGGTGGCTGTGGGCCCTCGGCATCATGACGGCGGCCAGCCTCACCACGAACCCGCTCGTCGAGGGACTGCTGCTGGCGGCCACGACCTTCGTGGTGGTCGCGCGTCGAGACGACGGGCCATGGGCGAAGTCGTTCCGCCTGTACGCGTTCCTCGGCGCCGCCGTGTTCGCGCTGCGGATCGTGTACCGGATCCTGTTCGGGGGCGCCGACGGGGACCACGTGCTGTTCACGCTGCCGAGGATCCCCCTGCCCAGCATCGTCGCGGGCGTACGGCTGCTCGGGCCGGTGTCGCTCGAGTCGATCCTGTCCGGCGCGTACGACGGCCTGCGCCTCGCCACGATCATCGTCGCCGTCGGTGCAGCGAACTCGCTGGCCAGCCCGCGACGCCTGCTCAGGAGCCTTCCCGCGGCCCTGTACGAGATCGGCACGGTCCTCGTCGTCGCGGTGACCGTCTTCCCGCAGCTCGCCGAGTCGACCGTGCGGGTCGCGCGGGCCAGGCGACTGCGGATCCCGAACACCAACCCCCGTACGTGGCGGGCAAGGGCTCGCGTGGTGCGCGGCCTCGTCGTACCGGTCCTCGCCGACTCGCTCGACTCGGCCATCGCGCTCGCGGCGTCGATGGACTCTCGCGGCTTCGGAAGGTCCGCCTCAGGAAGCCGTCGCCACCGGATCTACGCGGCGGTCACCGCCCTGGCCTCCGTCGCATGCCTCATGCTCTTCGCGTTCGACCTCGTCTCGGGCACGCTACCGACCGTTGCCCTCGGGTCGGTGGTGACCCTCCATCTTCGGGATCTCCTCGTCGTCGCGGGAGTCGCCGCGGCGTTCTTCAGCATCCGGCTGTCCGGCCACGGCGTGCGGCGCTCCCGGTACAGGCCGGACCGCTGGCTGCTCCCGGAGCTGGTGACCGTGGCCTGCGGTTTCGCGCCTGTGGCCGCGATCATCGCCGTAGGTGCCGGCTCTGACGCATCGGCGCTGTACCCGACGGTGCTCCCGACCCCCGACATCCCGACGCTCCCCGTGGCGATGCTCGTCGCAGCCCTCGTGGCCCTCCTGCCCTCGGTGCTGACCCCGCCCGCGCTCACCGCCATCTCGGAGGTGACCGCGTGATCGAGCTGCAGCACGTGAGCGTGACATACCCCGACGCCGCCCAGCCTGTGCTCGACGACGTGTCCCTGCACATCCCGGAGGGCGACCTCGCCCTGGTCGCGGGACCGACGGGGTGCGGCAAGTCGACGCTGCTGGGCTGCCTCACCAACCTCGTCCCACGGTTCACCGGCGGGAGGCGCACGGGGAAGGTCCTGCTCGACGGCACCGACATCACAGCAACCGCGCCGCGCGAGCTCGCGGACCGCATCGGCTACGTCGGCCAGAACCCGCTCGCGGGCTTCGTCACGGACACCGTCGAGTCGGAGCTGGCCTTCGGCATGGAGCAGCTCGGCATCGACCCGAACCGGATGCGCGTCAGGGTCGAGGAGGTCCTGGACCTGCTCGGGATCACCGAGCTGAGGCGTCGCGCGCTGCGCACGCTGTCGGGCGGCCAGCAGCAACGCGTCGCGATCGCCGCGGTGCTCGCTGCCCGGCCCCGGGTGCTCGTGCTCGACGAACCGACGTCGGCGCTCGACCCTGTCGCCGCTGAGGACGTCGTGTCGCTCCTCAGCCGGCTCGTCCACGACCTGGGGCTGACCGTCGTCATGGCCGAGCACCGCATGGAGCGGGTCGTCGAGTTCTGCGACAGCGTCGTGCTGGTGTCCGGTCACGCCGTACTGTCCGGTGCCCCTCAGGAGATACTGGCCGTCTCCCCGGTCGTTCCCCCGTTGGTCGACCTCGGCCGGCGGTCCGGCTGGTCGCCGCTGCCCCTGACGATCCGCGACGGTCGCAGGGCGGCCAAAGCGGAACGAGTCCGCTGGCGCGAGAGTCCCCCGGTGCTGCCGGCGCCGCAGGAGGCCTCAGGCGACGGCCTCGTGGCCGAAGGGATCGTCGTCACGTACGGGTCGCTGGTGGCCGTACGAGGGGCCACCCTCACGGCCCACGCAGGACACGTCACGGCGCTCGTAGGCCGCAACGGCTGCGGCAAGTCGTCGCTGCTGTGGGCCTGCCACGGCGCCGGCACCCGCAAGGCGGGAAGCGTGACGGTCGCAGGGCGCCCGTACGCGTCGGGCAACATCGCGTTGGTGCCGCAGACCGCATCCGACCTGCTCTATCTCGCGACCGTCGCCGAGGAGCTGGAGCTTGCCGATGCCGATGCCGGGCTGCCGACCGGATCCACGGCGGCGATCCTCGACCAGCTCGTACAGGGCATCGACCGCGACCAGCATCCGCGTGACCTCTCGGAGGGACAGAAGCTCGCGCTCGTGCTCGCCATCCAGCTCGCCAGGTCCCCCGAGGTCGTGCTGCTCGACGAGCCCACTCGCGGCCTCGACTACGCCGGCAAGGGGGCGCTGACGCGCATCCTGCGCGGGCAGGCCGAAGCGGGCCGTACGGTCGTGGTCGCCACTCATGACGCGGAGTTCATCGCGGCGACGTGCGACCAGGTGGTCGTCATGGCCGAGGGAGAGCTCGTCGACTCCGGTCCGGCACGCGACATCATCACCTCCTCGGCGATGCTGGCCACGCAGTGCGCTCGCGTGTACGCGCCCGTCGAGGTGCTCACGGTGGCTGAAGTGCTGGCCGCGAGGGAGGCGACGTGAGCACGCTGTCGGCCGTCGACGTACGGCTGCCCGAGGTCGAGGTACGGATCGGAGCACGGAGCGGAGCCGTCCTCGCCGTGGCCTCGCTGGCGGGTCTGCTGCTGTTCGTCTGGCCACTGCTGATTCCCGTCCCGGCCGGTTGGACCCACAGCCAGGACGCGCCGATCGTCTTCGCCGCGCTCGTCCCCGTCATCGTCGTCCTCGTGCTCGCTCAGCTCTCCGACGGCGGCATGGACACGAGGACCCTGGCCCTCCTCGGCGTCCTCACGGCGATCAATGCGGCACTGCGTCCCGCCCTGGGCGCGGGTACGGCCGGCATCGAGTCGGTCTTCTTCCTGCTCGTGCTCGGAGGCCGGGCGTTCGGACCGGGGTTCGGGTTCGTCCTCGGGACGACGTCCATGGCAGCCTCCGCGCTGTTCACGGCGGGGGTCGGCCCCTGGTTGCCGTTCCAGATGCTCGCGGCCGGATGGATCGGGCTGGGGGCGGGCCTGCTGCCGGGACGTGCCCGCGGCCGCGCGGGCCTGGGAGAGCTCACCATGCTCATCGTGTACGCGATCGTGGCTGCCTACTTCTACGGCGCGGTCATGAACCTCTGGTCGTGGCCCACGATCACGGGGATCGCGACGCCGGGGTACAGCGGGCCGTCCGGAGGCCTCGACTACGTGCCCGGGGCTCCCTGGCTCGCCAACCTGCGGCGGTTCGGCGCGTACACGCTCCTCACGTCGACGGCCGGGTGGGACACGGGCCGAGCGATCTGGACCGCGGTGGCTCTCGCCGTCCTCGGGCGCCCCATCCTCGACGTGCTGCACCGCGCTGCCCGTCGAGCACGGCTCGCCTGACGTCAGCCGAGAGCGGCGCGCGCCTTCGTCACCCAGACGGGCTCCGTGCCGTACCGCTGGCTCGGGATCAGCTGTCCGGCCGCAGAGTCGGCGACCAGCTGCTCGATCCTGCGGTCCCGGGTGGCCTCCTGCTTCGCGGAGACGACCCAGTGGGACGCGACGTGTCGGTAGCTCGGCGTCGCGGCGGCCCAGAACGCGGCTGCTCGAGGGTCGGCTTCGAGCCTCGCGAGATAGGCGGACGGCAGCTCTGTGGCTTCCGCCTCGAACGAGTAGACGCCGATGCGGTCCTGGCGCCGCGCCTCGAACGCGGCCAGCCCCGCCGGATGCATCAGGCCCAGCTCTGCGAGCTCCTGGATCGCGGCGATGTTGATGTTGGACCAGATACTGCCGGGGCGCCGGGGCGTGAAGCGCTGGAGCGTGTAGTCCTCGTCAAGCCGCCTGGCCTGGGAGTCGATCCATCCGAAGCACAGCACCTCCCGTACAGCGCGAGGCCAGTCCAGCTTCGGCTCCGGTACGTGCTTCTTGGCCAAGGCCACCAGCAGCCCGGCGGACGTCGCATGGTTCTCGGTCAGCCAGGCCCGGAACTCCGCCGCGTCGTCGAACAAGACGGCGGGCCTCTCGGGGGTACCCACGTCGCGCATCCCCAGATGGTTGCACGCTTGCCTCCGTGAACGAAGAGCGATGAGGTGGTGTCATGAGCGACGACTGGGGACCGCACGTCGTGACAGCAGGCGCCGCGACGGTCGTGGTGGACGTTCCCGCGGGAACGCCGATGACGGGCTACGCCGCACGCCTCTCCCCCAGCACCGGCGTCCACGACCCCTTGACCGTACGGGCGCTGGTGATCGACGACGTCGGCATCGTCGTGGTCGACTGCTGCGCACTGCGCAAGACCACGTGCGGGGAGCTGCGGGCGACACGCCCCGCCGGCATCGTCGACGTCGTCATCGCCGCCACCCACACGCACTCAGGACCCTGCATCACGCCTGGTGGGCTCGGCGCGTTCGCACCCGACATCCTGCATGCCGTGGAGAAGGCGTTCGTCGAGGCACTCACCACCGCCCGTCACCAGCGGACCCCGGTGACCGTCCGCTACGGCGAGCGCCGTGGGGTCGGGGTCGGCCGCAACCGCCGCCACGACGACGTCGAGATCGACCCGCCCGTACAGATCGTGGCGTTCGAGGGCGCCCACGGGACGGTCGCCACGCTCGTCACGTACCCGATGCACCCCGTCGTCCTCAGCGCCGCCAACACGCTCGTCTCGGCCGACTACGTCGCCCCGCTGCGCGACATGGTGGAGGCGGCGCTGCCCGGCTCGATCTGCCTGTTCGTGCAGGGATGCGCCGGTGACGTCAACGACGACCGTCACTCGGCCGAGGGCGACTTCAGCTCCGCCCTGACACCCGGACGCGACTTCGGCGCTGCCGCCACGAAGGGCGAGCTCGTGGCCGCTGCGGCCCTCGACGCGCTCAGCAGGGCCACGGTCGTGGCGCCGACACGTACGACCATGGCCACGACGACGGTGCCCCTCGACATCACAGCCCTCGATCCGTCCGACGTCGCGGCAGACCGCGAGGAGTGGGCGCGGCTCGCCCTCGCGCTCCCCGCCGAGCGCAGCGCTCTGTACGAGGCGTGGACGGCGTGGGCCGACGGCTGGCTCGAGCACCGGCCGGAGCCCAGCCGGTGGCTCGGACGTGTCGGCCTCGTCCGCGTGGGCGACCTGCGCATCGCGACCCTTCCCGGAGAGCCGTTCCTCGCGGTCGCGGACCGTGTGCGCACCGGCCTCGGCGAGCAGGCCATCGTGCTCGGTTACTGCGACGGCGTCTCGGGTTACCTCCCGACAGCCGACGAGTACGCCCACGGCGGCTACGAGGTCTGCGACGCCCATCGCTACTACGGCATGCCCGGTCCGTACGCACCGGGTAGCGCGGAACGCCTCGCCGACGCGGTCATCTCACTCGGCGAGAAGTGACGCGACGATTCGGGGCGACCCGGCGGGTCCTGGACAGGTCGGTGACGTCCGACAGGTAGCCTCCGTGGTCCCATGCCCCTCCCCCACGACCGCTCCCGCACGCCATGGTGAAGGTCGCCACGGCCCAGGAGTCGATCTCCCCGGCCTACCCCGGACGCGCGCCGTGGGGCACCGCGTCGGCCCTGCGTGCCTGGCAGCAGGAGGCTCTCGACGCGTACCTCTCCAGTGACCGGCAGGACTTCCTGGCGGTCGCGACGCCCGGTGCCGGCAAGACCACGTTCGCGCTCCGCGTCGCGTCGGAGCTGCTGTCGCGGCGGGTCATCGAACGCATCCTCGTCGTGACCCCTACTGAGCACCTGAAGGTGCAGTGGGCTGACGCGGCAGCACGCGTAGGGATCCACCTCGACCCGGGCGTCGGGAACACCCGGACCGCGAGGTCGCGCCAGTTCGACGGGATCTGCACCACGTACGCGGGCGTCGCGATGAACGCGTACGGCATCGAGGCGCGCTGCCGGAACTCGAAGACGCTCGTCATCCTCGACGAGGTCCACCACGCCGGCCACTCGCTGAGCTGGGGAGAAGCCGTCCGGAGCGCGTTCGAGCCCGCCACGCGCCGCCTGCTGCTCACCGGCACCCCGTTCCGCTCCGACGTGAACCCGATCCCCTACGTCACGTACGAACCGGGTCCGGACGGGATCCCGCGGAGCACCGCCGACTACTCGTACGGGTACGCCGAGGCGCTCCGCGACCACGTCGTACGGCCCGTCGTGTTCATGGCCTACGGCGGCCCCATGCGGTGGCGCACGAGAGCCGGCGACGAGATCGCCGCCTCGCTCAACGACCCGCTGACGGCGGACGTCACCGCCCAGGCCTGGCGTACTGCGCTGGACCCGAACGGCGAGTGGATCAGCTCGGTGCTGCGCTCGGCGGACCGGAGGCTGGACGAGGTCCGCCGCCACCTGCCCGACGCGGCCGGCCTCGTCATCGCCACGAACCAGAACCAGGCGAGGGCGTACGCCCGGCTCCTGACCGGCCTGACCGGCGAGAAGCCGGCGCTCGTGCTCAGCGACGACGCCGGAGCGAGCAAGCGCATCGAGGACTTCCGGGACAGCGAGGCCCGCTGGATGGTCGCGGTACGGATGGTGTCCGAGGGCGTCGACGTGCCGCGGCTCGCGGTGGGCGTGTACGCGACGGCCACCTCCACTCCCCTCTTCTTCGCGCAGGCGGTCGGGCGCTTCGTACGGGCCAGACGCCGGGGTGAGCTGGCGACGGTCTTCCTGCCGACCGTGCCGGTGCTGCTGGCCCACGCGGCGACGCTCGAGCGAGAGCGTGACCACGTGCTGGGCCGATCGGGCTCCTCCGACGATCTCTGGTCGCCGGAGGAGGACCTGCTGGCCGCCGCGAACCGGGAGGAGAACGCACCCGATGCCCTCGAGGACCAGTTCGCGGCGCTCGCGTCAGAGGCCGTGTTCGACCACGTCATGTTCGACTCACAGGCGTACGGGATGCACGCCGCGCCGATGTCGGCCGACGAGCAGGACTACCTCGGGCTTCCGGGGCTGCTGGAACCTGACCAGGTGTCGAGGTTGCTGAGTGACCGTCAGAGACGCCAGATCGCGCGACGGGACCGTCTCGACCGTGGTCCGCTCCCGCACGAGCAGAGCCTGGCGCGTGCCCTCGACACCCGCCGCAAGGAGCTGAACAGCCTGGTCGCCCAGTACGCGAAGGTTGTCGGCGTACCCCATTCGCACATCCATGCCGACCTCCGCCGACGCTGCGGTGGGCCGTCCCTGGCCGCCGCGACGACACAACAGGTCGAAGCCCGCATCGCCGAGCTGCGCAAACGGTTCTGAGCTGTCTCGGTGACACCCCACGAGACACGAATCAGCATCCGCTCATGGCGATGTGCGGTCGTCGTTGCGCGGCGTCGGAGACGCAGGCGCGCCGGCCGTGCAGCGCTCTCGCTCAGCTCAGCTGCCGTCAAGAACTACCTCGTACAAGTGAATGCCGCCGTCGCTGCGACAGCGCGTGAAGCCAGCTCGTTCGAGAGTCCGTTGCGAGGCGATGTTGCTCTGGTCGGTGTCGGCGAGAACGCGGTCAAGGCCGTGGTTGACGGAAAGGATAAGGAGGGCGGTCAGAGCCTCGGCGGCATAGCCGGCGCCGCGGGCTGAGGGCACCAAGCCGTAGCCGACTTCGACGCTGCCGTTCGTGGGTTGCCCCTTGAAGCCCATCCCTCCGATGGCCCGTCCGTCCGCGGTGCGGGTGATGCGGTAGAAGCCGAAGGGGCGCTGCTCGCCGTGCTCTGCTGTGGCACGTAGGTAGGCGGTTACGCCGATGACGTCGCCGTCGAAGGGGAAGTCCGCGGCCCATCGGTCCCTACTCCCGGGTCCGCGGGCAGCGATGCGTTCGCCCTCCGCGACGTCGACGGGGTGCAGGAGCAGTCGCTGTGTATGGAGATCGGTCACCCGGTCACCTAAGCGCCGCGCACTCACCAGCACAAGTAGATAGTCGCCCGGACACGGGCACATGCCGCCGGTTGCACTTTCCCGCGGGACGTCCGCTATTGCCGCGGATCGGGTGGAGATCCCGGTTGATGCACGCCCGCGTTATGTGACCTGGTGGGGTCATTCAGTGGTGCGCGTCAAGGACGGTGACGTTCATGGGCATTCGGTTGCGGCGGCGGAGGCGTCCGGTCAGCAGGCTGCGTAGGCCCCGTCCCACCA
>PMBM01000155.1:13867-14114 GCA_003153855.1 Propionibacteriaceae bacterium
ACCGGCCCCTGGTCACCCTGGCCGTAGACGTTGACGAGGTCACCGTGGCCCTGGCCGAGGAACACCGGCAGCGCGACCCGCGAACCGTGGAACGTGCCGAGGATGTTCGTGCGCACGACCCTCGCGAAATCCTCGACTGGCGTGGACGCCGTGGGTCCGTAGACGCCTGAGGCGCCGGCGTTGTTGACCCAGATGTCGAGGGTGCCGTGCGCGAGAGCCTCATCACGCAGCGCTTCGACGTCCGCCA
>PMBM01000185.1 GCA_003153855.1 Propionibacteriaceae bacterium
CTGTCCGTACGTGCGACCGAAGAAGCCGTGACGCTGACGGAACCGGCCCGGCCCGCCCGCGCCCCGAAGGCGCCCGAGGCCGTCAACCCCCGCGCCTTGGAGGTTGCCTCGGATCTGAGCGAGCACTTCGACACTCGCGTGGTCGTGGCCATGAGCCGGAACCACGGCAAGATCACCATCGAGTTCGCCGGCCAGGAGGATCTCGACCGGATCCTGGCGATCATCGGCGGAAGCACCGTCAACCAATAGGCAATCTAACAACAGAGCGCCAAATCGACAAACCCCTAAAAGACTAAATCGCTAAGTGACTCAGCGCAGGATGTCCGGGTTCGAGTAGGCGATCCGGCGGTTGACGTCCTTGCGTGCGATGAACTCGGCCACGAACGACAGGAACGGGATCGTGCCCGCGAGTGCGATGAGGATGACGTTGCGGATACTCCACTTCACACGACGCCCGAGGTCTATCGCCGTAAGGATCAGCAGCATGTACAGCCAGCCGTGCGGTACGCCGAACCACGTCACCCAGCGGTCGTCGTGGCCGATGTACTTCATGGGTACAGCGAACAGCATCAGCAGCACCAGCAGGACGCCGACCGTGTACGCCATGACGCGGTAGCGGATCAGCGCAGCACGGACCTTCGGGATCTCGTCCGCGGGGATGACGGGGGTCAGCGGATGCACGAAGCCCGCAGGCTGGGTCGGGGACGGACCCGCCGACGGCTGCGCCGCCGACCCGCTCTTCCCGACTGTCTCCTCGGTGCTTTCGCTCACGCCAGATCCTCCCTCTCGGTATCGCGCAAAGCCTAGTCGCCGTCGCTGAGCTGCATCCCCCGCCGGCGGTAGTTGCGGGCGATGAGGACGCTCATGACGAGCGCGAAGGCGGCGAACGCCCACCACTGCAGCGCGTACCCGGCGTTCCGGAACTGACCGTCGAGCGTGGGGAGCACGACCGCCGCCGCCGCGAGCCCCTGAGCCTGGGCCTCAGACGGGTCGAGCGTGACGTACCCCGAGACCACCGGCTGCGGCCACACCTGAGCGAGCGCCTGGAGCCGTACGGATCCGTACGCTCCGGCGGGCACTGTCCAGTCCGACGCGGCCTCCGTCGGCAGGAACACGCCGGTCTGTGTCAGGTCTCCGCTCGGCGGCACCTCGCGGCCCGACCCGACCCCCCGCGCGATCGCCACGACACGGCCGTCGGCGAGCTGGAGGGCAGTGACGACCCGACCTGTACCGTCCTTGCCGACGACGAGCACCTGCTGCGCCGCGAGGTAGTGGCCGGTCACCGACACTGTGCGGCCCCACAGACCGTTCACGCCGTCGCCGGTCACCGTCCCGTCGAGCGGCGCCACAGGCTGCCCAGTGATCGCGGCAGCCGCCGACTGGCCCTGGTTGGCGAAGACCTGCGCCTGCCAGAGCCCCAGCCAGCCCATGACGACGGCAGCCACGACACCGACCGTGACGATCAGCCGCGGCACCCAGGGGGACCGTACGGGGGCTTCGCCCATCCGCTAAGCCTCGGCTCCCCGCAGCCGCGCGAGCGCGATGAGCGAAGACAGGACGTGTCCCAGGTCCATCCCGGCCGCTTCCATCGACAAGGGCATCGTGGACGTCTCGGTCATGCCCGGCGCGACGTTCGCCTCGAGGAAGACCGGCGTGCCGTCCGCATCCACGATGAGATCGGTACGGGAGAGGTCGCGGAGCCCCAGGGCCTGGTGCGCACCGATCGCGAGCTGCGCACAACGCTCGGCGACGTCGTCGCTCAGCTCCGCCGGCGCCAGGAACCGCGTCGCGCCCGCCGTGTACCGCGCGGTGTAGTCGTACACACCCGAGTCCGGGCGGATCTCCACGGCCGGCAGCGCCATCGGGCCGCTGCCGGTGTCGATCACCGGGACGGCCACCTCGATGCCCGTCACGAAGCGCTCGACGACAGCCACGCCGCCGTACGCATACGCCTGCACCATCGCCGAGGGCAGGTCCTCGATCCGCTCGACCTTCGCGCACCCAAGCGCCGACCCGCTGCGGGCCGGCTTGACCATCATCGGGAAGCCGAGGTGCTTGGCCAAGGCCGCGACCAGGGCCGGGGCGCCGAGCTCACGGAACATGTCGTCGGGCAGCGCGACCTGCGCGGGCGTCGCCCACCCGGCCGACGCGACACGCGGCGTCGCGATCGCCTTGTCGAACGCCACGCGGGCCGACTTGGAGCCGCTGCCGACGAACGGCACCTCGGCGAGCTCGAGCGCCTGCCGCAGCGCCCCGTCCTCGCCGGCACCGCCGTGGAGCATCGGTACGACGACGGGCTTGCCCAGCTCTTCCAACCGGCCCAGGAGCGAGCTGGACACGTCGAGCTCGACGACTTCGTGCCCCACGTCCCGCAGCGCCTGCGCGGCACGCCGCCCTGACCTCAGCGACACCTCCCGCTCGTGCGACAGCCCGCCGGCAAGGACGACGACCAGATCTGAACTCATGGCAGCTTGCTCCTAGGAGACGTCGGGCCCGGGGCCCGAGGCAAAATCGTGGGGATGCGGGGTCGAGTCGATGCCGAACATGGTGTGGATCTCGAGCTCGGCGTCGAGCACCTCGCCGAGGCGACGAGTGCCCTCGAGGATGCGTTCGGGCGTCGGGAAGCAGTACGACAGCCGCATGTTCCGGCTGCCGAGCCCGTCGGCGTAGAAGGCGGTGCCCGGCACGTACGCCACCCTGTTCGTCACCGCACGCGGCAGCAGCGCCTGCGAGTCCAGCCCCTCCGGCAGCGTCACCCAGACGAAGAAGCCGCCCTTGGGGTGCGTCCAGGTCGTACCCGCCGGCATGTGGGCGGTCAGCCCGTCCAGCAGGGCGTCGCGGCGTGCCCTGTACATGTCCTTGAAGACCGTGATCTGCGCCTTCCAGTCCCAGTTCGACAGGTACGTCGAGATCACGAACTGGCTGAACACCGGCGGGCACAGCGTCGCCGACTCCTGCGCCATGACGAGCTTCTCCCGGACGGCGTGCGGCGCGAGTGCCCAGCCGACACGGAAACCGGGCGCGAAGGTCTTCGAGAACGACCCGAGGTAGACGACGTTCTCGGCGTCGAACGACCGGATCGCCGGGATCGGGTCCGCGTCGAGGCTCAGCAGGCCGTACGGGTTGTCCTCGACGATCAGCACGTTCTCCTCGCGGCAGATCAGCGCGATCTCGTGCCGTCGCTCGAGCGAGGTGAGCACGCCCGACGGGTTGTTGAAGTTCGGGATCGTGTACAGGAACTTCAGGCGGCGGCCCTGCGACCTCACCGTACGGATCGCAGCGGTCAGTGCCTCCGGCAGCATCCCGTCGTCGTCCATCGCGACGTGGACGACCTGCGCCTGGTACGCCTGGAACGTGCCCAGCGCGCCCACGTACGACGGCGCCTCGGCCAGGACCACGTCGCCCGGGTCGATGAACGTGCGTGTGACGAGGTCGAGCGCCTGCTGCGAGCCGGTCGTGATCGTGACGTCGTCGGGGTGGCCGTTGATGCCCTCGAGCGACATCACCTCGCAGATCTGCTCGCGAATGACCTCCTCGCCCTGCCCCGACCCGTACTGCATGGCCTGCGTGCCGCGCGTGGCGATGAGCTCGCCGATCTTCGAGCCGATGATGTCGAGCGGGAGGTCGGAGATGTTGGGCATGCCGCCGGCGAGCGAGACGACTTCGGGGCGGTTGGCGACGGAGAACAGAGCTCGTACAGCGGACACCCTCAGGCCGTGCGTGCGCTCGGCGTACGTCTCGACGTAACGGTCGAGCCGGGTATCGCGTCTGGGCTGCTCAAGACTCACCCGGCCTAGTCTGCCGTAGGCGAGGGATGGTCGGTACGATCGAACCGCAGGGCAAGCACGCAGCCAACGTTCAACAGAGGTCCCGATGAACCGTCCGGCGTGGCCGATCAACGGCCGCCGCTTCCGGATCCTGCATGCCTCCGATCTCGACACGCTCCCGTTGTGCGGCACGTGCAAGGAGATGGAGAGGCTCGTCAAGGACCGCGCGTGGGCCGATGCGGGCGACGACGAGTGGGGCTTCTGCGGGATCGGCGTGTACGTGTCGGGCCGGCTGATGGCGTACGCGCTCGTCACGCCCGCCCTGTACGTGCCGCGGCGTCACCCGCTGGCCCGCGGCGCCAACGCCGACGCGGCCGCGCTGCTCGCGCTGTACGTGGAGGGCACCCCGCCACAGCAGGCGCTCGGCAAGCAGGCCGTGCAGCGGCTCGCGGCGAAGCTCGTCGACCAGCGCAACATCAACGCCATCGACGCGGCGTCGTCGGAGCGCGGCGTCTGCCAGCGTCCCTCCCGCAACTGGCTCCAGGCGAACGGGTTCCGGCCCCTCGACGACGGCGTACGGCACCGGCTCGATCTCCGCGCCACCCGCGTCTGGTTGCCGAGCCCGCAGGAAGTCGTGCGTCAGGTCGCCGACATCGTCAGGCCCGTCACCCCGCCCCAGGCGGCTGGGCTCACCGACCACAGTCTCCACGTCGCGCACCGGGAGCTCGTCCGCACGAGGTAGGCCCGGGGCCGAGGTCAGGTCTTGCCGATCCCCGCGGAGACGGACTGGGCAGCGGCGATGAGCTCGTCCGTGGACTGGTCGATGAGCGTCACGAGAAGCACGGCGGTCGTCCCCGACACGACCGCACAGGCCATGCGGTTCTGGTCAGTCGTCTTGCCGCACGCACCGCCGTCCACCTTCATGATGCTGCGCGCCTGGATCTCCTGGAGCGCGGCTGAGGGGTCTGTCTGGGGTCGGTAGGCGATCGCGACGAACTCCTGCGTGCCGTTGACGCTGTACGTCGCGGAGACAGTCTGGATCTTGCTGTTGGGGTCCTCCGACGGGGTGGCGCCCTGAGACGGGTCACGCTGGTACGTGCCGGCAGTGACGGGCAACGTCAGCTTGCCCTCGTTGATCGCGGCGATCGTCGGGTTGTAGCGCGAGAGCAGGTAGCCGCCGACGCCGACGACGAGCAGCAGCGCCAGCAGGATCGACGAGATCGTCAGGAGCCTCTTGTGGTCGCGCCACGCGACGTGGACCCGGCGTGCTGACGTGCCGCGGGTCGGTTTCGCACCTCTCGTACCGCTCGGCCGCGGCGTCGACTTCGCCAGGGGTTTCGTGCCCTTCCGGACGTCGTACTCGGGGTCGTCGATGACGATCGGCGTGAGGTCGACCTGGGTCTCGGGCTCGCCGGGGGCGGGGCGTCGGTAGAGGGAGTGGTCCGCGTCGGCGAAGGCCGACCCGAACAGCCATGTCCCGGTGTCCTCGCCGACGGTCGACGCGTCGTCCTCGACGGGCGGGGCGCCCTCGCTGACCATGTCGGACTCCTCGACGAGCAGCTCCTGATCCTCGGCGACGGCCGCCGGCAGCTCCACGATCTCGGGCAGGGCCTCGACCTCGGCGGCGACGGCCGCGGCGGTCATCGTGGCCCCCGTGACCGTGACTGCAGGCGGGGCCTGGACGAGGGGAGCCTNNCTACGACGGGGACCTGGGCCTGGACGGCAGGGACGTGCGTCTCGACGACCGCTGCGGGGGGTTCGGCCACAGGAACGGGCGTCTCAAAGACCGCTGGGGGCTCGGCGACAGCGGGATCCTCCACGACTGGGGCGGACACCTCGGCGACGGGCGCGCCTTCGCTGACCATCTCGTCTTCCTCGGCCGGGAGTTCGGCCTCGCCCTCGACGGTGACCGGCACCTGATCGGCAGCCACCGGGGGCGCGACCGCAGCCGGGACGACGGGTAGGAGCTCGGTGTTGGCGAAGGCCGCTTCGATCGGTCCGGAGAGCGCGGGGTCGGGGAGAGCGGGTTGTACGGAGGGGGAGAACGGGCTGGTCGCGTCGGTGACGGGTGACGGGGGTTCGACTGGCGAATAGGGCTCGGCGGGGGACGGGGCGGACTCCGCGGTGGGCCCGAGATCGGGCAGTGCGGGCTGGATCGCCCTGGCCGCGACTGCGTACTCGCTCGAGTAGCGCGGCAAGGGGAGACGCAACGTCTCCTCGTACCCGTCGTCCTCATCGTCGTCCTCCACCCACCCGGAGCGCCGCGGTGCGGGCGCGTCCTCGGGCTCGTTGGGCGTGAACGCGGATCGACGGGGAACGGCCGCGCGCGCTTCGTCGGACGGCAGCGGGCTCATCGCTGAACGCCGTGGGACGACGATGTCGAAGTCGTCGTCGTCCTCCCCGGGGCTCATTGCCGAGCGACGTGCGCGGGACGCGGCATGCGCCGGCTCGTCAGCTTCCGGAAGAGGGGTCAAGGCCGACCGCCGCGGGGCGGAGGCGCGGTCGTCGTCGTCCTCCGGCAGGGGAGTGAGCGCCGAGCGACGTGCCGCCGGGCCGTTCGAGACGCGGGCGGCGCCGGCCCACGTGTCGCCGGGCACCCACCGTCGAGGCGTCGGACCCCATGCTCGGGGCGCGGGCGCACTGTCCGGATCGGGAGGTCCCGAGCCAGGCGGCGTCTGATCGCCCGCGGTCATGGTGTGGGCTACGCCACCTCGTCGAGCGCCTTGCGGAGCTGAAGCTTCGGCACCGCTCCCACGAACTTCTTGACGATCTCACCGTTGGAGAAGACCAGGACGGTGGGAAGGGCGAGCACGCCGTACTGCGAGGGCACCGCCATGTTCTCGTTGGTGTCGAGCTTCACGAAGTCGATCTTGCCGTCGTAGGTGACAGCGAGCTCGTCGATGATCGGCGCCAGCTGCTTGCAGGGACCGCACCAGTCGGCCCAGAAGTCGACGACCACGGGCCGCGGCGACTTGAGCACCTTGGCGGCGAAATCGGCGTCGGTGACGTCGGTGGCGTGTGACATGAGCGTCTCTCCTTCTCGGGTCCAGTGTGGCAGGTCAGCCGGCGGTTGTGGCGAGCGCCTCGGTGTCGGCCAGGTCCATGAGGAACCGTTCGGCGTCGAGGGCGGCCGCGCATCCGCTGCCCGCAGCGGTGACTGCCTGACGGTACGTGTGGTCGACCAGGTCGCCGCAAGCGAACACGCCGGAAAGGTTCGTACGAGTGGAGCGGTCGACCACCTTCACGTAGCCGGCGTCGTCCACCTCGACCTGCTCACGGACCAGCTCCGAGCGCGGCTCGTGGCCGATCGCGACGAAGACACCCTCGGCCGGGATCGTACGCAGCTCACCGGTGATGCTGTCCGCCACGGTGACCGACTCGACCTTGGTGTCGCCGTTGATCGCCACGATCTTGGAGTTCCACGCGAAGTCGATCTTCGGGTCGGCCTCGGCGCGGGCGCGCATGATCTTCGAGGCGCGCAGCTCGTCGCGGCGGTGGACGATCGTCACCGACGTGCCGAAGCGGGACAGGAACGTGGCCTCCTCGACGGCCGAGTCGCCGCCGCCCGCGACGACGATGGGCTTGTTCTTGAAGAAGAAGCCGTCGCAGGTCGCGCACCACGAGACGCCGCGGCCGGACAGGCGGTCCTCGTCGGCGAGACCGAGGCGCTTGTAGCCGGAGCCCATGGCGAGGATGACGGCCTTGGCCTTGTACTCGTTGCCCTCGGAGTCGACGACCGTCTTGATCGGACCGTCGAGGCGCAGCTCGATGGCGTCGTCGGTGATGAGCTCGGCGCCGAACTTCTCCGCCTGGGCACGCATCTGGTCCATCAGGTCGGGACCCATGATCCCAGAGGAGAAGCCAGGGAAGTTCTCGACCTCGGTGGTGTTCATGAGCGCTCCGCCGGCGGTGATCGACCCCTCGAGCACCAGCGGCTTCAGCTCTGCGCGCGCGGCATAGATCGCGGCCGTGTAACCGGCCGGACCGGACCCGACGATGATGATCTCCCGGACCTCGTCAGACATCGATGCGACTCCCTCAAGTTGGTGGTGGCAGCCTACAGACCAGCACTGTCATCGGATGCCAGGTCAACGCTGCGGACTGTACGGGTATTCCCCCAGGGGGTATCCGGGCGAGCAATCAGTGGCGAGTCCGCTTCTCGGAATCCTCAAATCCATACGCCAGGTATGCCTCACGGCGGGCTTGGGGCTTCTGTAGCGAGATGGAGTAGCGAAACGAGGATCGCGACCGGGGCGTCTCGTGAGATTCGACCTCACGTGAGGTAGAGACAAAATTCTTAGCCGGGGCCCAAACTCGATGCAGGGTTGTGAATTCCCTAGTCGGGGGCCTGTCCCATGGCACCTCGCGCTGTGGACGGTCGACGTCGCGAGGGTGGGGCCACCGAGTTGTCCACAGAGGGTCTTGCCAGGGGCGGCATCGAGACATTAGGAATGCCCCAACGCACCGCCCACCCCAGCGAGGCCCAGCATGTCGCACCCGTCACGGTTCGCCCGTTCTCGCCACCGACGCCGTCCGTCCACGCACGCCGGGTGATGGCCGGCCGATGACGAGCACGAGCACGCAGGGCTGGGCTGCCGCCGCGGGGACGGCAGCCCAGTCCAGCGCATTGGTACCACCGCCAAGGTTGCGCCGCCGGCCCTCCCTCATCGTGGCGTCCGTACTGCTCGTCATCCTCGGCGCCCTGGCGTCCGCCTGGGCGTACACGAGCCTCGGCAACGCGCAAGAGGTCGTCGCCGTCCGTACAGATGTTGCGCGCGGTCAGCTGATCACGGCCGAGAGCCTGCAGGTCGTACGGATCGGGGTCGACCCTGCGCTGCAGACCGTGCCCGCCAGCCAGGCGAGCGCGCTGGTGGGGAAACGCGCCGCCGTCGACCTCACGGCCGGGCAGCTGCTCGTACCGGGCGCTGTCACCGCCGAGGTGGTTCCCGGGCAGGGGAAGTCGGCTGTCGGCCTCTCGCTCACTGCGGCACAGATGCCGAGTGTGCCGCTTGTCGTGGGCGACAAGGTGAGGATCGTGTCCAC
Source organism: Propionibacteriaceae bacterium (assembly GCA_003153855.1). Classification (GTDB taxonomy): domain Bacteria; phylum Actinomycetota; class Actinomycetes; order Propionibacteriales; family Propionibacteriaceae; genus Fen-668. The sequence goes on from PMBM01000185.1 coordinate 8,811, forward strand.
CCCGGGGGCTCAGGGCGATGTGGGTATGACCCCACCGGTCGTGTTCAGCGGCGAGGTCGTCACGGTCTCGGACCGTGCGGCGGACGGTACGACGGCGGTCACCGTCCAGGTGGACGCCGACAGGGCGCCGGAACTCGCGGCGCGCTCGGCCTCCGGGAAGGTCGCGCTGGTCCTGGACTCTCGGGTGCGCTGATGGGTCTCGTCGTGCTCGCGTCCGCCTCGGGATCACCCGGGGTGACGACGACCGCGCTCGGTGTCGCGCTCGTCTGGCACCGGCCGGTCGTCCTCGTCGATGCCGACCCCGTCGGTGGCTCTGCGCTGCTCGCAGGCTACTTCCAGGGGACGGTGTCCGACGACGACGCGATGGTCAACCTCGTCCTGGCACGCCGCGACGGCCGCCTCGCCGACGTGCTTCCTCGCGCGTTGATCAGTGTCCCCGGCACGCACGTGTCGGTCCTTCCCGGGCCGAAGTCCCACGCGCAGGCGGGGAGCCTGTCCGAGCTGTGGGCGGCTCTGGCGTACGAGCTCCGCGGGCTCGAGGAGACGGGGCAGGACGTCATCGTCGACGCCGGCCGCCTCGGGATGGTGCACTCGCCACAAGGCCTGATCCGGGCGGCCGATCTCGCCCTGCTCGTCTCCCGTACAGACCTTCCCGCCCTCGCTGCTGCCCGGCAGTGGGCCGCGGAGTGGACGGAGGCAGCACAGGACGGCACCGGCGCGGGGAGCGTCGCAGCCCTGCTCGTGGGGCCAGGCCGCCCGTACGACGCGTCGGAGGTCGCCAAGGTCCTCGCCCTCCCCACTCTCGAGAGCGTCGCCTGGGATCCCCGGTCGGCGCGGGTCTTCAGCGAGGGGCAGAAGCCGCCGGGCAGCGCGTGGAGCCAGCGCGACCAGCTCGTACGCAGCTACCGCGCGACCGCGGCGGCGATCAACCAACGGCTGACTGGCGAGCGGCTCACGATGTCATCGGGAGGTGTCCGGTGACGAAGGAGCCGCCTCAGGTGAGGGTCGTCACCGACCCGTCGCAGCTGCCGCTGTTCACCCGTCCGGCTGCGACCTGGTCTCAGCCGACGACGCCCGTCTTGTACGGGCCTCTTGCGTCGTCGCAGCCCACGCCGCCGCAGCGCGCCGACTGGGCGGACGAGGCGGTCGCTCGCGCCGCGACCACCAACGCTCACCGCGCGGCCCAGTCGCCGGTCGACTGGGGGCTCGTCGCGGCGCTCCGGTCGGCGGCGTCCGAACGGCTGATGCGGGCGATGGAGTTCAACCAGCACATGGAGTCAGCCGAGCAGCAGACGCTCGGCCGGCGGATCATCGCGGAGCTCCTGGACGAGGAGGCCAAGCAGTCGGCCTCGGCCGGGCGGGGCGCTTTCGACCGGCATCACCAGTCTGCGCTGGCCCAGGCCGTGTTCGACGCGTTGTTCCGGCTCGGCCGCCTCCAGCCGCTGGTCGACGACCCAGGCGTGGAGAACGTGACGATCCTCGGCCACGACGACGTGTGGCTCGAGTACTCCGACGGCCGGCTCGTACGTGGTCCTGCCGTCGCCGACTCCGACGGCGAGCTCATCGACTTCCTCGTGTTCCTCGCGTCCCGCTCCGAGGTCAACGCCCGGCAGTTCTCCGAGGCGGAACCTCGGCTGCACCTGCGGCTGGACGGGGGCGCGCGGCTGGCAGCGACCGCCTGGGTGACGCCGCGGCCGTCGGTCGTGATCCGCCGTCATCGCATGCGTCAGGCGACGCTGGCCCAGCTCGTCCGGCGCGAGTCCCTCGGGCCCGTCGCGGCGTCGTTCCTTGCCGCGGCGGTGAGGGCACGGAAGTCGATCGTCGTCGCCGGCCCTCAGGGCGCGGGAAAGACCACGATGCTGCGCGCGTTGTGCGCCGAGATCGGCCCGATGGAGGCGATCGGGACGTTCGAGACCGAGTACGAGCTCCACCTTCACGAGCTCAAGGACCGGCACCCGATCGTTCACGCGTGGGAAGCACGGCCCGGCGGCGAGATGCAGCCCAACGGGCGGCGCGCGGGCGAGTTCACGGTCGACGACGCGCTGTACGACTCGTTCCGCTTCAACCTCAGCCGCCAGATCGTGGGCGAGGTGCGTGGCCGGGAAGTGCTCGCGATGCTCGAGGCGATGCAGACCGGGACTGGATCCCTCAGTACGACGCACGCGGAGTCCGCCGAGAGCGCCGTCAGCCGCCTGGTCACGTGTGCCATGAAGGCCGGCGCGCACGTGACGCACGACTACGCCGTACGGGCGATCTCGTCGGCGCTGAACATCATCGTCCACGTGGACGTACGGACGGAGCTCCAGCCCGACGGCACGTTCCTCAAACGTCGCTGGACCTCCGAGATCGCGGTCCTGTCGCCCGGCGAGCGGGAACGCGGGTACGCGATGTCGAGCCTGTTCCGCTGTCCGCCCGGGTCGACGCGGCTGACGGCGGTCGGAGGCCTCCCCGACGAGTACCGCGAGCTGTCGCGGTGGGGCTTCGACCTCGCCGGCTATGTACGGGAGAGCCAGGGGGGCGCGGCATGACCGCCCTGCTTCCTGCTCTCGGCGGCGCACTCATCGTCGCCGGCATCATCGGAGTGGCTGTGGGGCTGGTCCCGTCGCCCGAGCGTTCCGCGGCTCCTCGGCGTCGTGCGCGGTTCGCGGCCTTCCGTCCGTCGAGGCGATCACGGCTCCTGCTCGGCGGCGGCCTCGTCGGGGGAGTCGTCGTTGCGCTCGTCAGCGGCTGGCTGCTGGCGATCGTGCTGGTCCCACTCGCCGCCGTGGGACTGCCGCTCCTCCTGTCAGCCTCTGACGGCCAGGACAAGATCGAGCGGCTCGAGGCCATGGAGGAGTGGATCCGGTCGCTGTCGGGCGTGCTCACGGCAGGCGTCGGGCTGGAACAGGCGCTGATCGCGACGCTCCGGTCCGCCCCCACCCGGGTCAGGCCAGAGGTCGGCAGGCTGGTCGCCCGGCTCCGCGCCCGCTGGTCGACAGAAGCAGCGCTGAGAGCGTTGGCCGACGATCTCGACGACTCGACCGGTGACCTCATCGCGGCGAACCTCATCCTCGGCGCCCGCCGGCGGGGCGCCGGGCTCGCGGCTGTCCTCGAGAGCCTGGCCGAGTCGGTCGCAGCGGACGTACGGGCCCGTCGTGCCATCGAGGCCGACAGAGCGAAGCCGCGGACGACGGCCCGCTGGGTGACGCTCATCACGGTCGGCGTCCTGGTCGTCCTCGCACTCACGGGCGAGTACGTCGCCCCGTACCGGACCGGGATGGGTCAGCTCGTCCTCGCCCTCATGCTCGCTGCGTATGGAGGCGTGCTGGTGTGGATGCGACGGATGGCGTCAGGGCGGCCGCTGCCGCGGTTCATCGGCGAGAAGGCGCTGAAGGAGGCGGCCCGATGAGCGTGACGGGGCTGCAGCTGGCGCTCTTCGGGGGTGTCCTGTTCGGAGCTGGGGTGGCGCTGCTGGTCTGGAGGCTGCTTCCTGCGCGACCTGACCTCGGCGACGTCCTCAGCCGGTTGTCGCCTGACCGGGCCGGACGCGGCGCGCGAGGACCGGAGGCCGGCGACGGCTCGGCAGCCGACCGACTTGGGCGCTGGGGCGTACGGGCATTGCCCGGCTCGATCTGGGGCAAGCCTCTCGACCAGGAGCTCGCTCTGCTGCGCATCCCGATGACGCGCTTCTACGGAGAGAAGCTGCTGTTCGCGCTCGTGGGCACCGTGGCCGCGCCCCTGCTGTCGATCCTCCTCATGGCGCTCGGCTGGCGGCTGCCCGTGCTGCTGCCCGTCGGCGGCACGCTCATCCTGGCCACAGGACTGTTCTTCCTGCCCGACTACAACGTGCGTGACGACGCCAAGCGGGCGCGTACGGAGTTCGCCCGAGCCCTCGGCGCGTACACCGATCTCGTCGCCCTCGAGCGCAACTCCGGGTCGGGTCCGCGTCAGGCGATGGAGGTCGCCGCGGCTGTCGGCGACAACTGGGTGTTCCGCCGCCTCCGCGAAGAGCTCGCGTACTCGAGCTGGAGCGGCGAACAGCCATGGGACGCGCTGCGCCGCCTGTCGTACGAGCTCGGTGTCACAGAGCTCGCAGACCTGGCCGACATCATGCGGCTCAGCGGCGAGGAGGGTGCGCAGATCTACGGCCAGCTGCGCGCGCGATCGGCCGCGATGCGCACCGCCATGCTCAACGACGAGGTCGCCGTGTCCAACGCGGTGGGGGAGAAGATGTCGATCCCCATGAGCCTGCTCGGCGTGATCTTCCTCGTCATCCTCGTGACCCCCGCCCTACTGAGAGTGATGGTGCCGTAGCCATGTACCGGCCGTATCCGACAAGGAGAACCTCCATGCGTACCCTCGCGCACTGCCATCACCTCGTGCTCCAGCTTGAGGACTACCTGGCCGCCCAGTGGCGCATCGCGGCGGGGGCGGTCAGAGGCGACCCCGAGCAAGGATCGGTGACGATCGAGCAGGTGATCTGGGCGGTCGCAATCATCGGGATCGTGGCGATCGTGGTAACGGCGATCACGAACTACGTGACGACCCAGGCGGGCAAGATCAAGTGAGCCGATCTCGTGGTTCGGCCCCGGTCCCTGCGCGATGGCGCAGGGCAGCCGAGCGCGGGGCGACGAGCATCGAGATGGTCATCCTGCTGCCCGCGCTCTTCGCGCTGATGTTCCTCGGGATGCAGGCGGCGCTCATGTACCAGGGACGCGCTGTCGCCCTGGCCGCCGCGCAGGAGGGGGCCCGCGAGGCGGCGTCGGAGACCGGTACGGCCGTCAGCGGCATCCGTACCGCCGAAAGCTTCGTCGCTGCCTCGACATCTGGGCTCACCGGCACTGTCGTGGTGGGGCAGCGGACCGCAACCGAGGCCACCATCACGGTTTCGGCCACGACGCTGAGCGTGGTTCCGGGCTGGAGCCCGACGATCACCCAGTCGGCGTCGCTGCCGGTCGAGCGGGTGACCTGATGCGTACGGAGCGGGGCTCGGCTGCCATCGAGACCGCGATCGGCGTGCCGGCATTCCTCCTGTTCATCGCCCTGATCATCGGCGCCGGCCGTGTGGCGATCGCGCGGCAGTCGGTAGAAGCCGCTGCAGCCGAGGCGGCGCGATCAGCATCGATTGCACGTACGCAATCAACTGCCGATCATGACGCCGCAACCTCGGCAGCCGCGACGCTTGCGAACCAGAAGCTGCAGTGCGTCACCACGCAGGTCGTCGCGGACACGTCGGGGTTCGCGAAACCGGTGGGGACGGCGACCACCGTGAGCGTGACGGTCACCTGCGTCGTGAACCTGTCGGACGTGGCGATCCCAGGCCTGCCGGGGGCACTCGCGATCACGGAGACGATGTCCAGCCCGCTCGACACGTACAGGGGGCGCTGATGATGCATTGCCGCTTGTCC
>PMBM01000076.1 GCA_003153855.1 Propionibacteriaceae bacterium
AGCTGGTAGTAGCTGCGCCCACCCGAGTAGGACTCGTCGCCGCGCAGCATGGCAGCCCACTGGTTGTCGCTCATCGCGCCCGTCCCGCTGTCGGTCTGTAGATCGATGTAGACGTCGTCGGCCCTCAGCGAGAAGCAGTTGTAGTCTGCGGTCGCGATAGCGGCTCGACGCTCGTCCTCCGTTGTCATGCGGATGGGCTCGACCATCTTGATCTTGAAGGGCTCAGGAATGTATTTCATCGGACTCCCAGTTCTCGTAGGGGTAGCGGCCGTGGATCAACCGGCCGCGCCGCGATACACAAAGTAGAGCGCGTCGTCGAGGATTTCCATCGGCTTCAACATAGCTACCTCAACGAGCTCGAAGCCGGGCTCACGCCGNNCCGCCCGTTCGCGGCGCAGATCCCTCACCTACGAAGGAGGGGGGAGGCTGTGGCGCTGCGTTGGGAGGACGTGGACCTCGATGGAGTGCCGCAGAGTGTGTGGACGTTGGCGACAGCATCCTCGTTGAGTCCTGCGGCCCGAGCACCCTCCTTCACCGCTCTGAGGACGGTTACGAGGATCCACGGCCTTGCCGCCGCTCACGAGACCACCGCTGCCACCAGATGTGGTCAAGACCAAGCCCCGCTTCTCTCACAGCGGACCCAGCCTGCGCCGCTCAGCCGACTTCGTGCTTTTGTGCTGTCGAAGGGCCTCCACCAGTTGGTCGGCAAGGTGAACGGTCCGTCGCGACTGCGCCGTCTTCGGGAGCGTGGTGACCAGACCGACGCCAGCTACCCGGTTGGTGGTCCCCCTGACCTTGACTCACCATCGGTGTTGGTTGCACGGTGCGTCCGACGCGGCGTACGTGGTCGCCCGGAGCGGCTCGGCGCGGCCTCGGCCATATGCTGACCAGACCACGAGGTGGAGAGGACCGATGGAGCAGACTCGCGAGACGACCCGCCGACCCGCAGGAATCATGGTGCTGCGTACCCTCGCCATGCCGAGGGACACCAATCCCTGGGGGGACGTCTTCGGTGGCTGGCTGCTCTCTCAGATGGACATCGCCGCGGGACTGATGGCTGGTGAGGTCGCGCAGGGCCGGTCAGCCACAGCGTCGGTGGACAATGTCGTGTTCCACAGTCCTGTCGCGGTAGGCCAGACCATCTGCATCTACGCCAACCTGGTCAAAGTGGGCCGCAGCTCCATGGAGATCGGCCTCGAGGTGTGGGCCAGGGATCTTGTGCATCTCTACGAGCCGGAACGGGCGTTCGTGGCCGAGGCGGTCTTTCACTATGTCGCTGTCGACGCTGCCGGGCGGCCGCGTCCCGTCCCTGACGCTTCAAGCTTCCTCGTTCAGGACTGACCGCTGGGGGAGGGGAGAGCATCCCGTCCGCGTGTGATGCGCCGACCTCCTGCTTCGCCGGCAACCGGCCGCCAACCGCTTGAGGCTGCCTGGCTGGCCAACGGCGTCGTTGCACGCGATTGAAAACAGGCGCCCGACCAGTTCGTTGAGGCACTGCCTGTCGGCATTGTCGACCAAGCTGACTGCGGCAGATTCGAACGTTGGCGCCTGACATCTGAGGAGTGAGTCGTGAGCCGGTCTGACCTCGCGACGTCCCCGATGAGACCGTTGTACAGGGCCTCGCTACCCGGCTTCTGAACAGAGCTCAAGCCAGCAGCGCCGAATCGGGAGCCCGTCTCAGTCTGGTCGCCCCCCGAACCGCCACTGATGGACTTCGATTCCGGCGTACCGATCCGCGGCAAGGACTTCCCGCGCGTCGTCTGCGTCAGGGGCCTCCAGCAGAACTGCCGCCCCGACCACGAAGGAGCCGTCGTCAGACAGGAGAGGCCCGCTGACGATCAGCTCGTCGCGGGGCGGAAGATCGGTGGCGGCCGCTGCTGGTTCCAACGTGAATCCGAGGACGAGGTAGCGGTTGTTGCCTGGTCGGCTACCGCTGAAGTCCCACATCGTACGACCCTGCGCGTTGCGCCAGCGTCGCAGCAGCACGTCGCGGTAGGCGCCGGCCTGGTAGCCGGGCTCCTCGAAGGCGAAGGTGCGGGCGGCGGCGGGATCTGGCAGATCGAGGATGTGCACGCTTCCGGTCAACGTACCGTCGCTCGTGAAAGTGGGTCCGCGGGCGATCATTGATGCTGCGAACTGGTCCATGTACGACCAATGCTGCTCCACCATCTCATTCCGCAGCGGCGTCGATCCGGGTCGATCGCGGTGGTAGCAGAAAAACTCCATGGGCCAAGCGTTGCTGAGGCTCCTAACGCGCACAAGGGACCGCTCGCAGCTTCGGGCCTGCTCGCTCACCTCTGGGACGACCGGCGTCCTCGCGGCAGAAGCGTATGAGCGCGCAGCTGCGTGACCCGATACGCAGGTGTGGGTTAGGTGGGGTCGCTCCAAGTGACGAGAATGCTGGGGTTGCTCCATCCGAAGCCCGTCACTCGTCGCAACGCCTCGATCGCGTAAAGGCGTGCGGGCTCGATGTTTGGTTCCGTCGCACCGCCGCGGTACGCGCTGAGGGGCGCTTCCGTGATCTCCCCCTCCTCGTCCGGCCATACGTCCAGGCCAAGGAGGACCGAGCCGGTATCGGCGAGTTCGTTGATGGCTTCTAGGGCAATATCGGCTGGCCACCGGACCTCACCATTCGGGTTGACGATGGCCGCTTCCCGTACGCGACTGGAAAGGCGACTGAGGTCACGTTTGGGCACAGGTCAGTGTGACACTCGGGGGGTGTGGCTACGAGGATGCGGTCATCGTCTCATCGGCAGCGATCGTCCGACCTCGCTGCGGCATGACCGTGTGTCCCCCCAAAAGGATTGGTGAGGGGCGGTTGCAGCGTTAAGCCGCGGCAGGGCTGGGTTGCGCGTAGCGTGATTGGCGCCCAGAGATGGAGTTCCCATGACTCTGGATGGCCCAGGACAAGTGGGTTCGCGTGCGACGGCGTCGCCGCCCTGACGGTGCTGACGTGGTAAACCCTCCCGGAGGCCGTGCGCTGCCGCGCGGGGCACGGACCGTGATCAAGGCCGGACCCTCGGTGTGACCGCCGCAGGTCCAGCGATGATCCTCCAGGCGTTGCCCGAGGAGCGGCGACCGGGGGCGGATTATTCCATCAGGAGGTTGCTGTGGTGAGCACCGTGGGGACGAGAATCTCGACACTATGGGTCATGGTGTGTTCAGCATGGTCTTCGCGGACATTGTGGGCTTGATGATGCCCGGAGCGCTGACGGTGATATGGATCATCATATGAAGGCTCCCCTCAGCGACGCACGCGGCGCACGACCCCGGACTGCCCTTTTGCTGGCTGCAGGTATGGGGAGCCGATTGTCTCCCTTGACCGACTCGACCGCCAAGTGCCTGATCCCCGTATGCGGGATTCCCATCCTGGAGCGGCTAGTTCGCACCTTGATCAGCTACGACTTCACGCGATTGGTGATCGTGGTAGGCCACGAGGCAGACTTGATACGAGAATACTTGGGACACCATTCCAATGACATTGAAATCGACTATGTCGTGAGTTCGCGCTACCGCACCACGAACAACATCTACAGCCTTTGGCTTGCGAGGCGAGTGATCGATGAGCCGTTCTTGTTGGTTGAGAGCGACCTCGTGTTCGAGGATTCGTTGCTAGAACAGATGCTGACGGCGGACAGAGTCGCGGTCTCTCGCCAGCTGCCGTGGATGAATGGGACGACGGTCATGCTCGATGGCAGGGGCGGGATCAGCGCCTTCTGCCTCGGCGAGATGAGCGCCTCAGACGCCCTGCACTACAAGACGGTGAACATGTACAGCTTCTCGCGGAGTACATGGATAGAGATCTGCAAGCGGCTCGATGGCTACATCAAGGCTGGGCGCACTGCCGACTACTACGAGTCCGTCTTTGCCGATATGGTCGCCGACGGCAGTCTGGTCCTTGCGCCGGTGCTCTTCGACGCCGACAGCTGGTATGAGATCGACACGGTCACCGATCTGGCTGCCGCCGAGTTGGCCCTTCCGAGGTACTCGTCGACGGCGAGAATCGAAGTTGAGCACAAGGCGGCGGGAGTGGCGGGGTGATCGAGGCTCGTGCGGCACTGATGCGAGCCGCCCGCGAGGCCGAATACGATGCGCTGCAGTCCGAGCACGGCGGCTACTGGCGCCATGGCTTCGTCGATCACGCCTACCTGTACAACCTGCATTTCCCGCCTGAATCGCTCGTTCGGCTGCTCGGCGGCCGGATCCACGAGCTGGTGCTGAACTACCCTGTCGCACAAGACGTCGTAGCCGGGCTCGTCGGCGATCTGATTGGCCAACCTCCGGGCAGGATCCTGGTCGGCAACGGAGCCTCCGAGTTGATCAAGATCATCTCGGGCCATCTGGCGACAAAGCTCATCGTCCCAGTCCCCTCGTTCAACGAGTACGCGAACGCCGCCCCGGCGGGCAACGTGGTCGAATTCGCGCTGGATGCGCCGTCCTTCCAGCTCGACGTGGATAGGTTCGCCGCTGCAGCGATCCGTTGTGAGGCCGATTTCGCGGTCGTCGTGACTCCGAACAACCCGACGTCACTCCTGGTCCCAAGAGCCGACCTCCTCCGCCTGCTCGGGATCCTCGACGGGCACGGCTGTACGCTCATCGTCGATGAGTCCTTCATCGATTTCGCCCACGCGGGAGCCGCGGCCTCCCTGGAACAGGACGTTGCGGACCACCCGAACCTCGCGGTCATGAAGAGCATGAGTAAGGCTTACGGAATCTGCGGGCTGAGGATCGGGTACCTTCTCACCGCCGGCGAAGACCTCGCGCGTCGGATACGCGATGAACTGCCTATCTGGAATGTCAACGGTTTCGCCGAGGAGTTCCTGCGCCTCGCCCCGCGCTTCCGGCAGGAATTCGCCGAGAGCTGCCGGTCGGTGCGCGAGGAACGCGACGCGTTGTACGAAGACCTCAGGACCGTGCCGGGCTTGTCAGTCTATCGACCAGACGCCAACTTCATCTTCTGCCGACTGCCTGAAGGTTCGCCTTCCGGTCCCGACGTCGCGCGGAGGCTCTTTGTCGAGGACAATATCTACATCAAGGACTGCGGTAGCAAGACGATGCCGGACCCGGGCCGGTACATCCGCGTCGCCAGTCGCACGACGAACGAGAACAAGGCCCTGACTAAGGCGTTGGCCCGAGTCGTCGGGAATGCGGCGGCCGCAAGATGACGACGCAGAAGCCAGTAGATGCCCCAAGATCCATGTTGTGGTTCGCCCGGGACCTACCCAACTTAGTCTCGCTTGCGGGGCTCATCTCGGCGGCGATCGCGATCTACTTCGCCATTCTCGGCGTGTTCCCCGCGGCGGTGATCGGGTTGGTGTGGGCGGTTGTGTTCGATTGGTTCGACGGGCGCGTTGCGCGGAAGATGAAGGTTAGGACGGACGAGCAGCGCCATTTCGGCGCCCAGCTGGACTCGCTGATCGACGTCGTGAGTTTTGGAATCGCGCCGGGGATACTGCTGATGTCCGTGGGAGGATTCCGGCCCTGGTTCTTGCCAGGAGCGATTATCGGTCTCGCCGCGGCAGTCATTCGACTCAGCTACTTCAACGTCTTCGGACTGGCTGATGATTCGACCTACCGAGGACTTGCGCTCGACAATAACGTGATCATCCTGGTTCTCCTGTTCGCCTTGCGGAACGTGCTCAACGCGCCGATCTTCGCTGTGCTCCTGTACGTCGCGCTGGTTGTGCTGGCCTCGCTCAACTTGGCGCCGATACGCACGCCCAAACTCGGGGGTGGCTGGTATTGGGCACTGGTTGCCTTTGCTGTCGTCGCGAGCGTGTTCTATGGGTGGCAGTTGACCGGTCACTTGGGGTAGGAGCGGAACCCGAAGGCGGTGCCGCGGAGGTGCCCGAGGCGGCCAATGATCGCCTCCTTGGGTCCGTTGGGCTGAACCGAGTGGCGCACGCCTAACCCAACCCGGACGCCCGCCCGGGCTGCGGGCACCGAACACCCCCTCCCACGCTGGGGGCGCTGAATGAGGACACGAGGGGCTTCGTCCTCTACCGGGCTTCAAACATCCTGCATTCGGCATGAGCGTGAGATTGTCAGGGTCAGAGTGGCGTCGGGGACGCCCACCGGCGTCGAGCTCGTACCGAGCCCTGCAGGCCGTCTCCTATCCTGGTCAGGTGCCCATCGCGCAGGAGGTGACCCAGGATGTCGCGTGACCACCATCGTCCGCTGGCCCTGGGGGCTGCCTACTTCGAGTCGGTTGCCGACGGACCGGCCCCGGACGAGGTCCGCGAGATCGCGGAACATACGGCCACCGTCCTCGTGCGGGGCGCCAGGGCAGAGGGTGACGCCGACCTGGCCGAACGTGTCGTGCACCTCGCCGACACCGAGGGCATGGAGACGCTCGCGGACCTGTGGGCGTCGTGCACCCCGGACTCGCTGGCCGGCGCACTCTGGCGGCTGTACGTGATCCGCGAGTGGATCCACGTCGATCCGGCCCGCGCCTCACGGGCGTACGACGCGGGCGAGGGCACGGCACAGGTCGCGAACGCCGTCGCCGGTGTCGCTGACCCGCCGAGTCCCGAGGCGATGTGTGCGGTCATCGACGACGTCCTGCGCGGGATCGTCTCCAGCGACTTCGCGGACGTCCTGTGGCGCGCCTCCGCCGTCCTGCACGTCCTGGGGGCGGGCCGAGCGCTCACCGAGAGCGGTTCATCCAGCGTCCGCGAGAGCGCCCGGATGATCACGCTGGCCGAGGAGCTCGAGCGAGCAGGCCACCTGGAGCTGTCCGGGAGACTGTCCTAACGCTCGTCGCTGCGTTTGGGGCGAGGCCCCTACACTGGCGCCTGGTACGCCGGGTCGCGGATGCCCCGGGCTCCAACATCAGCCGCTACGAGCGGCCCCGCGCCGTGAGGCGCTCCCGGCTCGGCGTACCTCCAGCACCCGATCTGCGACCCGTCAGGGCCCTCAGACGCCCCTCCCCAGACTGAACGGCAACGATCTGCTGGTACGGACGGCGGGCATTGTCTCAAGGCCGTAGCCTCGGGTGCGTGAACCAACGGCGAGTGTTGTACGACGTGGTGCCCGAGGCCTGGGAGACCGTGCGTGGCGTTGACGCGCCGCTGATCCATCTCCTCGACGGGTTCCTCGACGCCGGCCGGGTCACGCACGGAACAGCTGCGCACCTGCTGCGGACCTGTCATCCCGAGCGGGTCGCCACCTTCGACGTGGACGTGCTCCACGACTACCGGAGCCGTCGGCCGATCATGACCTTCGACACGTTCCAGTGGACGGCCATCCAGATGCCGCACCTCGTCCTCGACCGGCTGACCGACGAGGCCGGGCGTCCGTTCCTCCTCATGCACGGCCAGGAGCCGGACGCTCGCTGGGAGCGGATGGTGACGACGACGTTGGCGATCTGCGACGAGCTCGGCGTCAGCCGGCTGTTGACGGGGTCTGGGATCCCGTTGGCCGTGCCGCACACGCGACCCACGGGCATCACCCGCCACGCCACGAGCCAGGACCTCGCCCACGACAACCCGCCGCTCATCGAGCGCATGGACGTACCGGGGCAGTGGTCGGCGATGCTGGAGCTGCGAGCAGGGGAGGCCGGACGGGTCGCCATGGGCTACGTCGCGCACGTGCCGCACTACCTCTCCCAGGTCCAGTTCCCTCAGGCCGTGAAGGTCGTGCTCCAGTCGCTGATGGAAGACACGGGGTTGCGCATCCCGCTGGGCGACCTGGACGACGAGATCGCCGAGAACGCCGAGCTCATCGACGCGGAGGTCGCCGGGTCGCCCGAGACCAGCGAGCTGGTCGCGGCGCTGGAGGACGCGTTCGACACGGCTCACGACCGGGCCGCACCCGTGCCCACCGCGGACGAGATCGCCGCCGAGGTCGAGAAGTTCCTCGCCGACCGCGAGCAGGACCAGAACCCGTAAGCCCATGACACGCACCATCGAGGATCTGGTCGCAGTCCTGGACCTGGAACAGATCGAACCGGACCTGTTCCGCGGCCCCGCCGCCCAGACGAACATGCAGCGCACGTACGGAGGGCAGGTGCTCGCGCAGTCCGTCGTGGCTGCGTACGGGACGCTGCCGGAGGGCCGGGTGCTGCACTCCCTGCACGCGCAGTTCCTCGAAGCCGGGCGGGCAGACTCGCCGATCCTGTACGACGTGCTGCCGACCCGTGACGGGTCGCACTTCTCGACCCGTCTCGTGACCGCCCGTCAAGGCGGTCGCCGCATCTTCATGATGAGCTGCTCCGCGCAGACCCACGAGGTGGGGCTCGACCATCAGGACCCGATGCCCGATGTGCCGGCGCCGGAGGAGTGCCCGAGCATGTCGGAGGTCATGGAACGTCGTCTCGGCCCGACCGCGCGGCCGACGTTCGGGCAGTGGGAGGAGCTCGAGGTCCGGTACGCGTCCGGCCTCGGGGACGCCCCTGCCCACCACCGCGCGTCGCTCGCCGTGTGGGTGCGGGCCAACGGCCGGCTGCCGGACGACCCGGTGCTCCATCAGGCGGTTCTCGCGTACCTGTCCGACCTCACGATCCTCAGCGTGAGCCTCATCCCGCACGGCCTCACGTACGGCCCCGGGATGGTGGCCGCCTCCCTGGACCACGCGATGTGGTTCCACCGGCCGGTACGTGCCGACGACTGGGTGCTGTACGACCAGATCTCCCCGTCCGCTTCGGGTGCGCGGGGCTTCTCCCTGGGGAGGATCTTCTCGGCGAACGGTCTGGCCGCAACGGCCGCCCAGGAAGGGCTGATCCGGGTCGTCCACCCCCAGGCATGACAACGCCGCCCCCCGAAGCGGGAGGCGGCGGTGTGCTTGTCAGGCGGCGAGCTCGCCGCTGCGCAGCTTGGCGATCGCGTGACGCTCGATCTGGCGGACGCGCTCCGCGGTGATGCCCCAGACCTGGCCGATGTCGGCGAGCTTGGCCTGGCGGCCGTCGAGAAGACCGTAGCGGCGGCGTACGACGTCGGCGGAGCGCTCGTCGAGCTTCGAGAGCATCTGCTCCAGGCGGGCGCGCTCCTCGGCGTCCAGGAACATCTCGTCCGGACCCGGGGCAGGTTCGCGGGCGATGAGGTCACCGAGCGCGGTGTCTCCGTCCTCCTCCACGGGCGCGTCCAGGGAGACGTGCTCACGGGAGAACTGGATGAGCTCGAGGACCTTCTCCTCCTCGATCGCCATCTCCTCGGCGATCTCGCGCAGCTCCGGATCGCGGCCGAGACGACGCTCCAGGGTGCGGCGGATGGCGGAGACCTGGTTGATCTGCTCGGCGACGTGGACCGGGAGCCGGACGATACGCCCCTGCTGGGCGATGCCGCGACTGATCGACTGACGGACCCACCACGTCGCGTACGTGGAGAACTTGAAGCCCTTGGTGTNNTCGAACTTCTCGACCGCGCGGATGAGTCCGGTGTTGCCCTCCTGCACGAGGTCGAGCAGCGGCATCGCCGATCGTCCGTACTTGCGGGCCACCGACACCACCAGTCGCAGGTTCGCGGTGACGAAGCGGTTCATCGCCGCCTCACCCACCTCTGCGAGCTCTGCGAGCTCGGCTCGGGTCACGCGAACGGGCTTCTTGCCGCGCTCCATGGGGGTGATCTCGCCGTCCAGGATGGCCTGCGCGTACAGCCCGGCTTCGATGCGACGAGCCAGCTCGACCTCTTCCTCAGCGCTGAGCAATGCTGTCTTCGCAATGCCATCGAGGTAGAGACCAACGGCATCCTTGCCATCGATTCCTTCGGTCATGCGGGTCCTGCGGGCGGTGGTCAGTGCCATGAGGGATCCTTTCGTCGTCTCCATCACAACGCTTGAGTACCCCGAAAGGTTTCCCTCCACCCTTGGAAATGGACCCTGAACCTACCCTGATGTGATTCGGGGCAACCCTGAGGCCGCGTCCAGCCGGTCCAGGAGCCACGCGAGCTCGTACGCCTCGTCGCGCCACGCCTGGTAGCGGCCCGTGGCGCCCTGGTGCCCGCCCAGCTCGACGCGCAGCAGGACCTGGCCGGACGCTCCAGGTCGGGCGCGCAGCGCTGCCACCCATTTCGCAGGTTCGGAGGCGGCGACGCGCTGGTCGTGGAGAGCCGCCGTGGCGAGGACGTCCGGGTAGGTGCCCTCCCCGATGTTGCCGTACGGGCTGTACGCGGCGATCGTCGCGAAGGCCAGGGGGTCGGCGACCGGGTCGCCCCACTCGTCGCGCTCGGTGATCGTCAGCGGAAGGTCCTCAGCGAGCATCGCCGTCAGCGGGTCGAGGAAGCCGACTCCGACCTGTGCGGCGCAGAAGAGGTCCGGAGCGAGGTTGATCGCAGCGCCGACGGTGAGGCCGCCGGCTGAGGCGCCGCGGGCCGCGATCCTGCCCGGGGCGGCGACCCCGGCGCTCACGAGATGACGTCCCACGGTCACGAAGTCGCTGAAGGTCGTCGGCTTGGCCGCGAGCCTTCCCTGCGTGTACCAGGCGCGACCGAGCTCGCCGCCACCTCGTACATGGGCGTACGCGACGACGACGCCCCGGTCGAGCAGGCTGAGCCGTGCCACGGAGAAGCCCGGATCGAGGCTCGTCTCGTACGCGCCGTAGCCGTACAGGACGCAGGGTGCGGGCCAGGGCGTGTCCTTGCGGCTCGCCACGGAGACCGGGACCTGGACGCCGTCGTCCGCGATGGCCCACAGCCGCCACTGGACGTAGTCCTCGGACTGGAAAGGACGTCCTTCGGGGTCCGGCAGCACGGGCTGGCGCTTGAGCACTCGCTCGCCCGACCCGTCCCAGGCNNGCCTCGACGACGGTCGCCGGGTCGACGTAGGACTCCCGATGGAGGCGGAGCCGGTCTGCGCTGTACTGCTGGTCGACGGCCCCGACCGACTCGAGGTCCACACGGGCGTCCAGCAACCACCCCGTACCGACCGATCCGTCCTCGGACCTGGGAATGACCATGACACGGGGGAGACCGTTGCGGCGGAGGTGTACGACGAGGTGGTCGGCGTACGCGGTGACGTCCAGCAGCCTGACGCCGTCCTCACCGGTGATGACTTCTGCCCACTCGTGCCACCGCCCGGGAACTGCGGGCGTCGCGGCGAGCTCGAAGTCGGGGTGCCCGGCGTTGTGGACCACGTACAGCCAGTCACCGGCAGGCTCGACGCTGTACTCGAGGCCCTCCACGCGAGGGACGACCAGCAGGGGAGTGCCGGTGGGCGTGCGGGTGTCGAGGAGATGGACCTCACTCGAGGCCTTGCTGACGCTGTCGATGACGAGCCAGCGGTCGTCGCCGGACCGCCCGGCCGACAGCCAGAAGCGCTCGTCGTCCTCGCGCAGGATGTCGACGTCGTCTCTGACCGGCGTCCCCAGCGTGTGCCGGCGCAGCAGGTAGGGGCGCCAGGAGTCGTCGAGGACCGTGTACGCGACGTGGTGGTCGTCGATCCAGCAGACGCCGCCCACGTCCTCGAGCTCGTCGGGCAGCTCGTCGCCCGTGGTCAGGTCCCGGAAGCGTGCCCTGTACAGCTCCTCACCGGCGGTGTCGGAGCTCCATAGCAGGAGGTCGCCCGACGGCGAGACGTCGACGTCTCCGACGGCGAAGACCTCGTGTCCTGCGGCTTCGGCATTGAGGTCGATGAGCATGGTCTCGCCGGGAATGGGGCTGTCGATGTCCGGCACGTCGTCGCGCGAGGGCGCAGGCGCGCGCCGGTAGGAGGGGTAGTCGTGGCCCTCGACTGTACGAGCGAAGTACCACCAGGCGCGACCGGCGCTGTCGACGTCGTGGTCCGGCACGCTGAGGTCGGTCTGGAGCGTGCGGGACGAGATCTCGGCCACGATCCGCTCCCGCAGCGGACCGAGGTGAGCGGTCTGCTCGTCCGCGTACGCGGTCTCGGCCTCGAGGTGGGCCACGACCGCCGGATCCTCGAGATCGTCCAACCACGCATAGGGGTCGTTGAGGGTGACCGAATGGATCGTGGTCTCGGTCGGTATCCGGTCAGGCGTCGGTGCTGGCACTCGCGTCACTCTATGGCCCGCCCGGAGTTGGAGGAGGCTCAGGGGCGTGGCACAATTGGCGACTGGGCCATTGACACTCGCGGGTCGCTGCACGCTCTAGTAGCGGCACCCGGCGTGAAGGTCCTTGTCAGAAACACCTCCCATGAGAGGCACACAGTGGTTCGTTCCGCAGCAGCCCGTTCCGACGACTCTGAAGCAACGCCTGCCCCCCAGCGGAGCTCTCGGGGAGTGAAGGTCGTCGAGGTTGTCCTGGACGGTGATCTCGACGCGGCCCCCGCGACGGCCGCCGCACCGCGACGCACCCGGGCCAAGGCGGCGGCCGGCACACCGGTCACCCCGGCCACACGGCGCAAGAAGGCCGGCTCGGGGCCTTCGGTCTCCTCTGCCGACGAGGTGTCAGAGGACGATCTGGAGGCTGAGGAAGAGGAGCTCGAGGACGTCGACGTCGCCGAGATCGAGGACATCACGGTCGAGCTCGAGACCGTCGAGCTCGAGGACGACGAGGAGACCCCCTCCATCGTCGAAGCACTGTCGGGCAGCACCGAGAAGGCGGTCGCCTTCATTCGCGACGGCGACGACGTCGTACTGACCGTCGGCGGCAAGAAGCGCGGGCTCGAGGACGTCGACGACGCGACGTTCGAGCCGGAGAAAGAGGCCGTCGTCGAGAAGGAGATCACCGAGGACGAGGGCTTCAGCCTCTCGGACGCGGACGATGCCGACGAGCCCGAGCAGCAGGTCATGGCAGCCGGCGCCACCGCCGACCCGGTCAAGGACTATCTCAAGCAGATCGGCAAGGTCGCNNGGATCGAAGCCGGCCTGTTCGCCGACGAGCGCCTCAACGACACGAGCCCGGTCAAGACCTCGGACATCGAGGACTACGAGTGGATCGCCACCGACGGCCGTCGCGCCAAGAACCACCTGCTGGAGGCCAACCT
>PMBM01000159.1 GCA_003153855.1 Propionibacteriaceae bacterium
CTCGTCGAGAACCGCGACGTCCTCGACGAGCTGGTCCGCCAGCTGCTCGAGAAGGAGACGCTCGACAAGGAGCAGGTCGCGAACATCTTCAAGCCCCTCAAGCGTCACGAGAAGCGTCCCGCGTGGACCGGCTCGGAGACGCGCCGTCCGTCCTCGATCCCTCCGGTGAACCCGCCCGTACGGCCCGAGCCTGAGCTCCAGCCCGTACCTGCGGGTGGGCTCCCGCTCCCTCCGGGCCACATGCCGCCGAGCGAGCCGTGGACCGACACCACGCCGACGAGCGGATGGGCACCCCCCACCTGGACACCGGGCCAGAGCAACGACCAGCCGTTCGAGAAGAACTGACATGGACGGTGCAGGCCGCGGCCTCCTGAAGCCGGTGGGCCAGAGCGGAGCCTTCGACCTCCCGCGCATCGAGGCTGCCGTGCGCGAGATCCTGTTCGCGATCGGCGAGGACCCGGACCGCGACGGCCTGGTGGACACCCCGAGACGGGTCGCGCGGGCCTACCGAGAGGTCTTCTCCGGGCTCCACACGGATCCCGGCGACCACCTGAACACGACCTTCGACATCATCGAGGACGAGCTCGTCCTCGTGCGCGAGATCGAGGTCAACTCGACCTGCGAGCACCACCTCGTACCGTTCATGGGCGTCGCGCACGTCGGGTACATCCCCGGTGCCGGTCACGGCGTCGTCGGGCTGTCGAAGCTGGCCCGCGTCGTCGACGGGTTCGCGAGGCGACCCCAGGTGCAGGAGCGGCTCACCGCGCAGATCGCCGATGCGCTCGTCGAGCGGCTCGACCCGCGTGGCGTCATCGTGGTGCTCGAGTGCGAGCACCTCTGCATGACCATCCGGGGCGCCCAGAAGCCCAACGCTCGTACGATCACCACGGCCGTACGGGGCGAGCTCAGGGAGACGGCGGCACGAGCTGAGGCCATGTCGCTCATCCAGGGACCGCGGTGACCGCAGCCGCCCCGCTGCTCGCACTCGGACCGACACGGGTCGTCGGCATCCTCAACGTCACGCCCGACTCGTTCTCTGACGGCGGACTGTACGTCGACGTGGATGCTGCGGTCGCGCACGGTCTCGAGCTCGCCGCGGAAGGCGCCGCTCTGGTCGATGTCGGTGGCGAGTCGACCCGGCCCGGCGCCGAGCGCGTGTCCGCGCAGACAGAGCTGCAGCGCGTCCTCCCCGTCGTCACCCGTCTTGCGGAGGCCGGCGTCGCGGTGTCGGTCGACACGATGCGCGCCGACGTTGCGACGCGGTGCATCGAAGCGGGAGCCGTCGTCGTCAACGACGTGTCCGGCGGGCTCGCCGACCCTGACATGCTGAGCACGGTCGCGGCGCTTCGCTGCGTGTACGTGGCGATGCACTGGCGGGCCCACAGCGCGACGATGAACCAGCACGCCACGTACAGCGACGTGGTCTCCGAGGTCGTCGACGAGCTCCTGGGACGGGTGAAGGCGGCCACGATCGCGGGGATCGAACCGGACCGGCTCGTGCTCGACCCCGGTCTCGGGTTCGCCAAGACGGGCGAGCACGGCTGGGACCTGCTCCGGGGCGTCGAGACCATCCACGGCATCGGTCTGCCCGTGCTGTGGGGCGCGTCGCGCAAGGGCATGCTCGACCCGGTGGCACCGGGAGGGCCCGTCGCGCGCGATGATGCGTCTGTGGCGATCACGACGTGGCTGGCGACCCATGGAGCGTGGGGCGTCCGTACGCACACCGTCGCTCCGCACCTGACTGCTGTCGCGGTGGCCACGAAGCTGGGACAGAGCTGATGCGCGCGGTGACTCCGAACGAGTACGAGGCGTTGCGCATGGCCGACCGCATCGAGCTCTCGGGGATCGCCGCCGAGGGCGTGCACGGCCTGTACGCGGACGAGGCGCTGGCCCCTCAGCCGTTCACGGTCGACCTGACCCTCTGGCTCGACATGACCGCCGCCGTCGCCGGAGACGAGCTCTCCGCCTCGATCGACTACGTCGCCGCGAGCCGGGCCGTCCGCGAGGTCGTCGAGACCAGCACCGTCCTGCTCGTCGAGTCGCTGGCGGCCGCCGTGTGCGAGGCGCTGCTCGAGCGTCCTCAGGCGCTCGCCGTCCGCGTCACCGTCCACAAGCCCCGTGCGGCGCGCGACGCGCACGCCTCCGACGTACGGCTGACGATGACGAGGACCCGGTGAGGGTCGCGTTCGGCCTCGGGTCCAACCTCGGAGACCGTGTCGGTCACCTGAGGGCGGCCGTGGCCGGGCTGGTGGAGGGCGGCGTCGGCGACGTGCGGGTGTCCAGCGCGTACGAGACGGACCCGGTCGGCGGACCGGCCCAGCCCGACTACCTCAACGCGGTCGCCGTGGGCGACACGTCACTTGCCGCCGCCGAGCTCCTCACGCTGGCGAAGGCTCTGGAGGTGCAGGAGGAGCGCGTACGGACGGTGCGCAACGCCCCTCGTACGCTCGACGTCGACATCCTCGCCCTCGGCCATGTGGTGCTGAGCACCGACCAGCTGACGGTGCCGCACCCCCGTGCGCACGAACGGGCCTTCGTGCTCGTGCCCTGGGCGGAGGTGGATCCCGGGTTCGTCGTCCCCGGGCTCGGCACCGTCGCCGAGCTCGCGGATGCGGTGGACGCCTCCGGGGTACGTCCCGGACCCGCCGTGAACCTGGGAGGCACGCATGCCTGATGCGCCGTCGGGGGTACAGCCCACCCGGCTCCGTACGGTCGTCCTCGCTGCGGCCGTCGGTGCGGGCGTGACGTTCCTGGTGCTGCTGGTCGTCACCACGTACGCGCTCACGTTNNGGAATCCTCGCGCGGGTCACGCACCTGCGCAACCACGTCGTCCGGCAGCCGCAGGACCCGGCACGATCGCTCGCCACCCTCGCCATCGCCAAGGCGCTGCTCCTCGGCGGGTCGTTGCTGGCCGGCGGCTACGTCGTGTTCGGCCTGTTCAGCGTCGGCCACCTTGATGCGCCCCTCCCGAAGCAGCGACTGTTCGTCGGCCTGCTGACCGCGGTCGCGGCGATCGGGCTCGTGGTGTCCGGCTGGGCGCTCGAGCGCGCCTGCCGCACCCCCGACGCCGATCAGGACCAAAAGCACGACACGTAGGCCCGCCTCACGCGTGGCTCCGAGCTCTCGTCATACGCTGACGCGCGTGACTTCCCCGCAACGATCACAACCCGTATCACCGCATCGACGCCTGTCAGAGGTGGCTCTGGCGGTCGGCAGCGCCTTCGCGCTCGCATCCCTTTTCGGCAACATCTGGTTCGGCCGTCTCGGCACCGTCGTACTCGCGCTGGCGGCCTTCGTGGCGCTGCGTGCCGCCTGGCACGAGGTCGTCGACGCCCGTCTCGAAGGCCACGGGCAGCTGCTCGCCGCCGAGAACCGTCACCAGGAGCTCCTGTTCGAGACGCGTCAGTCGGCCACGATCGTGCGCGAGGTGCTGCGCAAGCGCAACAGCGTGCTGTCGGAGACGCTCACCTCGACGC
Source organism: Propionibacteriaceae bacterium (assembly GCA_003153855.1). Classification (GTDB taxonomy): domain Bacteria; phylum Actinomycetota; class Actinomycetes; order Propionibacteriales; family Propionibacteriaceae; genus Fen-668. The sequence continues at coordinate 3,477 of PMBM01000159.1, forward strand.
GCACCGACCTGGTCGCCACCCGCACCGAGGTCATCCAGCGCAACAAGCTCATCGCCGAGCAGCTCAGGGTCCTGTCCACGATGAGGGGCGACCTCGCGGCCGCACGCATCGAGCGGGACGAGCTCGTCGGCGATGTGGCCGCGCTCGTCGACCGCGTCTCCAGGCTCGAGGAGAACCTCCAGCCCACGGCGACGGCCGAAGTGCTCAGCCTGCCTCGCCGCCTGCACAGGCCAGGTCGTTCGGAGGACTGGCGCACCGCCGAGCTCCCGTCGGTCGCCGAGATGGTCCACCTCGACGTCAAGAGCCCGGCCACGCCGGTCTGGAAGCAGGCCTGACAGTACGATCCACCACAGACCCTGAGCGCCGCGCCCGAATGGGGCCGGCGCTCAGTCTGTCTGTGGGTCCGGCACCTACTTCGCGAGGTCGCCCACGACGTAGCCGACGGAGGCGAGGGCCAGGGGCAGATCAGCGACGTGCGTGCCGGGCAGTACGGCTTCGAGCGCGGCCATGTGGGAGAAGCTCGCGGTGCGCAGCTTGAGCCGCCAGGGCACCTTCTCGCCGCGGGAGACGAGCCACCATCCGGCCCGGCCCAGAGGGGCCTCGTGTGCGACGTACGTGTCGCCGACCGGTACGCGCATCACCTTCGGCAGCTTCACCGAGACCGGCCCGTCCTCGACCGTGGTGCCCTGTACGGCGGAGGCCAGCAGCGAGCACGTACTCTCCAGCTCGTCGGCCCACGCCAGCAGGCGAGAGGCGGCGTCGCCGGGGTGGTCGGTGACGGGGAGGGCGGACACGTCGAGGTCGGCGTACGCGAGGTACGGGGCGCTGCGGCGCAGGTCGGTGTCGATGCCGGCGGCTCGCGCGGCGGGACCGGTGACCCCGTACGTGCGGGCGATGCCGGGGTCGATCACGGCCACACCCCGGGGGAGGTCGGCCTGCACGAGGAGGGCGCGCAGCTCCAGGGCCAGCCTGGCGACCCTCTCGGCGAGCTGCACCTCGGCGTCCAACCACTGCTGGTCGGCGTCGACCGAGAGGCCACCCAGGCGGCAGACCATCGGGTGGATCCGGTTGCCGCTCAGCTCGGCGAGCTGCTCGCGCAACGCCTCGCGCGCCGCGTGGACCTCTCGGGCGACGCCGGCGTCCGGGGCCAGCTTCGCCGGGACCACGGACAGGAACCCGAGGTGGCTGTGCAGGCGGGCGTGCTCGGCGAGCACCGTACGCAGCCAGGTCGCCCGCGGCGGAGGCGTGAGGCGGAGGGCCACTTCGATGGCGAGTGCCGCGCCGAGCTCACCGGCGAACGGAGCCTGCCAGTCGTGGCGGTTGGCCAGTGCGAGCACCGCGCGGTAGTCGCGCACCTCGAACAGCTTCTCCGCGGACCGATGGCTGGCGCCGGGGCGGATCTCCGCCTCCTCGACGATGTCGCCGTCGACGAGGCAGACGATCTCGACGATGCCCGACCGGCTCGGGTGGTCGGGCCCCAGGTCGAGGAACCGGCGTTGTGCCGAGACGTCACCGAGCGGCGCGCCCAGCACGTACGTCACCGTCACCGGCGGTAGTCCGACGACGCGCGGATGACCAGCTCTGGCGAGAACCTCACCTGCTTCACCTTGCCGGTGAGAAGCAGGTCGGCAGCGTTCCAGCCGATGTCGTGCATGGGCTGGCGGACCGACGTGAGCGGGGTCCGGAGCTCCTTGATGATCGGCACGTCGTCGTACCCCACGACGGCCATCTGCTGCGGGACCTCGATGTTGCGCTCGCGCAGGGTCCGCATCACGCCCAGCGCGACAATGTCGTTGACGCAGAAGACCGCGGTCGGCGGATCCTCGCTCGAGTCCAGCAGCTGCAGCATCGCCTCGGCGCCGTCGTCGCCGGTCATGTCGGGCAGAAGCACCTCGATGATCACGTCGGCAGGGTCCAGACCGGCCTCGTACACCGCGGCCATCGTGCCGGCGGACCGGTCGCGGCACTGCTGGATCTCCATCGGTCCATTGAGCAGGGCGATCCGTCGATGGCCCTGCTCGATCAGGTGAGCGACCGCCAGGCGTCCGCCTTTGACGTTGTCCACGCTGACGCAGGCGAGGTTGGGGCTGTGGGTGTCGAGAAGGACCACGGGGATCTGCAGGTTGGTGAGTATGTCGAATCGCTCGTTCACGTTTCCGAACGGGCTGATCAGAATGCCGCGCACGCCCTGCTCAGCGAACTGACGCAGATAACGCGTCTCCCGTTCTACGTCCTCGTCGGAGCTGCACAGCATCAGCAGGTGATTGTCTTCGGCCAGCCGGTCCTCGATGCCGCGGACGATTCCAGTGTAGAAAGGATTTGCGAGGTCGAGGACGACGACGCCCACCGTCTGCGAGTGTCCGGCGCGCAACTGACGGGCCGTCGCGTTCCGCACAAAACCAAGTTCGGTCATGGCGTCCTGAACGCGCTGTCGTGTGGGCCCCGAAACAAAATCGGGTCGGTTCAAGACGTTGGACACCGTTCCCACCGACACGCCTGCCACGCGCGCGACGTCCTTGATGCTCGCTCGATCTCTGCCCACGGTTGATCCCTTCCAACGTGTATCCTGCCTGATCCTGACGGGATCTGTGCATCTTCTGGTCGGCGCGGCCGGAAGAGACAGGCCACGGCCGGTACAGCGCGGCCAGACGAGACACGCCCGGACCGGTACGGGTGGTCGCGTTAGTGGAGTGCGCTTTAGGTGATGAGTCGAACATTCGCCTTTTGATTGGCCATGCATAATGGCAGAGCCGGTGCGAACAGTTGCATTCTGGCTTGACACCTGCATATTGTGGGGTAGTCGGCCGGGGAGATCGGCAGACAGGTCCGAACCAGCTTGGGAGAGCATATGGTTAGCAAGATGACTGTGGTGCTGGAAGACGACGTCGACGGCAGTGTTGCTGCTGAGACCGTCCGCTTTGCGCTCGACGGTGTGAACTACGAAATCGACCTTTCGAGTGCGAATGCGGAAAAGCTTCGCGCTGCGGTGGCTCCGTGGATCGGGTCCGCTCGCCGTACCGGTGGCCGCAAGGCTCAGGTCCGCGCGACGGCTCGTGGGGCTTCCAATGCGAACACGATCCGCACCTGGGCGCGTGGCCAGGGTTACGAGGTCAGCGATCGCGGGCGCGTGTCCGCCGAGATCCGCAAGGCCTACGAAGACGCTCACTGAGCACCACAGCACACAAGCAAGCCGGTGCAGGGGCTGGGAGTCATCCCGGCCCCTGTGTCGTTCCCGGATCCGGCCCTACGAGCCGATGCGCTGTGAGCGAACGTGGAACAGTCTGGTGGGACAGCAACGTTACGTAGACTGACACGTACCGCCGGAGCGTGTGACGTGCACGCCGGGCGGAAGCGTGGGGGGTCTCCGGGCCCCGAGAGGAGAAGAAGGTGTCGATGTTCGAGCGGTTCACTGATCGAGCCAGACGAGTCGTCGTGCTGGCGCAGGACGAGGCTCGCATGCTCAATCACAACTACATCGGGACCGAGCACCTGCTGCTGGGCCTGATTCACGAGGGAGAAGGCGTCGCCGCCAAGGCACTGGAGTCGCTGGGCATCTCGTTGGAGGCTGTGCGCGAGCAGGTCGAGGAGATCATCGGACAGGGCCAGCAGGCTCCGACCGGTCACATCCCCTTCACTCCGCGCGCCAAGAAGGTGCTGGAGCTCTCGCTGCGCGAGGCGCTGCAGATCAACCACACGTACATCGGCACCGAGCACATCCTGCTCGGACTCATCCGCGAGGGTGAGGGTGTCGCTGCCCAGGTGCTCATCAAGCTGGGCGCCGACCTCAACCGCGTCCGCACGCAGGTGCTGCAGCTCCTGTCCGGCTTCCAGGCCGGCAAGGAGTCCACCACAGCCGGTGCTCCCGACGTCGGCCCGCAGTCGGCGACAAGCAAGGTGCTGGACCAGTTCGGCCGGAACCTCACGCAGGCAGCCCGCGAGAACAAGCTCGACCCGGTCATCGGGCGCGAGAAGGAGATCGAGCGGGTCATGACGGTGCTGTCGCGCCGTACGAAGAACAACCCGGTGCTCATCGGGGAACCAGGTGTCGGCAAGACGGCCATCGTCGAGGGCCTGTCGCAGGCGATCGTGCGCGGTGACGTGCCGGAGACGCTGCGCGACAAGCAGATCTACACGCTCGACCTCGGCGCGCTCGTCGCCGGTTCCCGCTACCGCGGTGACTTCGAGGAGCGGCTACGCAAGGTGCTGGCCGAGATCAAGACCCGCGGCGACGTCATGCTGTTCATCGACGAGATCCACACGCTCGTCGGTGCCGGCGCGGCCGAGGGTGCGATCGACGCCTCCTCGATCCTCAAGCCGATGCTCGCC
>PMBM01000001.1 GCA_003153855.1 Propionibacteriaceae bacterium
GGGGGTTCAAGTCCCTCTTGCCCTGCGAAGCAGGACGAACTCAGGCGCCGTGCGGCGTCAGTCAGCCCGGCGCCCCGGCCGGTGCGGCGTCAAGTGAAGGAACAGGTGCGTGGCCAAGAGAAAGTCGACCGTTTCGGGACGCGACCCGAACGAGTCCGCTGCCCCCGTCGATGGTGTCGACGAGGTCGTTGCTGACGCCACGGTCGAGGACCCCGAGCTGGACTCCGACACCACCGAGGACAGCATCGCCCCTGACACGGACGTCGAGCCCGCGGAGATCGCCGGCGACGTGAGCGACGACGCGGAGACCTCCCTGGAGGAGGACCTCCCCGGCGAGGACCTCGCGAGCGACCTGCCCGACCCCGGTCCGTACAAGATCGCGGCCGACGAGGACGAGGCGGAAGAGCTCGACCCCGAGACTGAAGAAGAGGACCCCGAGCAGCTGGTGGAGGCCGAAGAGGCCGCCCTCGCCGCCACGTCCACCGCCCCTGTGCGGAGGCCGCGCTCCGCGAACGCGCCGGTCAAGAAGAAGGACGCGCCGACCCGTACGCGCAAGGACGCCACCACCTTGGTGACCGAGCAGCGGACAGGACCCGTCACCTTCGTACGGCAGTCCATCTCCGAGCTCCGCAAGGTCGTCTGGCCGACCGGTGCCCAGCTGACCCAGTACTTCGTGGTCGTGCTGATCTTCGTCCTGTTCATGATTGCCCTCGTGAGCTTGCTGGACTTCGCGTTCGGCTGGTTGCTGCTCAAGGCGCTGGGCTGAGAGAGGAAAGACACACGTGACCGACGAACCGACAGACGCGTACAAGGACATCTCCCTGTCCTTCGCCAATGACGACACGGTCGAGGAGACCGCCGCGGAGGTCGAGATCAACCTCGACCTCTCGGACGACTTCGAGGAGGTCTCCGAGGACGACGGCATCGACCTCAACTTCGGGGAAGAGGTGCCCGAGGAGCCCGAGGAGGACGACGAGTCCGACGATCTCGCTGATGCCGCGGTGGCAGGTCTGCGCGCGGAGCTGACCAGCAAGTTCGGTGACTGGTACGTGCTGCACACCTACTCCGGCATGGAGAACCGTGTGAAGCAGAACCTGGAGAACCGGGTCAAGGCGCTGAATATGGAGGACTTCATCTTCGAGGCCGTCGTGCCCACCGAGGAGACGGTCGAGATCCGTAACGGCGCCAAGAAGACCGTGACCCGTACGTCCCACCCGGGATACGTCCTCGTCCGCATGGACCTGACCGACGACTCGTGGTCGGCTGTGCGGCACACGCCGTCCGTGACCGGCTTCGTCGGTTACGGCAACACCCCAGTAGCGCTCGACCTCGAAGAAGTCGTCAAGATGCTCAGCCCGTCGGTGATCGCCAAGGCGGCCGCTGGTGCTGGGCAGACGAGCCGACGCAAGAAGGTCGAGGTTGCCGACTTCGCGGTCGGCAACTCCGTCATGGTGGTCGACGGCCCGTTCGCGGGCGTCCACGCCACGATCATGGAGATCCACCCGCACAACGAGAAGGTCACTGTGATGGTCGACTTCATGGGCCGTGAAACGCCCATCGAGCTCGACTTCAGCAAGGTCCAGAAGTCGTCGTAGTGCGACGGGCGGAAGCGCCCACACCACGGCCGGGGGTGACCCGGCTACCGAACAACCAGCAAGGACCCGTAAACCATGCCTAGTAAGAAGAAGGTCGCGGCCCTCGTCAAGGTCGCGCTCAACGCTGGGGCGGCGACGCCGGCCCCGCCCGTCGGTACGGCCCTCGGCCCGCACGGCGTCAACATCATGGAGTTCTGCAAGCAGTACAACGCTGCGACAGAAGCCATGCGCGGGACGATCATCCCGGTCGAGATCACGATCTACGAAGACCGGTCGTTCACCTTCATCACGAAGACCCCGCCGGCCGCAGAGCTCATCAAGAAGGCCGCTGGCCTCAAGTCCGGCTCCGCGACCCCGCACAAGGTCAAGGTCGGCAAGATCACCTCCGCGCAGGTGCGCGAGATCGCTGAGACCAAGATGCCCGACCTCAATGCCAATGACATTGATGCCGCCATGAAGATCGTCGCGGGTACCGCCCGCAGCATGGGCGTCACCGTCGAGTGACGCTCCCGCGGGCGTCGTACGACGTCCGCACCCCAGTGGTAGGGCCAGCGCGGCCCGTAGAACCACACCTGGCATGCCGTCACACGAGACGGCTGACGAGAGGAACCAGACATGAAGCGCAGCAAGGCGTACCGCGCAGCCGCAGAGGCGCGCGACGCGGACCAGCTCTACTCGGCCGTCGAGGCCGTCGGGCTGGCCAAGAGCGGAGCGTCGGCCAAGTTCGACGAGACCGTCGAAGTCGCGATGCGACTCGGCGTCGACCCCCGCAAGGCGGACCAGATGGTCCGTGGCACGGTGAACCTTCCTCACGGTACGGGCAAGACGGCACGGGTCCTCGTCTTCGCCACCGGTGAGAAGGCCGCCGACGCACTCGCGGCCGGAGCCGACGAGGTCGGTGCCGACGAGCTCATCGACAAGGTGGCCGGCGGCTACCTCGACTTCGACGCAGTCGTCGCGACCCCTGACCTCATGGGCAAGGTCGGCCGACTGGGTCGCGTCCTCGGCCCGCGTGGTCTCATGCCCAACCCGAAGACCGGCACCGTGACGATGGACGTGACGAAGGCTGTCACCGACATCAAGGGCGGCAAGAT
>PMBM01000046.1 GCA_003153855.1 Propionibacteriaceae bacterium
CTCCCCGAGCGGTACAGGTGCTCTCCTGATCCTGGCCTTGTTCTCTCCGCGAGCTACGGGGTCTGGGTGATCGTGAAGGTGGGTGAGGTCCACGTCTCGTAGTCGCCTCGGCTGTGGCCCGAGGCGAGGGCCTTGGTGACCGTGATGACGATCACGTACGTGCCGTTCCTGATCGGGAACTGCTTCCCCTTCTGGCCGAGTGTCGTGTACGTGCCGTTGAACGTGTAGTCCTCGTAAGCGTCCAACGGGTCCTTGCCGGTCGGACCGCTGTTGACCCAGTTCCGGTAGTTCGGGGCGATCGGGGTGAGCAGNNGGGAGCCCGACACCGCCAAGAACGGTCACCGACTGGTAGTCGCCGACCATCCCGGCGAACGGGATGTGGAGGGTGGTCGCGCCAGCCGCCGTGAACGTGACCCACCCGCCGTAGATCGCCGTCGGGTGTGCCGTCGGCGCCGTGATCGTGACCTTGACGGTGGTCTTGCCCCTCGCCGGTACCGTCACCGTCTTCGGCGCGGACATGGTCGCGGTCGTGTCGGGGAGGAAGGCGTCGATGTAGCTCCCCTCCGTCGCGACGCCGTCGGACTTCGTGATGGCGTACGTCACCGGCTTCGCCGACGTGTTGGTCACCGTGATCGACGTGGTCTTCGGCCCCGCCGAGCCCTCACCCAGCGAGATCTTCCCGGGTGACACCGTCTGCTGCGTCGTGAGCGCCGTGACGATCTGGATCAGACCACCGCCCTGGTGATGTACGGGCTCGAGCTCGCCGCTCGCGGGGGCCTTCGTAAAGGGCGCCAGAGAGCCGGTCGTCTGAAGTAGCTCGCGGACCTTGGTCGTCTTGCCCCTGAGCTCCGGCTTCGCCTGCAATAGCAGCGCGACAGCGCCCGCCACGTGAGGCGACGCCATCGAGGTGCCGGACTGGGTGGAGTACGAGCCCTTCTCAATCGGCCACGTCGACAGGATGTTGGCTCCCGGAGCCCCGAGGTCGGGCTTGAGGCTGAGATCGGCCGCGAGTCCGTACGACGAGAAGTCGGACACGAGCCCACCGACCGGGTTGACGGACGTGATCCACAGCGGCGACCAGGTCAGGGACACCGGACCGGACGTCAGCGCGGTAGCCAGCGCCGTGCCGTCACTGAGCGAGATGACCACGACGGGGATCGTGATCGGCTCGTCCCCGACGACTGTGGCGCCTGCCAGCCCGGGCTCGTTGTTGTACAGGATCACGGCTGCGGCTCCCGCCCTCTGGGCAGTGAGCGCCTTGTCGTAGAAGCCGCACGTTCCTCGGCTGACCAGGGCTGCCTTGCCCCTCACGTCGGCGGAGATTTGCGTGCAGGCCGTGTTCGCCGCGCCATCACCGTCCGGCCCCGCGAGCGCCAATGCCAGGGACCCAGTCGTCGGGGTTACCGGGGCGCCGTCGGCCGGCAGGTACGCGACCTTGGCTCCAGCCGAGGTCGAGAACGCCTGGACGGGGATCTTCGTGTTCTCCAACGAGGCCACGGAGATCGCGCCGTCGGAGACCGACGGGGTGCTCGCCGTGAACGTACCGTCGAGACCCTCGTTGCCGGCTGCCGCCACGAGGATGACGCCCGCCTTCTGCATGGTCTGCGCCGCGACGGACGTGGGGTAGCTCGGCCAGGACATGTACGTGTCACCGAGGCTCATGTTGACGACGTCCATGTGGTCGGCGATCGCTCTGTCCATCGCGGCCAGGATGACGTCGGTGCTCGTGCCGGCGTTGTCGTCGCAGCCGAACACGCGGTACGAGCCGAAGCTCACCCCCGGCGCCACGCCACGCACGCCTCCCGTGGCGAAGTCGCCGTTCGCGCCGATGATCCCCGCGACGTGGGTGCCGTGGCCGGCGCAGTCGTCGGGGTTGCGGTCGGGGTTCGGCGTCTCCTTGGCGGGGTCGGCGCTGGCCGGGTCGTACGCGTCACCGACGAAGTCGTACCCCCACTTGACCCGCGAGCTGGGGAACGGCGTCGTACCGGGCTTGCCCGTACCGCCGAGGTCCGGGTGGTCGATGTCGATGCCCGTGTCGATGACGCCGACCTTGATGCCCTGACCGGTGAGGCCGAGCTCCGAGTACGCGACGTCGGCGCCGGTCATCGCGAGCGCGGACACCAGGTCCTTGGTGGGGTTGACGACCGGGTCGGGCGCAGCCACCTGGAGCACCGGCCACACGGCCAGCACCCCCGACACGTCCCGCAGCTGGTCCGCGTCGGCGCCGGACGCCGTGACCGTCATGCCGTTGTACGCGCTCGTGAACGAGGCCGTACGTCGCACGTTCAGACCCTCGGTGCCCGCCTCGGTGAGCACCTGGTCCTGGGACGCCTTGGCTGCGCCGGCGGAACCACCGTCGGCGGTCGCGGCACCGCTGACCTGCACGATGTACCGGCCGGCGACCGTCTTCGCATCCTTCGGCAGCTTCGGCGCCACGGACGGTGCCGTGGGCGAGGCGGGCTTCGCGACGGGAGCTGCCACCGCCTGCGGGCCGAACGCGAGGGTCATCGTCACGGCCATGGCGACGGCGAGGGTGCGGCTCAGGATGCGAGGGTTCACGGGGGGCTCCTTGGGGGGATCGGGCCTGTGGGGAATCTATGTCCCCCCGCTGTCATGGGCAATGACTTCTATAACTTCTCGGATACTGGTCATCCCGAAACCTGTCGGTCATGCTGAAGTCCTCGGTAGGCTGCGCGGCACCATCGACCGTCGACGACGACGGGAGGGAAGGGCCACGCATGATCCCGGAGCAGACGACGCTGTCCGCCGGCAATGTCATGATCGTCACCATCGTGGCGATACTCGCTGCCGCGGCCATCGGTATGTCCCTGTGGTTCCGGACCGAGGTGCTGCGTGCCGACGAGGGGACTCCCGCGATGCGGGTCATCGCCCGGGCCATCCAGGAGGGCGCGTCGGCATTCCTCGCGCGCCAGTTCCGTACGCTCGGTGTCTTCGCGGCCGGCGCGTTCGTCGCGCTGCTCCTGCTCCCCGCCCACTCTGAGCGCGGCTCGGACATCTGGCTGCGAGTCGCGCGATCGTTGGCGTTCCTGGCGGGAGCCGGGTTCTCCGCGCTCATCGGCTACCTCGGGATGTGGCTGGCCGTACGTGCGAACGTGCGCGTCGCCGCTGCGGCGCAGGCGACGGGACGCGACGACGCGATGCGGATCGCGTTCCGCACAGGCGGGTCCGTCGGCATGGCCACGGTCGGCTTCGGGCTGCTGGGTACGGCGATCGTCGTGCTCAGCTTCTCGGGAGACTCCCCGACGGTGCTCGAGGGGTTCGGCTTCGGCGCCGCGCTGCTCGCGATGTTCATGCGGGTCGGCGGCGGCATCTTCACGAAGGCCGCCGACGTCGGCGCCGACCTNNCCGGCATGGCCGCCGACCTGTTCGAGTCGTACGCGGTGACGCTGGTCGCCTCGATCATCCTCGGCAAGGCGGCGTTCGGCGCGTCGGGGCTGGTGTTCCCCCTTGTCATCCCGGCGGTCGGCGTTCTCACGGCTCTCGTCGGCGTGTACCTCACGCGTCCCCGGCCGAACGAGAACGGCCTCGTGACGATCAAGCGAGCGTTCATGACGTCGGCCGGCGTCGGAGCCGCACTTTCGGTCGTCGCGGCCTACACGTATCTTCCGTCCCACTTCGCCGACTTCGGCACGGAGATCGCCTTCACGGGCCCCATCGACGACCCGCGGTTGGTCGCCTCCGGGGCCGTCCTCCTCGGCATCGCCCTAGGCGTCGGCATCCTGCTCCTGACGGGCTTCTACACCGGTACGGAGGACCGCCCGACCCAGGACGTCGGCCGTACCTCGCTGACGGGTGCTGCCACGGTGGTGCTCTCCGGCATCGCGCTGGGGCTCGAGTCGGCGGTGTTCACGGCGGTCATCATCGCCGTCGTCCTCTTCGCCGCGTTCCTGCTCGGCGGGCCCGGGGTCGTCGGCCTGTTCGCCATCGCGCTCGCCGGGTGCGGGCTGCTCACCACCGTCGGCGTCATCGTCGCCATGGACACCTTCGGTCCGGTCTCCGACAACGCGCAGGGCATCGCCGAGATGTCGGGTGAGGTCGGCCCCGCCGGCTCGCGGATCCTCACGGAGCTCGACGCGGTCGGCAACACCACCAAGGCCATCACCAAGGGCATCGCGATCGCGACGGCCGTGCTCGCGGCGACCGCACTCTTCGGCTCCTTCACGGATGCCATCGAGACCGTTCTGCAGGGCGCGTACCAGCAGTTCGTCAACGACTCCGCGGTCTTCTCGCCGCGGACGCTTGTCGGCATCATCGTCGGCGCCTCGGTCGTGTTCATGTTCTCGGGGCTCGCCATCTCTGCCGTGGGCCGGGCAGCCGGCGCGGTCGTGTACGAGGTCCGCCGCCAGTTCGCCGAGATCCCCGGGATCATGGACGGTACGGGAAGGCCCGAGTACGGCAAGGTCGTCGACATCTGCACCCGCGACTCGCTCCGCGAGCTCGCCACCCCTGGCCTCTTGGCCATCACGGCGCCGATCGCGGTCGGCTTCGGCCTCGGCGCCCCCGCGCTCGCCGGCTACCTCGCGGGCGCCATCGCCTGCGGCACGCTCATGGCGATCTTCCTCGCCAACTCGGGCGGGTCGTGGGACAACGCGAAGAAGCTCGTCGAGGACGGCCATCACGGCGGGAAGGGATCTCCCGCGCATGCCGCGACGGTCATCGGCGACACCGTCGGCGANNGCCGGCCCGGCCATCAACCCGCTCATCAAGGTCATGAACCTCGTCGCCGTCCTCATCGCGCCCGCCATTGTCGGGCTCCCGATGGCCGGCTCGCTGGGGTGGGTGCGGTATGCCATCGCGCTGGGCGCGGCCGTGATCGGCATCGGCGCGGTATTCATCTCGACGCGTCGCGGCATGTCCATCAAGGGACACGGCGAGGAGCCCAACCCCGGCCTGATCGGGATCCCGGGCCCCGAGGACTGGGACGAGATCCACGCGGCCCACGTCCGCTACGCAGCCCTCATGCGGACCGACGCCGAGGACTCGCACGTCCGCGACTAGCTGGCACGTGGCCGTGGCGGCACTTCCGCGCGAGGTACCAGCGGAGACCCCGAGTCGTGGTTCTTCTGAGCATGCTTGAAGGACGTTCCTCGGCGAGGACCCGAGCTGTGGTTGTTCTCGGCCCCGATGGTGCGCTGATAAGCACCACCAGTCGGGTTCTCGATCTCGGAGCTGCCCACAGCCCCGCGAGAACAACCACAGCTCGGGTTCCGGCTCCACGGCCCGACGCCAGCGGTGTACTGGAGACATGCAGCTCCAGGCGCATGAGCGGACACCACGCCCCGGCCGGAAACGTAGAGCGTGGCTCGTCGGGGGGATCGTCGTCGTCCTTCTCCTCGCAGCCGTCCTCTGGGAGGGCAAGCCCTGGACGAACTTGTCCGCCAGACTGGTCGACACCAGCTGGAGGATCGAGAAGGTTCGGGGCGTGCCGATGAAGGCGGGAGGCTACTTCACGCCGTTCCTCCAGTTCCTCCCACACGCGACGATCTTCGGGACCGACATCTTCTTGGGCGAGGACACGTGCAACGCGTTACAGGGCACGTACGTCGTGACGGGCGATCAGCTGCAGTTCACCGACATCGGGGGGACGCTCGTCGGGTGCCAGGACGGGACCGACGTGATCGGCGCGCTGACCGCTACCCACTCGTGGCACAAGGACGGGGACCGGCTCTTCCTGTACGACGCACGGGGCACAGGGACGATCGAGCTCACCAGGACCAGCTACGTGCGCTGGACACCAGACCAGCCGGCCCCGACGCCGACCCAGGACCCGAACGCGGGGCCTGTGGTCGACTCGTCGCGACTGGCGATCCAGAGCCCGTCGGCAACAAATACCTAGCCCGCGAGCGCTGCCTTGACCTTGGCGGCGATGACGGAACCCTCGGCGCGGCCCTTGGCGCGGGCGTTGACGGCCTTGATGACCTGGCCCATCTGCTTCATCGAGACGCCCTCGCCGGCAGCGGCGACCTCCTCGGCCACGATCGCGTCGACCTCGGCCTCGGTGAGGGCGGTCGGCAGGTACGCGCCGAGCAGCTCGACCTCGGCCAGCTCCTTGGAGGCGAGCTCCGGACGGTTGCCCGCCTCGTACAGCTCCGCGGACTCCTTGCGCTTGCGCACCTCGCGGCCGAGGATGGCTCGCTCCTCGTCCTCGCTGAGCTCGCGGGCGCTCGTGCCGGCGACCTCCTCGGTCTGGATGGCCGACAGCACCATCCGGATAACGCCCGTACGGAACGCGTCGCGGGCCTTCATCGAGGTGGTGAGATCGCTGCGGAGCTGGGCCTTGAGGGCTGCCATGGTGTCCTTTCGTCTCCGACATCCTCTCACTGGGTCTTTAGAGGCGCTCGTGACATACCTCGCCGGTACCGTTGAGGACATGAAACGGTTGGGATTGGTGCTCGCGACGTTGGTGCTGGCTCTCGGGGTTGTCGCGGTGGCCTCTCCAAAGGCCTACGCGGCAAGTGCTCCCATCACACGCATGGCTGTCACGGCGTCCGTGGCGACCGACGGGACCATCACGGTGGCCGAGGAGTTCGACATGGACTTCACCACCGCCGGCCACGGTCCCTACCTCTACTTCACGACGCGGCAGGGGAGCGGACAGACCAACCAGTACCGCATCTACGACTACCACTTCGTGAGCGTGACCAGCTCGACCGGAGCCCCGACGACGTTCATCACCGAGACGCCGCAGTACGGCACCACGGCGCTGCGGATCGGCGACGCCAGCAAGACGGTGACCGGCACCCAGACGTACACGGTCTCGTACACGGTGAAGGGCATCGTCAACCCGAACGTCAGCTCGAGCAGCATGGACGAGCTGTACTGGAACGTCATCGGCACCGGCTTCACGATCCCGATCAGCAACATCACGGTGAACGTGACGGGTCCCGCGGCCGTTCAGAAGACCACCTGCTACATGGGCGCGAACTTCGACCAGTCCTGCACCGCCAACACCTTCTCCGGCGACAAGGCCACGTACTCGCAGACCAACCTGTCGACCGGTCAGGGGCTCGCGATCGCGGCCGGCTGGCCGGTCGGCACGTTCGTGAACGCGGAGCCGACGTTCGAGACACACACCGGCTCGACGAGCAGCAGCTCTCCGCTGGCCTCTCTGACCTCGCCCATCGGTCTCGGAGCTGCGGGCGTCGTGGTGCTCGGTGCGATCGGCTGGCTGATCGCGGCGTCACGGCGCGGACGCGACGAGATGTACGCGGGGCTGACGCCCGGCCTCGTGCCGGTGGCCGGTGAGCCGGCGCCGGTGGTCAAGGTGAGCTCGATCCCGTTCGCCGTACAGTTCACGCCGCCGAAGGGCGTCCTGCCGGGCATGATCGGCACGCTGTTCGACGAGAAGGCCGAGACCAGGGACGTGACGGCCACGCTCGTCGACCTCGCGGCGCGCGGCTTCTGGCGGATCGAGCAGCCCGACCCCAAGGGCGACTTCCAGATCGTCAGGCTGGCCCCGCCCAAGGGTCTGACCGCGTACGAGCAGCTGCTGTACGACGCGCTGTTCGGCGACGGCTCACAGGTCGTCACGAGCAGCGAGCTGCAGGGCAAGTCGTTCGGCCAGTCCGTACAGTCCATCGAGCGTGAGCTGTACAACGCGGTCACGGCCGTCGGCTGGTTCAAGGGCAACCCGCAGTCGGCCCGCGGCGTCCGGTCCGCATTCGGCATCGTCCTGGCCGTCGCAGGGTTCTTCCTCAGCTTCAACGGCGGGTTCGTCGTCGGGGTCCCGCTCGTGGTGGTCGGCGCCGCCGTGGCGATCAGTGCACGCTTCGCGCCCGTCCGTTCGGCGGTCGGCAGTGCGATGACGAGCCAAGCGCTGGGCTTCAAGCAGTACCTGGAGACCGCCGAGGCCGACCAGATCAAGTGGGAGGAAGGTCAGGACATCTTCTCCCGCTACCTCCCGTACGCGATCGCCTACGGCTGTGCGGACCGCTGGGCGAAGATCTTCGCCGACCTCGCTGCTCGGGGGGTGCCCATCACGCAACCGACCTGGTACATCGGGCCGGGGTACGGCTACGGCTACGGAGCTGCGTGGGGCGCCGGCGGCTTCGACTCCATCATCAGCACGTTGGACGGCTTCAGCTCCTCCGCGGCCACGGCCATGACCGCTGCCACAGCCGGCTCGAGCGGCGGCTCGGGATTCTCCGGCGGCGGCTTCGGCGGCGGCGGTGGCGGCGGGGGCGGCGGCAGCTGGTGAGCCGCCCGCCGGCCGGCCGGAAGTACGTCGCGACCGCCCTCATCGCCGTCTTCGCGATCACCGTGGTGTTGGGCGGGCTGATCGCCTTGGGCCTTCGGCAAGGGCAGGACTCGATCACGCGGATGGACATCGCCGCCCATATCGCGGCGGACGGGTCGCTCGCCGTCACCGAGACGTTCGACGTGCACTTCGTCGGGACCGGCCACGGACCGTACGTCTACTTCGTCACCCGGCAGGCGACGGGCACGAAGGACCAGTACCGGGAACTGGACTACTCGGTGACCGGGGTGACCAGCCCCACGGGTGCCCCGGCGGACCAGGTGATCAGCGCACCGAGCTACGGCGTGCTGATGGTCCGGATCGGCAACCCGGACGTCCAAGTGAGCGGTGACCAGACGTACGTGCTCACGTACACGGTGTCCGGCGTCGTGAACCCCAAGGTCGTCGCAAGCGGGATGGACGAGCTGTACTGGAACGTCATCGGGACCGGCTGGACCCTCTCCATGTCCAACATCACCGTCACGCTGACCTCCGACGCCGAGATCTCTGCGACCCAGTGTCTGCAGGGGAGTACCTACTCGGGGAGCTGTGCAGACTCGGGGTCGGGCAGCAGCGCCACGTACAGGCAGGACAGCCTGGCGCCGGGTCAGGGGATGGCGATCGTCGCCGGATGGCCGTGGGGAACGTTCAGCGCTGCCGAGCCCACGTACAGCACGCACTCGACCCCGCCGCCGGCCTTCGAGATGACCCCCCTCAAGGACGCGGTGGTCGGTGGGTCGGTGCTCCTCGTCCTGGTCTGCGGCGTGGTGCTGTGGTGGCGGGGCAGGGACCAGATCTTCACCGCAGTCTCGCCCGGACTGCTGCCGATGGCGAACGAGACCGCCGATACGCGGCGGGTCCGTCAGGTGCCGTACGCCGTCCGCTTCTCCCCACCGGATGCCGTCGGCCCTGGCATGGTCGGCACCCTCCTGGATCGCAAGGCCGACATCGTCGACGTGACGGCGACGCTCACGGATCTCGCCGTACGCGGGCTGATCCGTTTCGAGGCCAGGAAGAGCTCGGACATCCCGCGGATCCACAAGGTGGTGGCCGACCCGCAGGGGCTGGTCCCGTACGAGCAGGAGCTCTTCGACGCGCTCTTCCCGAAGGGCGCGCTCAAGGCCGGTACGGGCAGGCTGACCGGCCATCCGTTCGGCTTGGCGGTGTCGAAGGTCCGCCACGACCTGTACGCGGCGGTGGTCGAGGCCGGATGGTTCTCCAGCCCTCCCGACTCGACCAAGACCGTGCTCACGGTCGGCGCGGTGGTCGCCCTCACCGCTTCGATCATCACCCTCGGGTTCGGAGCATTCTTCGGGTGGGGCCTGCTCGCCGTCCCGGTGCTCCTGCTCGCCGTCGTCCTCTTCGTCGCCCGGTGGTGGCTGCCCGCCAGGACTCCCGCGGGCAGCGCCCTGCTGTCGCAGACCCTCGGGTTCAAGCTGTACCTCGAGACCGCGGAGGCCGACCAGATCGCGTTCGAAGAGGCGGAGAACATCTTCTCCCACTACCTCCCCTACGCCATCGCGTTCGGCTGCGTCGACCACTGGGTCTCGGTGTTCGCCGAGCTGGTCGACCGTGGCGCACCCATGTCGACTCCCGCCTGGTACTCCGGCGGCAGCAACGCGTCCCTCCAGACGATGTTCGCTGCGACAGGGTCGAACTCGTTGACCGGGATATTCACCGGCCTGGGGAACTCGTTCGACTCGGCCGTCTACACGCCCACGGCCGGCTCCAGCGGCGGATCGGGATTCTCCGGCGGTGGCGGTGGGTTCAGCGGCGGCGGCATCGGCGGCGGCGGGGGCGGCACGTGGTGATCGCCGGTTTCCCGGGTTCGACCTGCCCCGACCACTACACTCGGCACCCATGACCGCGTGTCCACAGTGTGGAACCGAGCCGCCCGACGGAGCACTGTTCTGCCCGTCGTGCGGGGCACGGATGTCGGCCGAGCCAAGGACGAGCCCGGCCGCTCCCGCGTGGGACCTGGACCGTCCGGCCATCCCCGACGACCTGTACCGTCGCCCCGTCGAGGAGCCACCGGCCGCTCCCGGTGACGACCTCTTCCGGTCGCCCGGCGCGAAGGGGGACCCGGAGGCGACCGCGGTGCGACCCGTACCGCCGCCCTTGATGCCCGCGCCCGCCTGGCAGTACCGTCCGGGCACTCCGGAGGCCGACCTGCTGCCGTCGGAACGCCCGTACGTTCCCCTGCCGCCGTCTTCCCCTCGGCCCGCGCGCGGCAACCTCGCGGGCTCGCGGGGCGTCATCATCCTGCTGGTGCTCCTGGTCATCGCGGCGATCGCCGGAGGCATCCTGTGGTTCACCGGCGGAGGTTCGCCGACCGCTGGTTCGAGCCCGTCGAAGTCCGCGTCCTTGACGCCCTCGGCATCGGCCAGCAAGGCCAGCGGGACGCCGTCGAAGGCGCAGAGCGCCACGGTGACACCGTCCGCGGTCCCGTCCGACGCGTTCCCGCCGGCGGGCGCGGCCCTGTGCTCCGGCTCGACGACCGTGGCCGTCAACTCGACGACGAGCTGCGGCTTCGCGCTCAACGTGGCCGCGGCGATCCCGGCCGGCGCGACCGGGAGCTTCACCGTGACAGCGAACTCCCCGGCGACCAACAAGGACTACCAGATGGCCTGTGTGCGCGGCACGTACACGGTCTGTACGGGCGGCGTGAACGCGTTGGTGTACGTGAAGTGAGCCTGACCGGCTCGCTGGCGCGCGGACTGTCGGACGCCTGCTCGTCTGCCAGGATGACGCCATGATCATTGCCGCGGCCGACGGGTCGAGCCTGTCGAACCCCGGCCCGGCCGGTTGGGCGTGGTTCGTCGACGAGGACCGCTGGGCGGCTGGCGGCTGGGCGCACGGCACGAACAACATGGGCGAGCTCATGGCCGTGCTCGACCTGCTGCGGCAGACGCGCGGCGAGGAGCTGCGAGTGCTCTGCGACTCGCAGTACGCGATCAACTGCTGCACCAAGTGGATCCCCGGCTGGAAGCGCCGGGGATGGCGCAAGGCGGACGGCCAGCCCGTCCTCAACATCGACCTGCTCAAGGAGCTCGACAAGGAGCTGACCAGCCGTGTCGTGGAGTTCGAGTGGGTGAAGGGCCATGCCGGCCACTCCCTGAACGAGAGGGCCGACGACCTCGCGAGGGCTGCGGCGACGGCGTACCGTGACGGCCTGGTCGTGCCTCACGGACCGGGCTTCATCGCCGGGTCGGCTCCCGCGATCTCGCTCGCGGTCGGGCCGACGAAGCCCGAGCCGGAGCCGGACCTGTTCAGCGCGGCGGAGACCCCGGTGGTACCGGTGGCGTCGGGCCGGTGGCCCGCCCCCGAGGACGATGTCGAGACCACCGTGGTCGCCCTCGAGCGCGCGTTGCTGACCGACGAGGTGCTGCTCGACCGGGACCGGCTCGCCGAGCTGCTGCACCCCGAGTACGTGGCCTACGAGCCGGGCGGCGCGATCCGTACGCGCGGGTCTGTTCTTGCCCGTGCGGTCTCTTTGCCGGGCGCGGTCGAGCTGACGGTGCTGGGCGCGGACCGGCTGTCGGCAGATGTGCTGCTGCTGCGGTACCGGCTGCGGCGCGCGGGCGAGGAGACGCTGTGCTCGTCGGTGTGGCAGTACGACGGGTCGGCGTGGCGCCGCCGCTTCCACCAGGGAACGGTCTGAGGAACCGAGGAGGCACTAGGGCTTCTGGGGGAGCCTCGTGCGGTACGTACGGGTGAGGCTCGCGGACTCGAGGTCGGCCCAGGACCCGTCGAACTCCAACCGGCAGCAGGTGGCGGCGGGGAAGTGCGTGGACACGAGGTCGAGGGCCTCGCTGTCGGACCCCTCGTCGGCGAGCATGTGGACCAGCGTCGGGATGCTCGGCGAGTGACCTACGACGAGCACACAGGTCAGCGCCGGGTCGAGCTCGTGAATGATGTCGAGGATCGTGCCGCTGCCCGCCCCGTACAGGTGGTCGCTCGGCTCGACATCCACGCCCAGCCCGAGGTTCATGACGGTCTGACGTGTACGAGCGGCTGCGGAGACCACCACGTACTGGATGCCCGAGCCAGCGAGCTGCCCCCCGATGAGCTCAGCCTCCGCACGTCCCGCGGGCGTGAGCGGCCGGTTCCTGTCGCCAAGGATCCCCCAGGAGTCGGCGGACGCGTGACGCATCAGGTACAAGACGCGGTGTTCGCTCATGGGCATCATTGTGGCCGAGACAGCCCGCCCCCCCCGTGGCTGTGCATAACTTTCCTGCATCGGCGGGGATGTCGCCAGACTCGATGCATGCGCACCCCCAGGCCATGGACCCTGCCCACCCAACCCGTCACCCGCGCGCTGCTGCTGGCTGCCGGAGTGACGCGCGCCATGGTGGCGACCCAGGTGGCGAACGGTCGCCTGGTCCGGCTCCGCCGGGGAGTCTTCGTCAGTGCCGAGAGCTGGCCCGACGAACCGGCCGGGCAGCACCTCGTGCGTGCCCATGCCGAGCAGGTGGCCAACCCGGACGCGGTGATGAGCCACGCTTCGGCGGCGGTGTTCTGGGGCTTGCCGTCTCCCGGCTTCCACGACTGGGACGAGTCTGCGGTCTCCCTCACGCTGCCCTCCACCGGCAACGGAGCGCGCCACCCTGCCGCTGAGTGGCACATTGCGTCGCTTCCGGCTTCGCATGTCGCTCGGGACCGGGACGGCTATCTCGTGACGTCGCTGGCCCGGACCGCTGTCGACCTCTCCGCGGGCCTGTCGCTGCCCGAGGCGCTCGTGATCCTTGACGCCGCAGGACGGCGGCTCGTCGCGTCGTTCGTCACGTCGCCGCGCCGATCCGACTACGTGAGTCCGCGACTGGTCCGCGCGGTTCGGGAGGCCCTGTCGGATCCGGTGGGTCGACGTTGGCGCACTCAGCTTCTCCCGGCCATCGAGCGCGTGCAGCCGTGCCGGGAGTCGGCCGCAGAGTCGCTCACGGCCGGCCACCTGCACCTGTCAGGTCTGCCGATGCCGGAGTTCCAAGCGAAGATCGTGACGCCCAGCGGGACGTTCTACCCAGACTGTTACTGGCGTGACGCGCGACTCGTCGGCGAGTGCGACGGAAAGCTCAAGTACGCCAGTCGCGACGACCTCGTGGCGGAGAAGCAGCGCGAACAGGTGCTGCGAGACGAGGGCAACAGGTTCGTACGGTGGCTCGGTGGCGAGATCATGGCCAGGCCGAGCGAGGTGATGGATCGGATCGCTCGCGCGCTGGGCGTCTGACTTCCGTGTTCGGTGGGTTATCAGCGGGAGGCGGGAAGCAACACAAGGCGACTTCCGTGTTGTGCAGGTTATGGAGGGTCGTGGACGCCCCATAAGCCACCGAACACGGAAGTCGCGGTCCGGGCAGAAGGCGAGCGTCCCCATAACCCGCCGATCACGGAAGACGGGATCAGACCTCGCGTACCGCCACGATGACGTCGCGGTGGACGGACGAGTCGACGCGGTGGGAGAAGTGACGCCAGGGTCCGTCGTCGCGGACGACGAGGCCGGCGGCTGTCAGGAGCTCGGCCAGGCGCTCGCGCGGGGTGCCCAGGGTGTTCCAGGACATGCCGAGCGCACCGCCGCTGCGGAGCTGACTGGCCCAGACCGGGATCGCGTCGGCGAGCAGTCCCGAGGCGGAGCGGTCGCGGCCGCCCCCACGTACATCGCTGACTGACCCGTGCACGATCCCGTACGGCGCATCAGTCACGATCGCGTCGAACCGGCGCTTGCCCCACAGCTTGGCCGACTGGCGGGTGTCGCCGGTGAAGACGCCGAGCGACATGCTCCGACCGTCGACGGTCACCTCGGCGTCGAACCTCTTGCCGAGCGACTTGCCCTCGCGACGTACGGGCGTCATCTCCGCGGTGTGCTTGATCCGCTTCCGGCGCAGGTACGTCTTCAGGTACGCCGCGAACGCCTCGACGGCCTTCTGGTCGGACTCGATCCCGGCCGCGTCGTGACCCAGGCGCCACGCCTGCAGCAGCGTCGTTCCGCGGCCGCACAAGGGATCCAGCACCGACCGCGTTCCCTGACCCGCGACGACCTGAGACAGCGTGACGTTGAGGAGGAGGCGCGTGAGCTGCTCGTTCGTCTTGCCGGGGTACTTGGGGATGGTCACCAGGTCCTCGTCCAGCACGTCAACCACCGGCAGCTCGATCGGCCGGAGCAGCCCGGACACCTCCTCGTACAGCCCGAGCCTGGCGGACTGGACAGCGACGATGCCGCGCAGGTTCTCGCTGTCCTCCGCCTGGATCCGCAGGTAGTCGACACCGGCGATCACCACCGGCTCGACCTCAACGCCGGCGGTCACCGCCAGCTCCGAGGCGGCAAGGCGTGGGGCCTCACCCGCGTACACGCGGTTGAGGGACGGAGCGATCAGCATCAGCAAGGGCACCGGCACATTCAACCGCATGTGGACGTCGACGAGATGGGCGACGGCCTCGCCCTAGGGTTGTCGTCGTGACGAAGGCGGCCAGTCGGAAGGCGAGTCCCGACGAGCTCGTCCCCGGTGTCTTCCACGGCCACACCGACACCCATCCCGAACTGCCGGTCGATGCCGACGTCGACTCGACAGGGCATTTCCACGGTCCGCTGCACCTTCGGTGGCGCTACATCTACGTGGTCTTCCTCGGCGGAGTGTTCGGTACGACGGCGCGGTACCTCTTCTCGCTGTGGATCCCCAAGACCGACGGCCTGCCGATCCCCACGCTCGCGGTGAACCTGCTCGGGGCGTTCCTACTCGGCCTGCTGCTCGAGCGCGTCACCGTCTCGGGCCCTGACCACGGCTGGCACCGCCTGGCGCGGCTCCACTTCGGAACGGGCTTCCTCGGCGCCTTCACCACCTACTCGTCGTTCGCCGTCGAGACCGTCCTCCTGACCCACGCCGGCCGCTTCGGCTGGGCGGTCCTCTACCTCGCCGGCACCCTGGTCGGCGGGGTGCTGCTCTGCGCCGCCGGCATCAGGTTCGGGGGTCGACGGTCATGGTGATGCTGCTGGTAGCCCTGTGCGGGGGCCTCGGGGCGGTCGCGCGCTTCGTCGTCGACGGGCTGATCCGTGGCCGAGTACGGTCCATCGGCTCGATCGGCACCCTCATCATCAACGTCACCGGCGCCATCGCGCTGGGGATCATCGCCGGCCTCGTCGCCGCGCACGTGGCGCAGCCCGACTGGCAGATCGTCATCGGTACGGGCTTCCTCGGCGGCTACACCACCTTCTCGACGACGTCCTTCGAGACCGTACGACTGATCCAGCAGGGCAGGTTCAGCCTCGCTGTCGGACTGGGGCTGCTGCAGCTCTCGCTCGCGCTGGCCGGCGCGGCAGGCGGATTCGCCGTCGGGCTCTCGCTCTAGCCGACCGGCCCTGAGGCGCTGGCGGTTCCGCATCATCCTGGAATACGAAATCCGCCGGCCCCACTGAGGGGCAGACGGATTCTCATATGGCGTTCGGGCGGAGGATCAGGCCAGGTTCACGTGGTGGGCCTCGTAGTGAGTGCCCTTGGCCCTGTCGTACGACGCCAGGATCTCAGCCTCGGCCGCCGCGCGGCCGGCCCAGGTCGCGCCTTCAACCGACTTGCCGGGCTCAAGGTCCTTGTACACGGTGAAGAAGTGCTGGATCTCGAGCAGCTGGTACTCGGGGATGTCACCGATGTCGCGCAGGTAGTCCTGGCGACTGTCTGCCGTGGGGATGCACATGACCTTGTCGTCGCCGCCCATCTCGTCGGTCATGCGGAACATCGCGATGGCGCGGCACTCGATGAGCGCGCCGGGGAANNAGCGGGTCGCCGTCCTGGCCGAGGGTGCCTTCGATGAATCCGTAGTCGCTGGGGTACTGCGTAGATGTGAACAGCGTCCGGTCGAGCCGGATGCGGCCGGTCTTGTGGTCGAGCTCGTACTTGTTCTTGGAACCGCGTGGGATCTCGATCGTCACGTCGAACACAAGACCCGAAGGGTTCTCGATGTGAAGCTGCCGCCTGAGGTCATCCGCCATGTTCAGCTTCTTTCTGTAATGTTCGACTGGTTCGCAGGATAGCCGCCCGGGAGGACTCTGTGCCACGACGAGCGTTAGGGTCGATGGCGCTGTCCGTGGTCCTCGTCCTCGCCGTGGCCGCGGGCGTGTGGTTCGGAGGGCCCCGGATTCTCTACGCGACGGGGTTGTGGTCCGACGGCGGCAGCCCCACGATCGACCCCAGTCTGTACGCGCCGACGCCGACCCCGACGCCCGGCCCCGTGACCCCGACCCCGGTCGCAGCCACGGCCAGCCAGGGCAAGCTGCCCAACGGTGCGACACTGCTGGCGAAGCTGCGCGCGGTGGACCGCTCGTCCGTACCGCGAGACGGGATGGTCGTCATCGACCCCCTCACGGGGACGGTGGTGACCGGCGAGAACGCGGACACGCTGATGACGCCGGCCTCGACCTTCAAGCTCCTGACGAGTGCTGCCGTGTTGGCTGCGTACGGACCGGACCACAGGTTCACCACGAAGGTTGTCGCCGGTACGGGGAACCAGATCGTGCTGGTCGGCGGGGGAGACCCGTACCTGAGTGGCTCCACGACCGCGAGCTACCCCCAGCGCGCTTCGATCAGTGACCTCGCCGACGCGACGGCGAAGGCGCTCAAGGCCAGCGGCCAGACCGCTGTGTCGCTCGCGTACGACGACTCGTTGTTCACCGGCCCCGCTTGGAACCCGGCCTGGACGGCCGGCTACCACGAGTTCGCGACGCCCACGTCAGCGCTGTGGGTCGACGAGGGGATCGTGGGCGGTGTGCACGGCACGAACCCGTCAGGCGATGCGGCGAACGCCTTCGCCGCCCAGCTGAAGACGCGCGGCATTCAGGTGACGGCTGTCGCTGCGGGCACGGCCGCTGCAGCCGCGACCGCGATCGCCTCCGTACAGTCGATGCCCCTCGACCTCATCGTCTCCGAGATCCTGCTGCACTCCGACAACGACGGCGCCGAGGTCATCTTCCGCCAGATCGCCCGCGCGGCGGGACCGGCCGGGTCGATCACCGCGGCGCAGACCGCCATGCAGGCACAGCTGGTCACCCTCGGGCTGTGGCGTGACGGGATGAAGATCGACGACGGCTCCGGACTGTCCCGCGCAAACCTGGCGTCCGCGACCGTGCTGTCGCTCGCGGTCGCGAAGGGGTTCAACGACACCCGCTTCCGTGCGCTCGTCGACGGCCTGCCGACGGCTGCTGCCGACGGGACGCTCCACGCGCGCTACGACGACCCCACGACGGAAGGCGCCGGCCGCGGAGCCGTGCGCGCCAAGACCGGCACGCTCACCGGCGTGCACTCTCTGGCCGGCTTCACCCGTACGGCGGACGGCGGTCTCGTGGTCTTCGGGTTCATCGCCAACGACGTCGTCCCCCAGAAGGCGCTCGCAGCCCGTGACTGGTTGGAACGTACGACGAGCGTCGTGGCCGCCTGCGGCTGTTGAGGCCTGGGTCGGTCGTCGTCATCCAGGGATCGTCGTCATCCAGGCGATCAGGAGCCGCATCATCAGCAGGACCAGCGCAACGTCGACCACGCCCAGGACGAGCCCGGCCACAGCCCATGCCCGGCCTCGAGCCCGGCCGAGTCGGCACCGCACGAGGGCGGTGAGGCTCACGGCGATCCCGGCCACGGCGAACGGAGCGATGAGGAGCGGCATCACTATCGCGCTCACGACACCCGCGAGGCTCAGGATGAAGCCGGCGATCGACGGGCCGGCCGAGGGCGGGTCCCACGTGTAGCCGCTGGGCAGGACAGGGTCGAGGTCGTACGCGCTGGCGGGCCGCACCAGGGGGAGTGGAGGCTGCTGATATCCCTGGATGTCGTCGGAGCCGTACCCCAGCGGTTCGCTGGTGTCATGGAGCGCCCGACCCGGGTCGGGCGCGGGGGGCTGGCTGTACTCGCCGCCGGACAACGCGCTCATCGGCCCTCCTTGTGCGGTTCAGGCTAGCGGCCGGGCGCCGGGCGCTCAGGGTTTGTCAGATACGGCCGGCTGGCGCTCGATCTCAGAAGCCCCAGGCCATCATCGACACGATGAAGACGAGCATGAGTGCGGTCAGCAGCACTCCGAGGATGCCTAGGACAAGGCCCGCGATCGCGAAGCCGCGGCCCCCGGCGAGACCTTGCCGGCAGCGCTTCAGGGCGATCGCGCTGAGCACCAGTCCGACGATGATCGCCGGCGAGGCGATCACGTTGAGGAACGACATGGACACGAGGCCGACGAGGCTCACGACGAATCCCGCCGTCGCCTGACTCGTGGACAGGGGCGCCGGTGCGTACCCTCCGGACGGCTGGAGCAACGTCGGAGGCTGTTCGTACCGGACGTCACCGAGGTTGTAGCCCAGCGGTTCGCCCACCGGACCTCGCCCCGTATGGGCGGGATCAGGCTCCGGAGGCTGGCGATAGTCCCAGCTCGGGGTAGTCATCGATCGTCCTGAGCCGAGTCGCGGGCGTCGGGTCGGCTCATGAGGGACTCATGGTCACCGAGGCTGGCATGACGACAAGGAAGATCAGCAGGGTGAGCACCGCTGCGAGGACGCCGAGGATGACGCCGGCGAACACGAGGGGCAGGGTGACCATGGGCAAGAACGGCGTGGCCACCAGACCTGCGTCGCCCAGGCCGAACCCCACGGGCTGCTGAACGGAGCCGGGCGCGGGGGCCTGGAAGTAGTCCCGGCCGGGCGACGCGGTCATCGGTCCTCCTCGTGGCTTCCAGGTTACTGCGCGACGGGCCCCATGGATCAGGAGGGACGCAGCACCTCGTAGCCGGTGGAAAAGTCCGCCATCACAAGGAACGCTAGTGCGAGTCCCACGAGGCCGAGGATGATCCCGGCAGTCGCGAGCCAGCGGTTGATCGCAGGCCCGCGGCGGGACCGGATCATGGCGATCGCGCAGCCCAACGCACCTGCCCCGCTGAACCCCAGCGCCAGCGGGGGCATGAACGCCAGCGCGCCGAGTCCCAGAAGTGCGAAGGCAAGACCGCCTATGACATCCGCGGGGCGAGCCATTGGCGGCGCAGGCAGGCGATAGGGCTGCCCAGGAGCCGGCGGCTGCTCGTACACGGCCGCAGCCTCCAGGTTGTAGCCGAGAGGCTCGCCGGANNCTGCGCGCGGGAGGTGGGGACCGTCATGTCGCACCCCCGGCCATCACCACGAGGGCGAACCCCAGCGTGAGTCCGACGACGCCCAGGACCAGACCGACGATGGCAAGCCGCGGGAAGCGCACCTGGGCGAGGCGAGCCTGGTTCAGGGCCACTCCGCTGATCAACGCCGCGCTCCCGCCCAGCAGCAACGTGTACGGGGGCATGATCGGCGTCGCGAGCAGGCCGAGCACGGCGGCGGCTACTCCCGTAGCGACCAAGGCGGGCTCCAGCGGCTTCACCGCGGGTGGTCGATATGGCACGGAAAGCAGCGGCGGCTGCTCGTACAACCCCGCGTCAGCGAGGTTGTAGCCGACCGGCTCGCCGCTCTGGTCGTGGGGTTCGGGCTCAGGCAGGGGCTCGGGCGGTGTCAGCTGGTCCCAACCGGACGATGCGGTCATCCCGAGAATCCCGACCAGTCCTGGGTGACCAACATGCACACCGCGACGATGAGCGCGACGGCCCCTAGGCCGACGCCGGCCACGGCGTACCTGCGTTCCCACCTCGGCATGCCCGGGTTCCTCCGCAGTGCGACGGCACTCATGATGAGACCGATGACCGCGAAGGGCGCCCCGGCCACGGCGAACGAACCGACGAAGCCGACGAGGCTGAAGAAGAAGCCACCTCTGGCAGAGCTACCGCGCTGAGGAGGCCCCAGCGGCGGGAGCGGCGGCTGCTCGTACACGGCGGGACCGTTGAGGTTGTAGCCCACGGGTTCGCCGGTCCGGTCGACCGGCGGGCGAGCACGGGCTGGGCCCGACGGCTGCGGGGGGTCCCAGCCGGACGATGCGCTCATCGAAGCCTCCTCGTGGGCTTCAGGCTAGCGGGAGACAGGGTGAGATCCCGGGGGATCGGTACGCTCGCCTCATGACCTCTGTCCCGCCGGTCGATTGGTCGCTCGCGGAGCGACTCGGTGCTCGCCTGGTCGACCCGGGCCCGGAGCTGTCCGACGCCGAGCTGGCAGAGGTGGTCGCCGGTCTGCGTGTCGCTGCCGACCGGGCCGACGAGATCGTCGCGAAGACCACCGGGCTCCACGCGCCGCCCGGAGCGTCGCCCCTTGTCGTGGACCGTCCGACGTGGCTGCGCTGGAACGTACGGCTCGCTGCCTGGTTGTTCGCCCCCTACGTCACCGACAGCCCGACGTTCTCCGACCGCATCGCCGGGGAAGCCACCGCCGTACAGATCGGCACGGTCCTCGCGTGGGTCTCCGGACGGGTGCTGGGCCAGTACGACCCGTACGCCGAGGTGCCGCGGCTCCTGCTCGTCGCGCCCACGATCGCGGCCGTCGAGAGCAGCATGGGCGGCGACAAGGACGCGTTCCGGTTGTGGGTGTGCATCCACGAGGTGACGCACCGCTACCAGTTCGGCCAGGCGCCGTGGCTGCCCGAACACCTGCGNNGCCCGCGTCACCGCGGTGATGAGCCTGGTCGAGGGCTACGCGGACGTGATGATGGACCGTACGGACATGGTGGCCGGTGTCGCGACGCTGCGGGAGAAGTTCGACGGCCGCCGCACCGCGCCCGGCCTGGATGCCGTGATGCGTGGCCTCATGGGGCTCGACGTCAAGCACGCCCAGTACACGGACGGCGCCGCGTTCTGCCGCGCCGTCATCGACCGGGTGGGCGTCGAGGGCCTCAATCGCGTGTACGAGCGGGTCGAGAACCTGCCGACGAGCGACGAGATCGCCCACCCCGGCGCATGGGTGACACGGGTCTGCTGATGGCCCGCCAGGAGCTGGGGCCCGCGGGGTTGCGGGTGGCGCACGCGGTACGGAAGGTGCTTCGCGACGTCGTCATCAACGGCCTGCCGGCGGGCCGGTCAGCCCCGCCCCGACCCGTACGACGCATCGTCGTCGGCGTGTCTGGCGGCGCCGACTCGCTCGCCCTCGCGGCCGGGGCCGCCTGGTGCGCCCGGCGACTCGACGAGCTCGACGGGTTGCCGGTCATGGCGATCGTGGTCGACCACAGACTGCAGGAGGGTTCCGGGGTGGTAGCGGCGCGGGCAGCGCAGCAGGTCGACTCTCTCGGCATCCCGGCCCAGGTCGTACAGGTCGAGGTGACCGAGCGCGGCGACGGCCCGGAGGCTGACGCACGGGTCGCCCGGTATCGCGCGCTGCTCGCGGACCGCGACGCCGTGGTGCTCGTCGGGCACACCCTCGACGACCAGGCCGAGACCGTGCTGCTCGGTCTGGCGCGCGGCTCGGGGACCCGCTCGCTCGCCGGGATGTCGGAGCGACAAGGCAGGTTGCTGCGTCCGCTGCTCGGCGTCCGGCGAGCCGAGACCGAGGCTGCGTGCCGCGAGGCAGGCCTCGAGTGGTGGACCGACCCGCACAACACGGACCCCTCGTACAGCCGGAGCCGCCTCCGCGAGGCGCTCTCGACCCTGTCCGATGCTCTCGGCCCAGGGCTTCCCGAGGCCCTCGCACGTACGGCCGAGCTGTGCCGCGCCGACGCCGATCTCCTCGACATCCTGGCAGCAAGGCTGCTGATCGAGGCCTCGCACCCTGACGGAACCCTGGCTGTCGACCCGTTGTCCGCGGCCGATCGGGCTCTTCGAGACCGCACCCTGCTCACGTGGTTGCGCCGCGAAGGCGTGGCCGACGTCTCAGCCGGACACGTACGGGCGGTCGGCGAGCTGGTCACCGACTGGCGCGGGCAGCAGGGGGTGGACGTCCCCGGGGCGCGGATCGTCCGCACCGGCGGAACGCTCGTCGTCGTTCGCTGACCCAGAGTCGCGGCTCCTTATGGCTGGGGCAGATCTAGACTCTAGACATGGGCAGCAGGCTCGGATCCCTGCTCTACGCCGCGGCACTGGTGATGGTGATCGGCGCCGGGTGCGCCACACCCCGAGCCATCCCGACCGTGGCCTCCGCGCCCGCCCCGTCGGCTTCACGGAGCACCTCCTCCGAGGGCGCCAGCCCGACCGAGATGACTCTCACACCTTCGCCTACCTCTGCGCCCTCCAGCTCACGGTCGGTCTCCTCGGTCAGAACCTCGACGGCAGCCGCCCGTACGACAGCTACGCACGCGACCTCGTCCGCGACGCAGGGCTGCGGGATCGCCAAGAGCCTTCTGGGCAAGGACCTCACCGTGCTTCCAGTCACCGAGAAGGTCGTGGCGCTGACCTTCGATGCCGGCGCCAACGCGAACGGTGTCGCACCGATCCTCGCGACATTGGCCGCGCGACAGGCTCCGGGCACGTTCTTCCTCACGGGAGCCTTCGTGAACGCCTTCCCCTCGGCGTCACGGCAGGTCGCCGCCTCGTACCCGATCGGCAACCACACCCAGAACCACAAGGACCTCACGCAGCTGACCACCGCCGAGGTGCTGGCTGAGATCCGTACCGGCGCCGCCTCGATCCGGAACGTGACCGGCGTGGACCCGCACCCGTACTTCCGATTCCCGTACGGCGCCGTCAACGCGAGCACGATCGCCCTGGTGAACGCCGAGTGCTACGTCCCGTTCCGCTGGACGGTCGACACCCTGGGTTGGGAGGGGACGGCCGGGAAGATCAGCGCCGACGTGGTCCTTCAGCGAGTGGTCGCCGCGCTCCGTCCTGGGGCCGTCGTCCTCATGCATGTCGGGTCCAACCCGGACGACGGAACGACGTTCGACGCGGACGCCCTGCCGCGGGTCATCGACGCGATCCGAGCGCAGGGCTACACGCTCGTCACACTCGAGCGGGTCCTGCCTGCCACCCCGTGAGGGACTGCCGTGACCACCGGCAGGTCTCCGGAACGGGCTGGGCTAGGGTTTCCCCGTGGATCTGCGCGATGTCTCCGACGACCTGTCCCAAGTCCTCTACACCAAGAGCCAGCTCGATGAGCGACTCGTCGAGATCGCCAGCCTCATCGATGCGGACTACCGAGGCGAGGATCTCCTCCTCGTAGGCGTCCTCAACGGTGCGGTGATGGTGATGGCCGACCTGTCCAGGGCGCTGAGCATCCACTGCGAGATGGACTGGATGGCGATCTCCTCGTACGGCTCGGGCACGTCCAGCTCGGGCGTCGTCCGCATCCTCAAGGACCTCAACTCGAACCTGCTCGGGCGCCACGTCCTCGTGGTCGAGGACATCGTCGACACAGGCCTGACCCTCGCGTACCTTCTCGAGAACCTCCGCTCCCGCAAGCCCGCGAGCCTCGAGGTGATGGCGATGTTCCGCAAGCCGGAGGCTGCGCGCAACCCCATCGACGTCAAGTACGTCGGCTTCGACATCCCCAACGAGTTCGTCGTCGGGTACGGGCTCGACTACGCCGGCCGGTACCGGAACCTCTCCGGACTCGGCACGCTCGCCCCGCACGTCTACAGCTGACGCGCTCAGCGCGGCAGCACCGCCACGAAGTCCCGTGAGGACGGCTGAAGGTAGCGGTTGGGGCTGACCTTCGGGTTCGCCGGCGGCAGCACGCTGGGCGTCGCGACCCCCGGCGACGGGTGGCTGTACGTGATGTAGTTCGTCCAGTCGGGGTTGATGTCCAGCTGCATCGCGTTGACCGCACCCGCGTCGTGCAGGACGTCAGCGAGCGACTGGATGTCCATTGCCGGCCCCACCACGAAGACCACGGATCCGTCGGCTCGTACACCGATGCCGCTACGCCAGACGTATGCGGCGTTGCCGACCGTCTTGCCCCACACCGCAGCACTCGCCTGGCTCACCGCCGGCGAGATCACGCCGTTCTCGATGACCAGGTCGAGGTTCTGGCGCACCGCGGCGATGTCCGAGGACGGCGACCCGCCCGGCCACGCCTCGACCCGCAGGTGGCCGTCGACAGTGAGCACCATGGACGCCGCGCCCTGGCGGAGGTCGGCGATGTTCTGCCCGTTCTGCCAGTAGCCGCCGCGGGCGTCGGTCATGAGGAAGCCCGAGTTGAACGTCGCCAGCACCGAGTCGATCTCGCCGGGCGCGATGCGGTTCGCGGGCGAGAGGTTCGGACCCGGCACCTTGTACCCGGGATGCAGCGTGAAGCTCACCAGCTGGGGATCCATCCACACGACCTGCACGTAGTACGAGGTGTGCAGCGAGTCGGGGCGCAGTGAGGCGACACGAGCGGCTGGGACCCCGTTCACGGCGTACAGGTCGCGCCATGCCCCCTCGCCGGCGAGCGGCGAGTCGACCAGGGGAGACAGCGTGCCGGGGGCGGCCGTCGTGGCTCGGCCCGCCTGGCGCGGCGTCGAGGTCGACGCCTGAGTGCCTGATGACGTCGCGGTCGGCAGGCCGCCGGAGACCGAACCGCCCTCGGTCGGGGCGTCCCGCGCGTACTGGGCCTGCTCCAGCGCGGTCACCGCCCAGCCGAGACCGTGGTCACGGCCCCACTCCGCGAGACGAGCGGCCACCGAGTCCGTACCCGGTGCGGCTAGCGCGGGCGCGATGGAGGCACCGGTCGAACCGACGAGCAGGACGGCCAGGCTGAGCGCCGCCGTGCGTACGAGACGGAACCGCCGCGACCGCCGCTCCACCCCTCGCTGTGCTCGACGGGGGCGAGAGGTCTTCGTCGCGGCTGAGCTCATTGCGGGTCGTTGCTCCTTGTACGTCAGGGATCGTGCGCGGTCGGTGGGGGTTGTCCCCATCCTGCGTCGCGGCGGGTAATGGCTGCTCCACGCGACGTGTAAGGGACGGTGAAGGTGACCCTTAGGGGTTATGGGGGTGCTCACAGCAACGGGAAGATGACCTAGGACCCGCTGGTAAGGTCTAGTTCCTGTTGGCGACCTCCTCTCAAGGCAGGGTATGAGCACCTTTCAACGCATTGTCCGCGGACCGTTCCTGTGGATCCTGATCGTGATCCTCGCGGCGTACTGGGTCATCCAGCTCACCGGTCAGATGACGGGCCCCAAGGACGTCCCGACGAGCCAGGTGATCGCTCTCATCAACAGCGATGCGCCGCTCAAGGAGGTGGTTCTCACCGACACCGAGCAGAGCATCGAGATCACCCAGGCCGACGACAAGCAGACCAAGGTCAAGGCCACGTGGGTCGGTACGGAGTCGCAGGACATCATCACGCGGCTCAACGCCCGCGTCGCAGCCGGCACCCTCGAGTCGTGGAAGGGCGTCAACCCGAACCTCGGCTTCTGGGGAAGTCTGGTCGGCACCCTGGTCCCGTTCCTCATCATCGGCGTGATCTTCTACTTCCTCATCAACTCGCTGCAGGGTGGCGGCTCGCGGGTGATGCAGTTCGGCAAGTCCAAGGCCAAGATCGCCACGAAAGACACCCCGAAGACCACGTTCGCTGACGTCGCGGGCGTGGACGAGGCGATCGAGGAGCTGCAGGAGATCAAGGAGTTCCTCGCCGAGCCCGCCAAGTTCCGGGCCGTCGGCGCCAAGATCCCCAAGGGCGTCCTGCTATATGGCCCTCCGGGCACCGGCAAGACGCTGCTGGCGCGCGCTGTGGCGGGCGAGGCCGGCGTGCCGTTCTACTCCATCTCGG
>PMBM01000050.1 GCA_003153855.1 Propionibacteriaceae bacterium
CTGGGAACCGACCGGGCCTAACTCGACACTGGCGACTGACGCGTTCGGCAACCAGCTGTACCCAGGGCCCGGTGACAACGGCTACATCACCCGGCCGCCGTCGTGTGAGCAGGACACCACCCTGGTGAACGCCACGGGCACCAACTGCGTGAAGGGCGCCAAGAACACCGGCGCCGCCTTCGGCCTCGCACCCGCGAAGACGATCGCAGCGGCAGCGGCGGCTGGCACGAGCACGGTCGCGGCCGCGGTATCAGCCACCGACATCGGACGCCAGGTGACCGGTTCGAGCATCCCGGCCGGATCGTACGTGGGCGCGGTGGTCAATGCCGGCCCCAACCTGGTCGCCGCGCCGACCGGGGCGGTCACGAACGCCTCGTTCACGCTGGTGGACGTCAACGGGAAGAAGGTTCAGACCACGGCGGCAGTCACGAGCGTGACGCTGTCCGCACTGGGCATCCCGGGGCACCTGGCCGCCGGCCAGACGCCGTTGGCGACGTTCGACGCCCAGGACGCCACTCCCGGCGGCGGCATCACCGGTTCGGTGCTGATCTCGCCGCTCATCAAGCCAGGCACCGTGACCGACACGAGCTACAACCACTACTCGTGGCTGCGGACGATGGAGGACATCTTCCAGGTGGCCAAGGGGAACAACTACACCGCCCTCCCGGCGGGAACGGTCAGCGGTGGCCTGGATCACCAGGGCCACCTCGGCTTCGCAGCCCAGTCGGGTCTGATGCCGTTCGGCACCGACGTCTTCAACAACGCCGGTCATGGCCACGGCCGGGGTCCCTCTCAGGGTGGTAGCCCCAACGAACCGGGTGACGACTCACAGAGCGGGAGCAAGAACTAGGAACCCGCAGGTCCCCGTCGGCCGAGCACGGTACGTACTCGGCCGACGGCCCGGCCGTTGTGAAGGAAGTGACTGTGTCCAGGATCTCGAGGGCCCTCGTCCTGGTGGGCGTGTGCCTTCTGCTGGTCGCAGGCTGCTCGTCCGCACCTGGGGGGCAGTCGGGCAGCACGGCGTCCGGCATCGGGGACCTTCCGACGTTCCTGCCGTCCGCCAGCGCGAACGTCGTGGCCCACGGCAGCGCCGACTCGCCGGCGATGTCGTACGCGGGCAGCCCGGTCGTCGTACAGCTCGCCACCGGACACGTCACGGTCGACGTCCAGGGACCCGCCTTCCCGCCTGACACCAAGCTCGGTGCGGACCAGGTCGTCTGCACGTTCACGATCACGCTGCGCGACTCGGACACCACAGTGCCGTTGGCCGCGGCGCAGTTCGACGTACTCGACCACCTGGGCGGCGTCCACCCGGTGGCCTTGGCACCCTCCACGACCGTCCCAGCCCAGGTCGAGCCGCACCGGACCGTGACGTTCGAGCTGGCCGCGACGTTGCCCAGCGGGGAGGGACTCCTCCGATACCACCCAGCAGCCGGCGCGGTCGTCGCCGCCTGGGACTATGTCGCTGAGACAGACTGACCGACCGGCTCAGACGAAAGGCCCACTGGTGACTCAGCCCGACCATCGCCCCTCCGTACTCTTCGTGTGCGTCAAGAACGGCGGCAAGTCCCAGATGGCTGCTGCGCTGATGCGCCGGCTGGCAGGCGACGCGGTCGAGGTCCACTCAGCCGGAACAAGCCCGGGCGACCGACTGAACGAGCAGTCGGCGCAGGCAGTCGAGGAGCTGGGCGCCACGTTCGCAGGCGAGCACCCCAAGCCCATCGATCCCGCGGTGCTGGCGCGGGTCGACCGGGTCATCGTGACGGGCGGCGATGCCCGCGTCGATCCGCTGCCAGGGATGGTCGGCCAGATCGAGGTCTGGGAAACCGACGAGCCTTCGGAGCGTGGGATCGAGGGCATGGAGCGGATGCGGCTCGTACGTGACGACCTGCAGCGCCGTGTTCGCGACCTGGCGGCGGCGCTGCTCGGCCCCACGCAACAGCCCGGTCTCAGCGAGTCTGAGTAGAGGCGGGCGACCCTGCTGCACGGGGTATGTGAGGCCTGATCAGTTCCCGGGATCGGTGGCGTGAGCGCGTCGGGGATGAGCCGGACGCGTCAGCCGCGGGAGATGTTGAGGTCGCGGACGGCGGCGGCGACGGTGTCCCAGACCTCGGGTGTGCGGGCCGCGAGGATCTTGTGCGGGTTGGGGCTCGAGGAGGTGAACGGTTCCCCGTCGACGAAAGCGACCCGGCCGCCCATCTCGGTGAGCAGCAGGACGCCGGGCCAGTGGTCCCAGGGGTAAGTGCCGTTGTGAATGAGGTAGTCCCGCTCGCCGAGAGCCATCAGTGGGTAGTCCTCGGTGCAGCTGCCGGTCATCGGCCAGGGCTCGGCCAGACTGGCGCCTCTCAACTGCGCGTACTCGGCCGTCACCCCGCCCACGAGCCGGGAACGCCTCGACCGGGGGCGGGGCAGCCTGCCTCCGTCAAGGTGAACGCCTCCCCCACGGGCCGCATGGAACATCCGGCGACGGACGGCCTGCCAGATCCAGCTGCGCACAGGTGTCCCGGACCGCAGCTCCACGACCATGCAGCCGAAGTCGGGGTTGCCCGCGACGAAGTTGCCGGTGCCGTCCACGGGGTCGACCAGCCACACTCGCTCGGCCCCGTCGATGAGGGTGCGCAGCGATGCGTCGGCCGCGACCGCTTCCTCGCCGATCACCAGCGCTCCCGGATCGCCTGCGCGGAGTNNTCGACGATCAGCTGCGAGACAACGCTTGTCAGCACCCCCCGAGTCTGGCACGCAAGGGAATGTCATGCCCTAACCTGGTGAGGCTTTCACGTGTACGGGAGGGCGCCCGTCGGGCGTCGAGGGAGGAGAGTCGTGGACCGCAAGATCAAGCTCGCAGTGGTAGGGGTCGGCAACTGCGCGTCGTCGCTCATCCAGGGCATCGAGTACTACAGGGACGCTGGCGACGACGAGTCGATCCCCGGTCTGATGCACGCTAACTTCGGCGGGTACCACATCCGTGACATCGAGATCGTGGCCGCATTCGACGTGAACGCCGACAAGGTCGGCAAGGACGTCGCAGAGGCGATCTATGTCGCCCCCAACAACACCACCGTCTTCGCCCGAGTCCCGACCACCGGCGTGCTGGTGGCGAAGGGGCCGCGGCTTGACGGCGTGAACAAGTACACCGCCGAGCTCGTCCCGGTCGACGACGCCCAGGAGCCGGTCGACGTCGTGGCCGCCCTGAAAGCTGCCGGCGCGGAGATCGTGGTCAACTACCTGCCTGTTGGCTCCACGCTGGCCACCGAGTTCTACGCGAACGCCGCCATCGAGGCAGGCTGTGGCTTCGTGAACTGCATCCCGGTGTTCATCGCCTCCAACGACGCGTGGGCCCAGAAGTTCGCGGATGCCGGACTTCCCGTCGTGGGCGATGACATCAAGGCTCAGGTCGGGGCGACGATCCTGCACCGGACGCTGACGAACCTTTTCCTCGACCGTGGGATGCGGATCGAGCACACGTACCAGCTGAACACCGGCGGCAACAC
>PMBM01000123.1 GCA_003153855.1 Propionibacteriaceae bacterium
CCCGCCATGAACCTCATGTCGGGCCCGATCGTCGAGGGTGGCGTCGTCATCAGCGACTTCACCGTCCCGATCAAGCGTGAGGTCCTCGCCAAGTGTGTCGGCGAGAAGACGCTCACCCTGGGCATCCGCCCCGAGTCCTTCACGATCGCCGACCAGGGCATTGGCCTGGACGTAGCGGTCGTCGAGGAGCTCGGCGCCGACGCGTACGTCTACGGCACGCTCGCAGGCCTCGCCGAGGACGCCAAGCTCAACGCTCAGCAGGTCGTCGCGCGCATCTCGTCGCGTCGTCCTCCGGAGCGCGGCTCGACAGTTCGCATGGGTGTCGACGTCGACCACATCCACGTGTTCTCCGACGTGACCCAGGAGCGTCTGTCCTGAGCACGTCCTGACTGCTTCATCGTTCCGGGGTCCCGCCTGACGGCGGGGCCCCGGTTCGCGTCCCGGCTGAGGTTGGCTGACTCGATACGAGAGCCGTGGCATGCTCGTGACGAGGCCGAGATCGGCCATCCGTGTGACATTAGGAGTGTCGTGTCCCAAGCCGTGAACCTCNNCTCAAGGCCGACCACGGGATCACCCTGCGACTCCTCGGCGCCGGTGCCGAGGACTGGGACCAGAGCCACTGGTGCGACCTCGTGAAGACGGCGCTCAACGAGGGCGGCTGCTCGAGCGACGAGGTGGAGGAGATCGTCGGCTCGACCACCTACACGAAGATCGACGCGTCCAGCATCGACGACCTGACGAGCCTGCTCACGGGTCTTCAGGGACGGATCGTCCTGTACTTCGCGCTGCCTCCGGTCGTCACCATGGCCGCCTGCAAGGCGCTCGCAGACATGACGCTTCCCGAGGACCTGTTCCTGGCGATCGAGAAGCCGTTCGGTACGGACGCCGAGAGCGCCCACGAGTTCAACACGCTCCTCGCGCACCTGCCGCTGCCCGAGTCGCATGTCTTCCGCGTCGACCACTACCTGGGCAAGGCGACCGTGCTGAGCCTCGTCGGTCTCCGGTTCACCAACCGCCTCTTCGAGCCGGTGTGGAACGCGACGAACATCGAAAGCATCCACATCGTCTCCGACGAGCTGCTCGCTCTCGAGGGCCGCGCGGGCTACTACGACCACGCCGGCGCGCTCAAGGACATGATCCAGAGCCACCTTCTGCTCGTCATGGCTCTGCTGTGCATGGAGGAGCTGGCGACGTTCGACGCCTTCGAGCTGCGCGACCTTCAGGCCCACCTGCTGCGCTCCACCCACCTGTGGGGCGACGACCCGGTCAAGGCCTCGCGACGTGCGCGCTACACCGCGGGCAAGGTCGGCGACGAGGTTGTCCCCAACTACGTGGATGAGAAGGGCGTGGACCCGGCCCGGAACACCGAGACCCTCGCGGAGGTGACCGTCGAGATCCGCAACGCTCGCTGGTCCGGGGTGCCCATCACCCTGCGCAGCGGCAAGGCACTGGGTGACGGCGTACGGCAGATCACGGTCGTCTTCCGGCCGATCGCGCACACGCCCGTCGGCTTCCACGACGAGGCGCCGCAGAACGTCGTGGTCATCGGGCTGTCCCCCGAGTACCTCCGGGTCCAGCTGTCGACCAACGTCGAAGGGGACAGGCTCAGCCTCGAGCCCACCGTGCTCGACGCCGACCTCGGCGAGAGCCCGATCCGCCCGTACGGGGAGATCCTGTCGCACATCCTCGACGGCGACCCGCTGCTCAGCGTGCGCGGCGACGTCGCAGAGGACTGCTGGCGGATCGTCACGCCGGTCCTCGATGCGTGGGCAGCCGGGACAGTGCCGATGGACACGTACGTGGCGGGCTCGGCCGGTCCGAGCAACTGGATCTGACACGCTCCAGCCGTACGACGAGCGCGGCCCTGGACGCGCAGACACCTGGTCGCCGGCGTGGGCAGCACCCCACGGGAGCCCCTCATTTCCAGCACGTCGTTTTCCGGGCTAGGGCAGACTGTGGCACGTGCCCCGTTTCGTCTCCGCCAAACCTGACTCACGGCTGATCCCGTTGCCCTGGGGAACGCCGTTGGCGGAGTGGCCGACGGAGCATCTCGTCGCTCTCCCCCGCGGCATCTCGCGCCACGTCGTGCGGTTCATCCGCGTGGGATCGAGCGTGTACGCGGCGAAGGAGGTCATCGAGCACCTGGCGCTCCACGAGTACCGGCTGCTGCACGACCTCATGCGGATGGATACGCCGTCGGTCGAGCCGATCGGGGTCGTCACCAAACGTGTCGCGGCGGACGGCACCGAGCTCGACCCGATCCTCATCACGCGCCACCTGCAGTTCTCGCTCCCGTACCGCTCGCTGTTCGCCGCGGGCGTGAAGCAGGACACCGTCAGCCGCCTCATCGACGCCATGGTCGTGCTGCTGGCGCGGCTGCACATCATCGGCTTCCTCTGGGGCGACGTCTCGCTGTCGAACACGCTGTTCCGCCGCGACGCGGGGTCCTTNNGCCGGCCAGCGGGAGCACGACCTGGTCGTCGCCCGTACGAACCTGTTCGGCGACTTCTGCGACCTGCAGGCGGGCGGGATGCTCGACGAGAGCCTCGACCCCATGCACCTCGTGGAGACGGTCGAGACGCGCTACCGCGAGCTGTGGGCAGAGCTGACCGGCGTCGAGGAGTTCTCGGGCTCGGAGCTCGGCCGCATCGAGAGCCGTGTGCGCCGGCTCAACGCGCTGGGCTTCGACGTCGCCGAGCTCGACATCCAGACCTCCGA
Source organism: Propionibacteriaceae bacterium (assembly GCA_003153855.1). Lineage (GTDB taxonomy): Bacteria > Actinomycetota > Actinomycetes > Propionibacteriales > Propionibacteriaceae > Fen-668. The sequence goes on from PMBM01000123.1 coordinate 2,719, forward strand.
CGACGCCTCGCACATCCGCATCCAGCCCAAGGTCGTCGACGCGGGTCACCACTCGCGTCGTCTGCTCCGCCTCACCGGCCTCGACACCGAGGAGAACCAGGCGCGACGTCTGCTCAACGACCTCGACACGTTCCGCGCCCGTACGGGCCAGCAGCACCTCGACGAGGCGATCGTCGCCCACGCGTGGCTGACCGACGTGTTCGAGCCGGTCATCCAGATCGTGCCGAACGACCTCAAGGCCAAGCGCGAGCCGGCACAGCTGTTCCACGAGGTGCTCGACTACCGCTGGTACCAGTCGCAACGGGAGAACCGCGACGTCCCCCTCACGGAGGCGACGCACGGCTACGTCCAGGACGTGCTGCGCAAGCTCCCCGACGAGGCGATGAGCGCCGACGCGCTGACACCGCTCGAAGGCCGGCAGCTCGCCGACCCGTACGACCCGTCGAAGGGCTTCATCGAGGCCGGCGACGACGAGCCCCCGTACGACCCGTGGGAGGTCGCGGCCGAGGCCGCCGAGCCGGAGACGGGTGGCGGCTACTTCGACGTCACCGCCCTCCGCGCGAACGCCGCCGCCAAGGAGGCGTCCAAGAAGGACGGCAAGGTCAAGCGTTCGGTCGCCGCGAGGATCCGCGCCGACGCCGAAANNCTCCTCTAGACTGCCCTCCGTGACGTTCCGGCTGTACGACTCTGCGACCCATGAGGTGACCGACCTCGATCCTGTCATCCCCGGACGCGTCTCGATCTACCACTGTGGGCTCACGGTGCAGTCCGCACCACACGTCGGGCACATCCGCAAGGAAGTGGTCTTCGACGTCCTGCGGCGCTGGCTGACGATCAGCGGCTACCAGGTGACCGTCGTCGCCAACGTCACCGACATCGACGACAAGATCATCGCCACGGGCGAGGCCGAGGGCCGCCCGTGGTGGTCGGTCGCGAC
>PMBM01000007.1:0-142 GCA_003153855.1 Propionibacteriaceae bacterium
AAGAACCCGGCCTACACGATGTTCGCCGAGCAGGCGAGCCGAACGGTCGAGGTGCCCAACGTGTCGAATCCTGTCGAGGTGTGGCAGACCTTCCGCGACGCGTGGACGGGTGCGGTCATCTTCGGCAAGGGAGACATCACCA
>PMBM01000007.1:205-2991 GCA_003153855.1 Propionibacteriaceae bacterium
TATGGATGTCGTTCCACGATTCCTTCTTCACGGCTCCCGGGGTAAGCGTCCCGCAGCCCTTCGTCGGACTCGACAACTACAAGGCAGTACTCTCCAACCCGGCAGTACGGGCCTCATTCGTCCATGTGGCGGAGTTCCTGATCATCAACGTCCCGCTCACCCTCATCTTCTCGCTGCTTCTCGCCACAGCCCTGAACAGCGTGGTCCACTGGCGCGGTTTCATGCGCGTCTCCTACTACGTCCCGTACGTCACGGCGAGCGTNNGCGACGATCACCGTGTGGATGTTCATGTTCAACTCCAGCGGAATCGTCAACCAGATCTTGGGGCCGTTGGCGCCCAGCCCGGCGTGGCTGGTGAACAGGTTCTGGGCCATGCCCTCGATCGCGTTCTACGTCACCTGGAAGCAGTTGGGGTTCTTCATCCTGCTTTTCCTCGCCGCCCTGCAGAACGTCCCCAAGGAGCTGCATGAAGCGGCGGCGATGGACGGGGCAAGCAGCTGGCAGTCGTATCGCGCGGTCACCCTCCCGGCGGTGCGCCCAGCGACGACTCTGGTGGTCCTGCTTGCCATCATCACGGGCGCGAACCTCTTCACGGAGCCCTACCTCCTGACCGGTGGCGGCGGACCGGACGGAGCCTCCACCACGCCCGTGTTCCTCCTCTACCAACAGGGCATCCAGCAAGGCAAGCCGGCCATCGCCTCCGCGATCGGCGTGCTGCTGGTGATCGGCGTGCTGATCATCACGTACGCCAGTCGCAAGCTCACGGAGAGGGAGTGACGATGCCTGACTTGCAGTCCACGCCGCGCTGGCGACGGATCGCGTCGATGACCCTCCTGACGCTCGGCGCGCTGGTCTTTCTGTTTCCTTTCTACTACATGGTCGTCGGCGCGCTGCAGACGAAGCGGGACCCATCGCTGTCCGGCGCCATCCCGTGGCCGTCGAACCTGACGCTGAACAACTTCCTCGACATCAACGATGCGATCAACCTCGGCCGCTCCCTGCTCAACTCGGGGATCTTCACCGGCGTGGTGGTGATCTGCACGATCTTCTTCGGGGTGCTGGCCGGCTACGCGTTGGCCACGCTGCATTTCCGCGGTCGGGGNNGACACCTACGTGGGCATGATCCTGCCGTTCGCGATCAACTCCGTGGCAGTATTGATCTTCCGCCAGTTCTTCCTCCAGGTCCCGCAAGAGATGTTCGATGCCGCGCGGATCGACGGTGCGGGGGAGTTCCGCATCCTGCGGTCGATCGCCGTGCCTCTCGTGCGCCCGGCCATCCTCACNNGTCGCCAACTACACCCAGACCGGAGCCGGGTTCCACGCCAACCCGATGGGTTCCATCCTGGCCGGCTCCACCGTGCTCGCGATACCTGCCGTCGTCCTGTTCATCATCTTCCAGCGGCAATTCGCAGAGACCCACTCATCCACCGGAGTCAAGGGCTAGTCCATTGCCGGCTGATGTCCTCGTGCCCTACAAGCTGACCCGGATCGGCGTGGTCATGACCCCGGAGGCCGGCAACGCGCTCGAGGCCGAGGGAGTGTTGAATCCCGGGAGCGGCCGCGCACCGGACGGCGAGTTGTACCTGCTGCCCCGGCTGGTCGCCGCGGGCAACGTCTCCCGGATCGGACTCGCCAGGATCATCCTCGACAACGGCGTCCCCGTCGGTGTGGAACGCGAGGGCGTCGTGCTGGCGCCCGACGCCGGCTGGGAGCATGGCGCCGGCTCAGCCGGGACCGAGGACCCGCGAGTGACGTGGATCGAGGCCCTGGGTCTTCACGTGATGTCCTACGTGGCCTTCGGCCCCCTGGGACCGAGGTCGGCGCTGGCGGTGTCGGAGGACCTGCGTGACTGGCGCCGGCTTGGTCCGCTGCACTTCGTCTACCAGCCGGAGCTCGACCTTGACCTCAATCTCTGTCCGAACAAGGACGTGGTGTTCTTCCCCGAGCCCGTGCCGGGGCCCGGCGGCGCTCCTTCGTTCGCCATGCTGCATCGCCCCATGTGGGACCTCGGTTGGGTCCGCGACGGCGAGGGAGTGCACCTCCCGGCCGGCATCACCGATGAACGGCTCGGCATCTGGATCTCCTACGTCCCGGTGGAGGATGTCCAGTCGGACATCGGCAACCTCGTCTTCCAGCGTTCCAGTACGCTGGTGGCGATGCCGAAGTACGACTTCGAGTCGCTCAAGATCGGCGCGGGGCCGGCCCCCATCCGGGTCGAGGAGGGATGGCTCCTCCTTCACCACGGCGTCACGGGCTCATTGACCAAGGGTCGCGTGTGGAACCATGTGCAGGCAGGCGTCCACTACTCTGCAGGCGCGATGATCCTGGACGCGGTGGACCCGTCGAAGGTGTTGGCGCGCACCAGTGCCCCCATCCTGGCGCCCGAGACGGAGGCCGAGCTCTTCGGGACCGTCCCCAACGTGGTCTTCCCCACCGCGATCGAGGAGGTCGACCGGGTGCGATACGTCTTCTACGGCATGGCGGACAGCCAGATCGGCGTGGCGCGGCTGGATCATCAGGCGTAGCGGCGTGCCCGTCGAGATCAGGGAGCTGCACGACGCGTGGACCCTCACGTCCACCGGGGGCCCGGTCCCGGCCGCGATCGCGGGCCGGACGATCTCCGCGCAGGTCCCAGGCAGCGCCCACACCGATCTCCTCGCCGCGGGCCTGATCCCCGACCCGTACCTCGACCGGGTCGAGGAGGAGCTGGTCTGGATGCATCGCGCCGACTGGCGGTACGCGCTCGAGTTCGAGGCGCGCGCGCCCGAGCCGGACGAGCGGGTCGA
>PMBM01000207.1 GCA_003153855.1 Propionibacteriaceae bacterium
CGCAGTCGTACGGACCCGTGGCTCAGCGCCAGCCGAGCCCCGGGGCCACGTGGGTGAGGATCGACTCGAGGACGTGGGCGTTGTAGTCGACACCCAGCTGGTTCGGGACCGTCAGCAGGACGGTGTCCGCGGCAGCGATCGCCGAGTCGCCCGCGAGCTGCTCGATGAGCTTGTCGGGCTCGGCCGCGTACGAGCGTCCGAACACGGCTCTGAAGTCGTCGATCTCGCCGACCGAGTCCTCGGAGTCGAGGTCGTGGCCGAAGTACGCACGGTCCTCGTCGGTGACCAGCGGAAAGATCGAGCGGCTGACGGAGACGCGCGGCTCATGGTCGTGACCGGCGTCCGCCCAGGCCGTACGGAAGGCCTCGATCTGGTCGGCCTGCTGCTCGTGGAACGGCTTGCCGCTCTCGTCGGTCTTCAGCGTGGAACTCATGAGGTTCATCCCGAGCTTCGCGGCCCACGCGCCGGTCGCGTTGGACGCGGAGCCCCACCAGATCCGGTCCCGAAGCCCGGGGGAGTGCGGCTGGATCGCGAGCGGTCCTGGCGTGGGGTTGGGGAACATCGGCCGCGGGCTCGGCTCGGCGAAGCGGGCGCCGGAGATGACCTTGAGGTACGTCTCCGTGTTCGCCCTCGCCACGTCAGCCATCGTCTGGCCGTCAGGCGCGTCGTACCCGAAGTAGCGGTAGCCGTCGACGACCTGCTCGGGCGATCCTCGGCTCACGCCGAGCTGGAGCCGTCCCGCGGAGATGAGGTCGGCTGCCGCGGAGTCCTCCGCCATGTACATGGGGTTCTCGTACCGCATGTCGATGACGCCCGTACCGATCTCGATCCGGCTCGTCTTCGCGCCCACGGCCGCGAGCAGCGGGAACGGCGAACCGAGCTGGTTGGCGAAGTGGTGGACGCGGAAGTACGCGCCGTCCGCGCCCAGCTCCTCGGCCGCGACGGCGAGGTCGATGGACTGGAGGAGGACGTCCGACGCCGACTGGGTCTTGGAGTGCGGCGAGGACGACCAATGGCCGAAGGACAGGAATCCGATCTTCTTCACGAGTGGTTCAACCTTCAATCACTGGGTCTATTCCGGGCGTTCCGGACCCATCCGACAGGCAATCGGTGCCGGTGATGCGCGACACGCCGGACACGACGCCACTGGCGCCAGCATTGCCTGTCGCGCGGGCGCGAGACGCCCGATGTGGGCGGGGTACGGGTCGCGTGGTCGACCGTTGGCGGTTCGGCACGCTAGTCTTACCTACCAGATGCCCGTGAAGTCTTACCCCGGGCTTCTTGCGCGGCCCATTGCTCGCGCCCTTCACCTAGGTGGAGACACAGCCTGAATTCCTCCCGTCGCCGACGGGAACGGCCTGGTGAGACACCGACCGAATCGACTGATTCCTTGACTTCTCAGAACAGCTTTGTCCTCCTTGGCGTGCCCGCGAACCTCGCGGACCTCCTTGCCGAGCAGGGCATCACCGATCCCACACCCATCCAGACAGCCACGCTGCCTGACTCCCTCGCCGGTCGCGACGTGCTCGGCCGAGGCCGTACCGGCTCCGGCAAGACGTACGCGTTCCTGCTGCCCCTCGTCGCACGCCTCGCCGATGGCGGCGACCCCGCCAAGCGCGGCGCGCCGCGTGCCCTCATCCTCGCCCCGACCCGTGAGCTCGTCGGCCAGATCCACGCCGCCCTGCTGCCGCTCGCTCGCGCGAACAACCTCACCACGATGACCATCTTCGGTGGCGTCGGACAGAACCCGCAGGTGACGGCGCTGCGTAAGGGCACCGACATCGTCGTGGCGACGCCCGGACGCCTCGAGGACCTCATCAAGCAGGGCCACGCCCATCTGGGCAGGGTCGAGGTCACCGTGCTCGACGAGGCCGACCACATGGCCGACCTCGGCTTCCTGCCGGCCGTGAAGCGGATCCTCGACCTCACGCCGCAGACCGGCCAGCGCATGCTCTTCAGCGCGACGCTCGACAAGGCGATCGACGGCATCGTCAGGAGCTACCTCCACAACGCACGTACGCACCAGGCCGACTCGGCGCAGTCGCCCATCTCGACGATGCACCACCACGTGCTGCACGTCGATCGGTCCAACCGGGTCTCCGTCCTGGTCGAGCTGACCAGCGCGCCCGGACGTACCCTCGTCTTCACCCGTACGAAGCACGGCGCCAAGCAGCTCGCGCGCCAGCTGAACGCGGAGGGCATCCCGGCAGTCGACCTTCACGGGAACCTCAGCCAGAACGCCCGTACGCGCAACCTCGACGCGTTCCACAGCGGCAAGGTCGAGACCCTGGTCGCGACCGACATCGCCGCCCGTGGCATCCACGTCGACGACGTGGCGCTCGTGGTGCACGCCGACCCGCCTGTCGAGGAGAAGGCCTACCTGCACCGCTCCGGTCGTACGGCGCGCGCCGGGCACGAGGGCACCGTCATCACGCTGATGACCGACGATCAGGTCAGGGACGTCAAGGCGCTCACCCGCGCTGCCGGCATCCACCCCACGATCACGCGGATCGACAGGCAGCGTCACCCCATGCTGGCCACGCTCGCTCCCGGCGTGCGGACCCTCGTGCCCGGTGGCTACGCCGATGCCACGCCCGTCGTCGAGCAGGGCCCGGGTCGCGGACGTTCCGCCGGCGGTCGCTCTCGCAGCGGTGGTGGCGGTCACGGACCGTCCAAGACCCACTCGTCGGGCTTCGACAACAACAACGGCTTGGCGCGTGGCGCGTCCGGCAGCGGCTCGGGCGGCTCTGGTCGCGGCACCTCGGGCGGCTCGCCCGGCAAGTCGAGCGGTGCTCGCGGCACCTCGGGCGCGACCCGTGGCAGCGGCAGCTCCAACGCTCCTCGCAGTGCGGCCGGCGTGCGCAAGGTCGGCCCGTCCGGCAACGCCGTACGTCCGCACAGCGCGGCGTCGTTCAGCTCGCGTCGCAGCGGCTGACCGAGCTCAGCTCACCTGGGACGCCTGACCTCAGGTCGTCTGGAACACGTCGCGCAGCGTGACGGTACGCAAGCCGCGCTGCGCGACGAGGTCCACCAGGTGCTGCATCGCGCCGATCACGCCAGGGTGGTTCGCATGGGCGATGACGATCCTGCCGGCGTTGAACCACTGGTCGCCGAAGCCTGAGATCTGGTCGCTGGTGAGCACGCTCGAGTCGGACAACGACCCGTACCACAGGGTCGGCGCCGTGTACCCGATCGCCGCCGCGGCACTCCGTACGTGGGCGTTGACGTAGCCGAACGGCGGCCGGTAGAACGGCTTGGCGCTGACCCCGTACGTGCTCTGGATGAAGTTCTCGTTGCGCTGCAGCTGGTCCTGGATCCCTGCCGTCGAGAGCGCGCGCAGGTCGGGGTGCGACCACGTGTGGTTGCCGAGCTGGATCTGACCCGACTCGACCAGCGGCCGCAACCGGTGCGCGTGGTCCGTCCACGAGGGCTGGTTGCCGTTGAGGAAGAACGT
>PMBM01000017.1:0-11391 GCA_003153855.1 Propionibacteriaceae bacterium
ATCCCGCTGCTGGCGAACGACCACGCGGGGGATCCCGTGGTGCCGCTCATCCCCGGCTCCGTCCAGCTCAGGAACCCGACCTCCGGGCTCTGGGCGACGACCGTCACGGTGGCGGGAGTGGGCACGTACGTGGTCCAGCCCGACGGGTCGGTGACCTTCACGCCGGCCGCCGGGTACACCGGCAGTGCGGCGGCCCTGCCCTACCACCTCGCCGACAGCAACGGAACCGTCACCTCCTCGACCGTCTCGGTCGTCGTGGGCGCACCGCCGGTGGCTGCACCCGACACGAGAACCACGCTCCAGAACCAGCCGGTCACCCTCGCCACCCTGGCGAACGACCAGCCCGGTACAGGCGCAACCCTCACTCCGTCCTCGGTCCAGCTGATCGACCCGGGCTCGGGCCTTGGCCAGCCTGTGATCATGGTGCCGAACCAGGGGACGTACGCGGTCGACTCGGCCACGGGCTCGATCACCTGCACGCCTGTGCCGTGGTTCACCGGCGTGGCGTCGACGATCACCTACCAGGTCACCGACAGCGACGGGAACGTCGCGTCGTCGTGGATCTCGGTCCGCGTGACGGCCGTCGTGCCCGCTGTCGTCGCTGACTCCGTCAGCACCCCGTTCCATACCCCCGTCACGATCCCCGTGCTCGCCAACGACCGACCCGGTGACGCCACCGCGCCCCTCGACGCCGCATCGGTGGTGCTGGAGGACCCGGCACTCGGGTCGTGGACGAAGACGGTGACCCTGGCCGGCCAGGGCACCTTCGCCGTACAGCCCGACGGGCAGGTCGTGTTCACACCGGCAGGCGGCGCCTACCAGGGAACCGTCGACCCCGTCATGTACCGCGTGACCGACGCCAACGGCACCTCCCGGGTCGCGGCGATCGACGTCGTCATCGGGAACGCACCCATCGCGGCACCGGACAGTGCGACCACACTTCAGGGTCATCCCGTCACGCTGCCGCTGCTGGCCAACGACCACCCCGGTACGGGTGGCACGCTGAGCGCGGCGACCACGCAGCTGCTCGATCCGGCAGACGGCACGTACGGGCCCAGCGTCACGATCGCCGACGAGGGCACCTGGACGGTCGATCCCGCCACGGGGTCGGCGACGTTCACGCCGTTGCCCGCGTATGTCGGCCACACGACACCGATCGCCTACGAGGTCACCGACAGCTTCGGCAACACGGCCACCTCGACCGCGAGAGTCACCGTCGCCGAGGTCGTGCCTACGGCGTCCGGTGACACAGCCACCACACCGTTCCGTACCCCCGTCACGGTCGCCGTCCTCGCCAACGACAGCGCCGGCCGTGCCGACACGCCGCTCGATCCCACGACGGTCCGGCTCAAGGATCCTGTGACGGCGGACTGGGTGACCGCGGTCACGGCGACAAGCGTCGGCACGTGGACCGTGAAGCCCGACGGTTCCGTCCTGTTCACTCCTGTCCCCACGTTCCAGGGCGTCACGGCACCGGTGACCTACGAGGTCGCGGACATCAACGGCACGTACGGTCAGTCGACCGTCGTCGTGACCGTCGCCGCGCCGTACGGGGCGATGGCCGCCGCGGACAGTGCCACCGGCTCGGGGACGGGTCCGGTCACGCTCAGTCCGCTGGCGAACGACACGCCGAGCAGGGGTGCCACCTGGGCCCCGAGCACCGTCTGCCTCGTCCCGGACTCCGCGAGCACGATCGCCGGGACCGCCTTGGGAGACTGCCCCAAGACCGCGATGGCTGCCGGTGTGGGTACGTGGGTGGTCAACGCTGACGGGACCATCACGTTCACGCCGGCCGCCGGCTTCGCGGGCACCGCGTCCATCGGCTATCTCGTGACGGACACCAACGGAGTGCAGGTCGCCAACACCGTGCTGGTCACGGTGACCACGCTGCCGAGCACAGGTGGTCCGGATCTGTACGTCGGTGCTCTGGGCCTGCTGCTCATCCTCACCGGCGGCGCGGTGCTGCTCGTCGCTCGTCGACGCAGGGATCGCCTGGCCTAGTGGCCTCGGGGCGCTCTCACCCAGGCGGGCCACCCGAGTGGGTCCACTAGGGTGCGCTGGTGCTCACACGCGTGGTCTGGGACTGGAACGGCACGCTCTTCGACGACCTCCACACGTGCGTCGACGTCGCCAACCAGCTGCTCGGGGAGTTCGACCTGCCCCTCCTGAGCGGTGTCGCGGAATACCACGCGAAGTTCCGGTTCCCGATCGTCGACTACTACGCGGACCTCGGCTTCGACACGACTCCGACGGGGAACTTCTCCCGTGCTGCCCAGCGCTACATGGAGCTGTACGGCGCCGCGTCGGTCCGGTGCGGTCTGCACGAGGGAGCGACGGACGCCCTGATGGCCCTCCACGAGGCTGGCGTACGACAGGTCGTGATCTCGGCGTCGCAACAGGACAACCTGCGCGCGCAGCTCGCCCCGTTCGGCCTGGAGGCGTACCTCGACGGCGTCCACGGCATCGAGGACATCTACGCGGCCTCGAAGGAAGGCCTGGCCCGTCGCTGGCTCGCGGACGAGAACCTCTCGGGCGCCGAGGTGCTCTTCGTCGGGGACTCGGAGCACGACTTCGAGATCGCGGAGGCCGTGGGCGCGCGTTGCGTCCTGTTCAGCGGAGGCCACCACGCACGCGTGCACCTGGAGTCGCTCGGCGCTCCCGTGATCGACGACCTGCGGGACGTCCCGGCGGTCGTCTCACTCCTCTGACCGCCCTCATGCGTGTCCGGCGATCTCGCACGTGTCGGAGAAGCCTGCCGGGGAGACTCCCAGCCCACGGATCAGCCGCGCCCATGCGTTGACCTGAGCGGAGGTCGTCGCCAGGACGACGACCTCCCGGGGCGTGAACAGAGCGGTGACCTCGTCGAGGACCGCGTCCGGCTGCATCGGCGTGGCTGACAGTGCGGCCGCGTAGCGCGTGGCGAGCCGCTCGAGCTCGCTGACCGACGCGGGCCAGTCCGGCAACGCTCCGCCGGCGAGCCGCGCAACAGCCCGTACCTCGTCGTCGGTGAGCCGGTTGCGCTCCTTGCCCATCCCGTTGAGGTCGATGCAGAACGGGCAGCCCACCGCGAACGAGGCGACGAGCCGTACGAGCTGGAGCACACGCTTGCTCAGGCGCCCGTCATGGTGGGCGACGAGTGCCTCCATGACGCCGAAGCCGAGCGCTGCCTTGGGGTACCACGTGAGGAGCCGGGCGGGCTCGAGAGTCTTCCCGACGGTACGTTCCGAGATCGCCACGCCGGCGCGTACGAGCAGGTTGGGGTGGCGCGGGACGGGAATGGCGGCCATGGGCTTCTCCGGTCTAGTCGAGGTGGCGGCCGAGGAGGTCCTCGATCACGTCCAGCCGCTCGGCGATCTGTGTCTCGTTGCCGTGGTCGGTGGGCCGGTAGTAGCGGGCGTCCACCAGCTCGTCCGGGAGGTACTGCTGAGCGGCCACGCCGTGGGGCGCGTCGTGCGCGTACACGTAGGTCGTTCCGTGGCCCAGCTTGGCCGCGCCCGGGTAGTGGGCGTCACGAAGGTGGGGCGGTACCAGCCCGATCTTGCCGGCACGGAGGTCGGCGAGCGCGCCGTCGATGGCCATCACCACGGCGTTGGACTTGGGCGCAGTCGCGGCGGCGATGGTCGCGTGCGCGAGGTTGATCCGCGCCTCTGGCATGCCAATGAGCTGTACGGCCTGGGCCGCGGCCACGCACGTCTGCAGCACCGACGGGGCGGCCATGCCGATGTCCTCGCTCGCCAGCACGATGAGGCGGCGCGCGATGAACCGCGGATCCTCGCCGGCCTCGATCATGCGCGCGAGGTAGTGCACGGCCGCCTGCACGTCGGATCCCCTCACGCTCTTGATGAACGCGCTGATGACGTCGTAGTGCTGGTCGCCGTCCGCGTCGTAGCGGACCGTGGCTCGGTCGACGGCCTTGTCGACCTCGGCGATCGTGATCTCCGTGGTGGCGACTGCCGTCGCTCCGGCCGCTGCCTCCTCGAGATAGGTGAGGACGCGACGTGCGTCACCTCCCGCCAGACGCAGGATCTGTGCACGGGCCTCGTCCGCGATCGTGTACAGACCGTCGCCGGGAGTACGGAGTCCTCGCTCGTCGGACAGGGCGCGGTCGATGAGAGTAGACAGGTCGTCCGGGGTGAGCGACTCGAGCGTGAGGAGCAACGATCGCGACAGCAGCGGGGCGATCACAGAAAAGCTGGGGTTCTCCGTGGTCGCGGCGATGAGCGTGATGAGTCGGTTCTCGACGGCGGGCAGGAGCACGTCCTGCTGTGCCTTGTTGAACCGGTGGACCTCGTCGACGAAGAGCACGGTCGAACGTCCGCGGGCGAGCTCCTTCTTGGCGAGCTCGAGCTCGGTCCGTACGTCCTTGACCCCGGCTGTCACCGCGCTCAGCTCGACGAACCGTGAGCCGCTGGTCCTCGACACGACGGCCGCGATCGTGGTCTTGCCCACGCCGGGAGGCCCCCAGAGGAACACCGACATCGGCTGGCCCGCCGCCAGGCGCCGCAGGGGCGAGCCCGCACCCAGGAGGTGCTGCTGCCCGACGATCTCCTCGAGGGTGGTCGGCCGCAGCCGTACAGCCAGCGGCGAGCTCGAGTGGGCGCCTCCCAGCGACCCGCCGTGCCCGTTCGCGGGCGCCGCGGTGAACTCGCCGAAAAGGTCCTCGGTCACACGCCTGAGCATAGGGCGATGTACCGTGACCGAACCGGCCTACGATTCCAAGGTGAGAACAACTTGTTTATCCTTCAACGACGTGGTGACCTTGCCTCGTGACTGATCATCGACGGCTGCTCCTTGTCCACGCTCATCCCGACGACGAGTCGAGCTCGACGGGCGCCACCATCGCCCGATACTGCGCCGAAGGTGCACGGGTCACGCTCGTCACCTGCACGCTCGGCGAGGAGGGCGAGATCGTCCCGGCCGACCTCGGCCACCTGAGCCCAGGCTCGGGGCTCGCCACGCATCGCCTGGACGAGCTGCACGCCGCCGCGGAGGCCCTGGGGCTCACCGACTACGTGCGGCTCGGCGGTGACGGCCGCTACCACGACTCCGGGATGGCCCACGCGGAGGACGGCACCGCAACGGCCCGCGACGAGACCACCGACAGCGCTTTCTGGAACGCCGACCTGCTCGAGGCCTCGCTCCACCTCGTGTCCATCATCCGTGACCGACGCCCGCAGGTGGTGGTCTCGTACGACACGTTCGGCATGTACGGGCATCCCGACCACGTCATGGCCCACCGCGTCATGACGTACGCGTGCGTGCTGAGCGGNNGGCATCGAGAACCGATGGGGCGACTTCGACCTCGACGGTCCCCTGCCCCCGATGATCACGAAGAGCGAGGACGTCGATGTACGGATCCCGCTGGGTCCGTACCGCGCGAACAAGGTCGCTGCCTTGACCGCCCACCACTCGCAGGTCGACATGGACGACCCGTTCTGGAAGCTCATGACCGACATCGAGAGCCTGGGTGAGTCGTTCCGGCTTGCGACCGGAGTCCCGCTCCCCCATGGCACGGCGACCGATCTGTTCGAGGGGCTCGATCTGACGCCGTAGCTCCGGTGGCTAACCGGCATGTCCATCTGCCGCCGGTAGTGAGTGCACTCACTTATGAGGGCTATCATTAATGAGTGCGCTCAATAGATGACCAGGCGCGGGTCGCCTCCCGACGCGATCGCAACATGGATGCCAAGCGGGCCAGGATCTTCGACGCCGCGGCGACGTTGTTCGCCGAGCACGGTTTCCAGGGCGTCACGACGCGGTCGATCTCCGAACGCGCCGACGTGGCCGAGGGCACCCTCTTCCGCTATGCCGAGACCAAGGCCGAGCTGCTTCTGATGGTCTACAACGTCGAGTTCGGCGCCGCGATCACCGCCGGCAAGGCTGCGGCCGAACGTCTGGACGATCCGACCGATGCCGTGTGCGCCCTCGTCCTGCCCGTTCTGGAACGCAACCGGAACCCGGACACCGCGATCCTCTACCAGCGCGAGCTCTTCTACGGCAGCGGGACCAACGAGCACCGGGCACAGGGACTGGCGCTCGTCGCGATCCTCGAGCAGGCCATCGCGTCGGCGCTCGTCGTTGCGGCCGACGACACCAGCGAGGCGACCCTGAGGGCCGCCGAGCGTGCCTCCCGGCTGGTCTTTGCCGCCCTCCACCTCGCGTTGGCACAGCCGAGCACCCATGCCCATCCGGGCAAGGCGCCCGCTGCCGAGCTGCGCGCCCAGATCGACCTCGTCGTCCGAGGCTTCCTCGACACCGTGCGCACCTCGTGACATCCCGCCACCCGCGCCCGCGCACCACTTCAGCAAGGAGAACAACCGCATGACTCGTAGGGCGTATCTCATCGGAGCCGGCATCGGGAACCTGTCGGCTGCCGTCTACCTCATCCGCGACGGGGGCTGGGACGGTGCGCAGATCTCCGTCCTCGGCCTCGACACGCACGGTGCCAACGACGGGGCAAAGGTCACCGCGTACGAGTCCGAGTACGGCAACCGGCCGCTGTCCGTCAACGCCGGCTTCGTGAACCGGGGCGGCCGGATGCTCAACGAGGAGACGTACGAGAACCTCTGGGACGTCCTGGGCTCGATCCCGTCGCTGAACGATCCGAGCACGTCGGTGACCCAGGAGATCCTCGACTTCGACCACGCCCACCCCACCCATGACGTGGGCCGCCTGATGGATGCCGAGGGGGCCCGCACCAGGCGTGACAAGGACGACTACCGCCACATGCAGTTCACCTTCGCCGACCGGCTGCTGCTCACCAGGCTCATGAGGCTGCCCGCCTCGAAGGAGTCGCGGCTGGACGACATCAGCATCGACGAGTGGTTCAGCTCGAGCCCGCACTTCTTCGAGACCAACTTCTGGCGGATGTGGGAGACGACGTTCGCGTTCCTCCGCAACGACTCGGCGATGGAGCTGCGTCGCTACATGAACCGCATGATCGTGGAGTTCAGCCGGATCAACACCCTCGAGGGCGTGACGCGTACGCCGCTCAACCAGTACGAGAGCATCATCCTGCCGATGCGCGCCTGGCTCGATGGTCACGGCGTGAGCTTCGTCACCAACCGCAAGGTCACGGAGTTCGTGTTCGCCGACGAGGCGGCCGCACGTCAGGAGATCCAGGTCGTCGGGCTGAAGTACGAGGCCGTGGACTCGCCTGACTCCTCAGGTCTCATGACAGTTGCCGACGGCGACCTCGTGCTGTGTACCAACGGGTCGATCACGGACTCCTCCTCGCTCGGGGACCTGGACACAGCCATCGTCGAGGACCTCAGGTACGCCCCGTCGGCGGCCCTGTGGAAGCAGGCGACCGAGCACTTCACCGGGCTCGGAGACCCGGATGCCTTCTTCGCCGACCGGACCCAGAGCGAGTGGACGAGCTTCTCGGTGACCACGACCGACCACCTGCTGATCGACGAGATCGCCGCCATCACCCAGCAGACGCCGGGGAACGCACTGAACACCTTCGTGGACAGCACTCCGGTGATCTCCCTCGTGGTCCACCAGCAGCCCCACTTCGCGGCTCAGGCCCCGAATGAGACGGTGTTCTGGGGATACTCCCTCTACCCGCGCCGTGTCGGCGACTTCGTCACGAAGCCGTTCATCGAGATGACCGGACGCGAGATGCTCGTGGAGACCCTCGGGCAGCTCTCCGCGGTCGACACCCGGTCGGCGAACATCGCGAGCAAGACCGACGCGATCTGGGCCTCCGTCGCCAATGTTGTGCCGGCTCACATGCCGTACGCCAGCGCCTTGTTCGCGCGCCGCTCCACGACCGACCGCCCTCCCGTGGTCCCTCCGGGCTCCAAGAACCTGGCCTTCGTCAGCCAGTTCGTCGAGATGCCGTTCGACATGGTCTTCACCGAGCAGTACTCCGTACGAGCCGCCCAGATCGCGGTGTACACCCTGCTCGACCTGCCCCTGGAACACCTCACGCCGTTGCATCATTATGAGAAGGACCTGCGCGTCCTCGCCAAGGCGGCAGTCACGATGTTCCGCTGATCGCACTGCCCGGAGGGGCTGGTTGGACCTCTGCCGGCTCGGCTAGTGCCTGAGATCAGGGTTACCTCAGGGTTGTATCGATAGGTCTTTCGATATATCGTTATCTCCAGTGAAGGTGCACGGTGCACCTACGAACCGATCATCCACTGGAGGACTTACATGTTCCACACACACCATCATCGAGAGTGCGGTCCCGCCGAGCGCGGGCGCCGCGACGAGAATCGCTCCGACTTCGCCGCGGGCTTCGGCCCCGGCGGTCGCTTCGGAGCCGGCCCCATGGGGCCTGGAGGCCCGATGGGCCTTGGCGGACCGTTCGGACCTGGCGGACCGTTCGGACCCGGTGGCCCGATGGGTCACGGCCCGTTCGGCCCGAGGGGGCACTTCGGCCGTGGTCGCGCTCGTCGCGGCGACGTCCGTACCGCCATCCTGCAGCTCCTCTCCGAGGAGCCGCGCAACGGCTACCAGATCATCTCCACGCTCAACGAGCGCAGCGGGGGCGCCTGGCGGCCCAGCCCGGGAGCGGTCTACCCGGCCCTCAACCAGCTTGAGGACGAGGGTCTCATCGAGACCTTCGACAACGAGGGCTCCCGGGCGTTCCGCCTGACCAGCGCGGGCCGCGAGGCCCCCGAGGTTCACTCGGAGACAGCCAAGGTCTGGGACGAGTGGGCCGACGAGGGCGCAGCTCGCGTCGACGCGGGCGCCATGTGGCGCACGTTCGGCGAGATGAGCATGGCGCTCAAGCCGATCATGATGTCCGGCAACCCGGACCTCGTGACCAAGGCTGAGACCATCCTTGCCGAGACGAAGCGTGCGCTCTACGGACTGCTCGCCAGCGATCCCGGCGAGGACACCACGACCGCCGAGTGATCCTCGGCTGACGCCCGACGGGCAGGTACCTCACGGTGCCTGCCCGTTGTGGCGTCATTTGGGCATTGCAATGACGTCATTGTGATGCCATGATGACGTCATGCAGCTCAACGAATATCTCTCCGCCGTGGCGTACGACCTCGATCGCGCCACACAGCTCGCGGACGACGCCACCCGTGACGTGGCCCGTCGCCTCGTGACAGTGCTCGAGCCGGGGCTCCGCATGGCCATGGTGCAGCTCCTCAGCGACGCCGCCGCCCAGCTCACGTCAGAGCTCTCCGGCCCGGTCGTCACCATCCGCATGGACGGGCGCGAACCCGTCTGGCACGTCGTCTCCCCCGAGAGCCACGAAACGTCTCACGACTCGGCCGACGCCGAGGGGGACGACGAAGGGACCGCGCGGGTGACCGTACGGCTTCCGGAGGCCGTCAAGCGTCGGGCCGAGAACCTGGCCCAGGCATCCGGGCAGTCGCTGAACACGTGGATCATCCACGCGCTCCGCCGGGCGACGACCACCGACAAGACCCCCACCAAATCTTCCCGCCGCATCACCGGCTGGGCATGAGAGAGGACCCGCTATGACCACACTGACCCAGACGCACACCCTCGAGTACGTCCTCGACGCTCTCCCCCATCTCCGGCTCACGAACCAGAAGGGCGACATCCGCGTCTACCACGACGCCGAGCCCGGGGTCGTGAACCTGCGGCTCCATAGCCACCGGCCTGTCTCGTTCGACGACGTCCTGGCCACCTCCGACGGTGCGACGGTCACCGTGAACATCCCCCAGCTGAACGAGTCCGAGTCAGGCGCGGGCCTGTCCTTCCGGATCGCGGGTCTCTCGTTGTTCGCCGGCTTCCGCGGCGCCACGGTCGACGTGGAGGCCCACGTGCCGCCGGGCGCCGAGATCTCGCTCGAGACCGGCTACGGCGACATCACCGTCAGCGGGACGAGCGGCGACGCGGCCGCCAAGACCGGCGCCGGAGACGTGAACGTCCCCGAGGCCGCTCGCGTGACGCTGCACTCCGGGGCAGGGAACGTGAGCGTCGGCCGGATCGGCGGGGGCACCCTGCGTACGGGCGCGGGCGACATCGGCATCGAGCGCTCCTCCGGCGACACCGAGCTGAACTCGGGATCGGGCGACGTCACGATCCTCGACGCGGTCGGTCGGCTCCGCATCCACACGGGCGCCGGCGACGTGAACGCCAGCTTCTCCGAAGGCACCATCGAGGTGCGCAGCGGGATGGGCGACATCATCGTCCGCGTACCGACCGGCTTGGCCGTGTGGCAGGACCTGACGACCGGGATGGGCGACGTACGCAGCCGCATCCCGTCCTACGGCGAACCCGAGCCGGGCGAGCCCTTCCTCAGCGTGACCGCGCGCAGCGGTGCCGGGGATGTGACGCTGACGAACTGACACCTCCGGCGGAACAGGTGGGGCCGGTCCTTGCGGACCGGCCCCATCGTGCTGCCTCAGGCTTGCGGCGCCGGCGCCGGTGCCGCCTTCGGGACGAAGTCGACGCCTGCCTCCTTGCGCTGCGCGGCGCTGATGGGCGCAGGTGCGCCGGTCAGGGGGTCGTACCCGCCGCCCGACTTCGGGAACGCGATCACCTCGCGGATCGACTCGTACCCCCCGAGAAGGGCGACGATCCGGTCCCAGCCGAAGGCGANNAGCAGGAAGCCGAACTTCTCCTGCGCCTCCTCGGCCGACAGACCCATCACCTTGAAGACGCGCTCCTGGACGTCGCGGCGGTGGATTCGGATCGAGCCGCCGCCGATCTCGTTGCCGTTGTAGACGATGTCGTACGCGTACGCGAGTGCCGATCCGGGATCGGTGTCGAACGTGTCCATGCAGTCGGGCTTCGGCGAGGTGAACGCATGGTGCACTGCGGTCCACGCTCCCCCACCGACCGCGACGTCGCCCTCGGCGACCGCCTCGCTGACCGGCTTGAACAGCGGCGCGTCGAGCACCCAGAGGAACGAGTGGGCGTTCTCGTCGAGCAGCCCGAGTCGGCGGCCGATCTCCAGCCGCGCCGCGCCGAGCAGTGCTTGCGAGGACGTCTTCGGGCCAGCGCCGAAGAAGACGCAGTCGCCCGGCTTGGCGCCGACCTTCGCGGCGAGTCCGGTGCGCTCCTCCTCAGAGATGTTCTTGGCGACCGGACCGCCGAGCTCGCCGTTCTCGTCGACCGTCACGTACGCGAGGCCCTTCGCGCCGCGCTGCTTGGCCCACTCCTGCCACGCGTCGAACGTACGGCGCGGCTGTGACCCGCCGCCGGCCATGACGACGGCGCCCACGTACGGCGCCTGGAACACACGGAACGGCGTGTCGGCGAAGAAGTCGGTGACCTCGGTGATCTCGAGGCCGAACCGGAGGTCGGGCTTGTCGGACCCGTACCGAGCCATCGCCTCCGCGTACGGCAGGCGCAGGAACGGCGCAGCCACGTCGACGCCCTTGAGCTTCCAGACCTCGGTGACGATCTCCTCGGCGAGCGTGATGATGTCGTCCTGGTCGACGAAGCTCATCT
>PMBM01000017.1:11477-11631 GCA_003153855.1 Propionibacteriaceae bacterium
AAGTCATGGGCACCAAGCACCGTACGCGCGGCCGCGTTGACTTGGGACCTGAGCCTGATCGCGGCAGCGGGCGCGGGGCGGCGCAGGTCGAGGTAGCGGTAGCGCAGGCGTGCCTCCTCGCCGACGGTGACGCGCTCGTCGATCTGGAACGGCA
>PMBM01000178.1:0-2764 GCA_003153855.1 Propionibacteriaceae bacterium
CTCACCCTGATCGACCTCCCGAACTCCGAGGAGTGCTGCGGCTTCGGTGGCACGTTCTCCGTGAAGAACCCCGACGTGTCCGTCGCCATGGGCTCCGACAAGGTGCGTCACGTCCGGGAGACCGGCGCCGAGGTTCTCGTCGCGGCGGACCGGTCCTGCCTCATGCACCTGGGCGGGCTGATGTCCAGGTCTCGCGGCGGAGTGAGAACGATGCACCTCGCCGAGGTGCTCGCGCAGACCGAAGGGTCTGACACTGGGCACGGCCACAGGAGGGCGTCATGAGTCGCGCGTTCATCGGCATGCCCGCCTTCCCGGCGGGAGCCAAAGAGGCCCTCAACAACCCCCAGCTGCGCAGCAACCTCCGACACGCCACGACGACGATCCGGGACAAGCGTGCTCGCGTCATCGCCGAGCTGCCCGACTGGGAGGACCTCCGGGTCTCCGGCGCCGCCATCAAAGACGACGTCGGCCGCCACCTCGACCGGTACCTGGAGCAGTTCGAGGCCGAGTTCACTGCCGCCGGCGGCCATGTGCACTGGGCACGCGACGCCGCAGAGGCCAACCGGATCGTGGTCGACCTGGTTCGGGCCACCGGCGAGACCGAGGTCGTCAAGGTCAAGTCGATGGTCACCGTGGAGTGCGCCCTGAACGAGGCCCTCGCCGAGGCCGGGATCACCGCGCTCGAGACCGACCTCGCAGAGCTCATCGTCCAGCTCGCCGACGACCTCCCCAGCCACATCCTCGTACCGGCGATCCACCTGAGCCGGGGCGAGATCCGGGAGATCTTCCTCGAGAACATGTCCGGCGTACGCGACGACCTCACCGACGACCCTGCCGACCTGGCCGGCAGCGCCCGTACCTACCTGCGCAAGCGGTTCATGTCGGCCAAGGTCGGGATCTCCGGCGCCAACTTCATGATCGCCGACACGGGAACCCTCGTCGTCCTGGAGTCCGAGGGAAACGGCCGCATGTGCCTCACCCTCCCCGAGACACTGATCAGCGTTGTCGGGATCGAGAAGATGCTGCCCACCTGGTCGGACCTCGAGGTGTTCATGCAGCTCCTGCCGCGCTCGTCCACCGCCGAGCGGATGAACCCGTACACCACGATGTGGACCGGCGCTCACTCCGACGACGGCCCCAAGAACGTCCATGTCGTCCTGCTGGACAACGGCAGGACCAGGGCGTTGGCCGACCCTGTGGGCCGGCAGGCGCTGCGGTGCATCCGATGCTCGGCGTGCCTGAACGTCTGTCCCGTCTATGAACGGGTCGGGGGCAAGGCGTACGGGTCGGTCTACCCCGGTCCCATCGGGGCCATCCTGAACCCGCTCCTGCACGGCGTGGACAACGGACCGGTCGAGAGGTCGCTGCCGTTCGCGTCGACCCTGTGCGGCCGGTGCTTCGAGGTCTGCCCGGTGCGGATCGACATCCCCGACGTCCTGATCCACCTGCGCGGGCGCGTCGTAGAGGAGACCCACCATGGCGTCCCTGGCCCCGAGGAGCTCGGCATGCGGGCCGCCGGCTTGGTGCTCTCCAAGCCCGGGCTGCTCGGCGCGACGCAACGTGCCCTCGGGGTCGCCTCCCGAGTCCTCGGCCGCCGGAGCACCATCGGAGCGCTCCCCATCCCCGGCTGGGGAGCGAGCTGGAGCGGAGCGAGGGACATCCCCGTGCCGCCTCGACGGTCCTTCCGCGACTGGTGGCGCCGCAGCCACCAGAGTGAGCTGCCCGTCCCCCCCAGTGCGCAGTCGCAGACAAGGAGCGAAACGCCATGAGCGCCAAAACCGACATCCTCACACGTATCCGCGCGGCCCGACCCGACGTGCACTCCGGCGGCCAGCCGGAAGAGCCCATGATCCCCCGGGACTACCTCCGCTCCCCGTCGATCCCCGAAGGCATCGTGGGCCGCTTCTGCGAGCGGGTCGCGGACTACAAGGCCCGCGTCGAGCGCGTTCCCGCCGCCGACATCCCTGCGGCCATCGCCGCGGCGCTCACTGCCATGGGCGCGAAGCGTGTTGCGGTCGTCGCCGGCCTGCCGGAGCACTGGCGGACGGCGCTCACCGCAACCGGGATCGACGTCGTGACCGAACAGCCGGGGGGAGAGCTCGACATCGATGCCCTTCAGAGCCTCGACGCCGTCGTCACCGGATCCGCCGTTGCCATCGCCGACACCGGCACGATCGTCCTCGACGGAAGCGCGACCAGCGGACGCCGCGCCCTGACCCTCGTTCCGGACAAGCACATCTGCATCGTGGCGGTCGACGACATCGTGGACGGCGTCCCGGCCGCACTGGCCCGGCTTCGCCCGACACTCCCGCTGACCTGGATCAGCGGCCCCTCGGCCACCTCCGACATCGAGCTCCAGCGCGTGGAAGGAGTCCACGGCCCGCGCACACTGCACGTACTGGTCGTCGACCCCTCTGGTGACTGGGGCAGCACGCCCGCGGTGCCGGCAGCGACAGCGGATGGAGACAGCATCGGGTGACCCGCTGGCTTCCGGGTCCGCTCGTCGAAGCCATCGGGCGGAGGGCGTACGGACTGGGCCTGCGCCGCCCAGCCCGTCAACGTCGATGTCCGCTGGCCGTGCCCGCGACCCGTACTGNNCAGCCCACCTCCCGACAGAGCACCACAAACGTGACTGAGCACCGTACGTGCGGGGTGCTCTGAACAACTCGTGGTGCTCAGTCGCAACTGCGGGCTCCTCCGAGGCGCGATAGGGGCGTTGGGTGGCGTAGGCGGCGTGGCCTCAGCCCACCTCCCGACAGAGCAC
>PMBM01000178.1:2788-2999 GCA_003153855.1 Propionibacteriaceae bacterium
GGTGGCGTGGGCGGCGTGGGCGGCGTACGTGCTGGGCCTGCGCCGCCTCGTCCGATGGATCCGATGCCCGATGGCCGCCAGATCCGCACGCTGTACTGGATCCGCGAGCCGCCCTGTCGCCGCGCCGCCAGGCCTCAGCCCACCTCCCGACGGAGCACCACAAACGTGACTGAGCACCGTACGTGCGGGGTGCTCTGAACAACTCGTGGTG
>PMBM01000118.1 GCA_003153855.1 Propionibacteriaceae bacterium
ACGGCTTCGTGGGTCTGCATCGACTCGCTCATGGACGCCATGACGTCGAGGACGTGGAAGCCGACGGCGCCGGACGCGATCGGTGTACCGCCGTTCCGGATGCAGCGGGCCATGTCGACGACGCCGGCGCCGCGACCGAAGCGCTCCTCCTCCTCGGCGACGTCTGTCCACACGGTGGGGACGTCGAACTGGTCGAGCCCCACCCTCGGGGTGATCCGCACCGTTCCGCCGAAGATGTTGGGATCCGGTACGGACAAGGTGGCCTCGGTGCCGATGACCTCGAAGGAGATCCGCCGATGCGGCGAGTCGAAGCTGATGAGGCTTTGCGACACGGCGCCGCTGGCGAACTGCGCGATGGCACTCACATGCGTTGGCACGCTCACGGGGAACTCGTTTCCGGCCCGCGGACCCGTGGCGATCGTGCGGGTCCTGTGTCCGATGGAGCCCACGGCCGCCACGTGGGAGAACGAGCCGAACAGGTGGACGAGCGTCGTGAGGTAGTACGGGCCGATGTCGAACAGCGGTCCGGCGCCGGCGGCGAACAGGAACTCGGGGTTCGGGTGGAACAGGTCGGGGCCTGCGTACTGCATGGCGGTCTGCGCCGAGAGTGGCGTGCCGATGTCGCCGCGGGCGATGATGCGCCGGGCAGTCTGCAGGCCGGGACCGTAGCCCGTGTCGGGTGCGACGCCGACCAGGAGGCCTGCGTGCTCGGCGGCGTACAGCAACGCCCTGGCTGTCTCCCGCTTCGTCGTCAGGGGCTTCTCCGTCCACACGTGCTTGCCCGAGCCGATGGCCGCCAACGACACCTCTGCGTGCGACTGCGGGATCGTGATGTTGATGACCAGCTCGACGTCCGGGTGACCGAGCACGTCGTCCGGAGTGCCCCACTCCGTCCCGTACTGCTCGGCCTTGACGCGCGCCCTGTCGGGGTCGATGTCCCCGATGACGACGACCCGTACGTCCGGGCACTTCACGAGGTTGCCCACGTACTGGTCGCTGATCATGCCCGCGCCGATCACACCCACCCCGACGGGGCCCGAGCGTTGGGGGGTGGAGACTCTGGTGCTCATGGGTGTTCCTCTCGAAGGACGGTCGTCAGACCGTCTCGGACACGCTGGCGCGCTCGACGATGCGGGCGTCCATGACGTACGGATGGGGTTCGGGTGCCTCGTGGAGACGGCTCTGGGCGGTGGCCCAGAGGTGGCGTGCCAGTCCGTGGGGGTCGAGCTTGACGGTGGTCAGTGCCGGTCGGGTGAGCGGGGCGAAGATGTCGTCGTCCAGGCCCATCACCGCGAGGTCCTCGGGCACCCACCACCCCAGGTCCGTCGCGGCGGCCAGACAGACCGCAGCGTGGAAGTCGTTGAAGCAGGCGACCGCGGTCACCGGACGAGGCTCCGACTGCCAGGCCCGAAGCTGCTCCTTCACGGACTCGACGGTCACCCCGAGGCCACCCGGCACCGCAGCGACCCGCGGTTCCGGGAGCTTGAACTCAGCACAGGCCGCGACGAAGCCCTCGGTACGGGGAGTGGCGAAGCGCTGCAGGGTCGGCTCGGACGTGGTGAGGTAGCCCAGCCGTTCATGACCCCGGGCGACCAGGTGCTCGACCTGAAGGCGGGCGGGGATGTCGCTGCCCGGCGCGACCAGGTCGCTCTCCACCAGCGGGATCTTCACCGTCGCGAGGAGTGCCTTCTCGTCGTCACCGATGAAGCTCGTCGAGATGGCCACGCAGGGCTCGAGGTTCGCGAGCGTCGAGACCAGGTCGTCGGGACCCTGCCGGCGCCAGACCACCAGCGACCTTCCGGACTGGGCGACGAGACGCGTGAGCTCGTCCTCGACCTCGGTGACATTCGTGCTCCAGGGGACACCCGAGTTGATGAGCATCACGAGGTGCGACAGACCCCCGCGCAGAGCCCGCGAGGCCGCGTTCGGTACGTAGTTGAGCTGACGAGCAGCGGCCAGCACCCGCTCCCGCGTCGCTTCGGAGATCGACTGGTCCTTGCGTGCGTTGAGGACATAGCTGACCGTTGCCCGAGAGACGCCGGCGAGTCGCGCGATGTCCGTACTGGTGCTGCGGGGTGTAGCCACGATGCCTCCCTCGGGGTTACTTACACGTGAAAGGTACGTCCGGAATCCGGCGGGATGCAAGACCTCGACTGGCACGTGTCAGTATGTGGACACGATTCTCCGAAGGCCACAGTTGCCGTCCCGTGCCGTGGCTTTCCCGGCACAGCCGCAGGATCCGCGGGAGAATCGGCGCATGACAGGGCGCGCCTCTCTCGTGGTTGTGGCTGCCATGGCGCTGATCGCATGCTCGGCACCGGGCAGCCAGACGAGCGCGTCCAGCGTCCCGGCCACGAGCACCGTACCGACGGCCTCGAGTGCCACACCCGCCCCCAGCGCCAGCCAGAAGCCGTCCGTCGCGACTTCCGCGCCCAAGACGACGGCGACCGCCGCCGCGACCTGGACGCTCAGCCTCACGGGACTGGGACCACTCAAGCTCGGCACCCTGTACACGACGCTTCGCCAGCAGGGGTACGTCACCGCCGAGACCGGCGACTGCCCCGGCTCGTGGACGTCCCAGGCGCTCCAGGACAAGGGCGTCTACCTGTACCCCTCGGGCCAGGGCGACGCCGCCGTCCTCGCAGAGGTGAGCATCACCAAAGGCACGTACTCAACCGTGTCGGGCGCCAGGGTGGGCTCGACGATGAGCCAGCTCAAGGTCCTGTACGGGAGCCAGCTGACCACTGAGACGAAGAACGGCAACGGCGGGCCGTTCACGGTCGCCAACGTCCACATCGGCGCGCGGGAGATCGTCTTCTACTTCCCGTACGGCTCGACGCTCGCCGACACGGACCCCGTCCAGGCGATGATCGCCCGGAACTGGAGCGCCGACATGATGGGCGAGTGCTAGCGGGTCGCTTCCGGCGCAGCCGGCACACATTCTCGTAACGTCGAGAGCCGTAGCATCGTCACATGGCCAAGACTCCGTGGGCGGCGTCCCAGTCGAAGCTCGTCGACGCGCTGGTGGACGTGGTGCTTCGCCACGCCCCCGAGAGCTGGGAGTGGGCACACCTCGAGGTCAACATGGTTGCCGAGCTGTACCAGGGGACGGTGGCGGTGACGACGCCCGAGAAGACGCTCTCCGGTGAGATCAAGGAGGGCCACGCGCTCGGCCTGCTGCGCGAGCTGCGGCACCGCATGTACGAGAGCGGCAACGGCACCTGGTACTCGATGACCCTCGACATCGACCCCGACCGGACAGCCACGACGACGTTCAACTATGACGACGAGCCGGAGTTCGACCCCGTACCCGACGCGTCGATCTACCTCCGCGACCTGCAACGCTACAAGCGCCGCGAAGCGCAGTGGCCGGACTGGCTGCGCAAGAAGATCGAAGAGACCCGTAAGCCGGGGACCACCGCGGCCGACACTTTCGCGCGCTGGATCCAGGGCGGTCTCTGAGCGTTGCAGGCGCGTTCTGGCAATAGGTTGAGGGCATGCCTACCGACGACGACACCACGCCCGCTGACTTCTGGGAGGACCGGTACGCGTCCCAGGAACGGGTCTGGTCCGGCAAGGTCAACCACGCGCTCGTCCAGGTGGCCTCGGCACTCGCCCCAGGACGTGCGCTCGACCTCGGCTGCGGCGAGGGGGGCGACGTGGTGTGGCTCGCACAGCACGGCTGGGACGCGACGGGCGTCGACATCTCGACCACCGCGACCCGCCGAGCGACCGACGTGGCGAGAGCCGCCGGCATCCCCGACGACCGGATCCGATTCGTAGCGGCCGATCTGTCGACGTGGACCCCGACCGGCACGTACGACCTCATCACCGCCGGCTTCCTGCAGTCACCCGTCGAGCTCCCGCGCGCCGACATCCTGCGGCGGATGGTCGGCCGCGTGGCGCCCGGTGGGCACCTCTTGGTCGTCGCGCACGCCGCGATGCCTCCCTGGGCGAACAACCCGGCCCACCACCACACGTTCCCGACCCCCGCAGAGGAGGTCGCCGCGCTCGGCCTCGACGGCTGGACGACGGAGATCGCCGAAGTCCGCTCCCGCGAGGCGATCGGGCCGGAAGGTCAGCTGGCGACCCTCGACGACACGGTCGTCCTGGTGCGCCGCCCCTGACGGCCACCCGAGACGCGCACAACCTTTGTGCCGCGAGACCTGGGTCAGAAGGGTTTGTGCGGAGGCTCGAAGGGTTGTGCGGGAGCCCGAAGGGGTGTGCGGGTCGCTGGACGATTACGGTGGTGGCGTGGATGGTGACGTGCTCAAAGACCTGAGGCGCCGGTACTGGTCGCTGGTCCTGACCGCGTGCGAGTGGCGCGCTTTCGAGGTCGAGCCTCCCGAGGACATGGCTGGGAGGGTCTTCGCGACCCTGAACCCTGGCAAGGTCATCGACCTCCGCGTCCTGTTCCGCGCGGTCGACTCGGTGGTCTCCCAGGCGTACAGGACCAGCGCCTCCCATCGGTCCTCACTCGATGTCCTCCGAGGAATGGCCAGCGTGCAGCGCGACGCCGACCGACCGGCCGCGCTCGTCGCTCTGAGCGCCTTGCGGGACCGCGACCGGCGGATCGTTCAGCACGCCTATTGGGACGACCTGGATCCCGCGGAGATCGCGACCGTCCTGCGGACCGATGTGGACACGGTCCAGCGACGGCTCGACCAGGCCATCGGACGGTACGCGGCCCACCTGGCCCGCCGAGGGGTGCAGGTCGACGACCCCACCTCCCTGCTGTCGGCGATCAAGCCGGGAACCCACCACCGTCGGCCCTGACCTCAGCGGCGCAACCAGGCGACCGTCTCGGTCAGAGCTCGCTTCCACGGCGTGGGGGCGAGACCGAAGCGATCCTCCGCCGCGGACGAGTCGAGCGTGTACGGCGCGGTGAACGCCGGCGCCATCTCGTCCAGCTCGCGGATCAGCGGTGAGACCCGCATCACCGTCTTGACGATGCCGGGGTACGGATGCGGGGTACGGGCGGGAACGCCGACGATGGCGGCGACATCGTCAGCGACGTCCGTCAGCGACTTCGGCGATGTGGTCGGTACGTGCCACACGCGACCCCACGCGTCGGCGGATGGATCGGCCGCGATGGCGGCGGCGAGGTGGCCGATGTCGGGGACGTACGTCCACGCGTGAGGCACGTCGACGACCCCCAGGATGTGGCGAGCCGTCTTGCCGTTCATGGCGGGGGTGATGGCGTACGTGTTGAGGTAGCTCATCCCGGCGCCCGCTCCGGGACCGAAGTAGTCGGCAGCCCGGATCTCGACCGCCCGGATCCGGCCGGCGCGGTGCGCGTCCAGGGCGTCGTGCCACATCTTCTGGCGGATCCGGCCCTTGTGCCCGTTCGGCGCTTCGGGGGTGCTCGCCTCGACCATCGGAGTGGTGGGGTGGCCGTACGTGTACAGGTTCCCGATGATCAGCAACGCAGCTCCCGACCGCTCCGCCGCCCCGAGGAACCCCGCGGCCATGGGAGGCCACTTCTCGTCCCAGTCGGTGTACGGCGGGTTGACGGCATTGACGAGGACGTCAGCCCCGGAGGCGAGCTCGGTCATCGCGTCGACGTCGGTGGCATCGACCTTGGCCGTGGTCACGCGGGGGTTCGGACCCTGGCCGACGGCGGAGCCGAGGCCACCTCCCGACCGCGAGGCCAGGACCACGTCCCCTCCGGCCTCCGCGATGTACTGGGCGGTCCACTGCCCGATAGCCCCGGATCCCACGACGACTGCCTTCATGATTCCTCCAATATCGAGAACACTGTTCGCACATCAGTGAAGCACGTGTCGCGCCAAGATTCAAGAACACTGTTCGCACTTTTGGTAGGGTGCTCCCATGACCAGCACGATGGGCACGCGCGAGCGGAGGCGCAGCGAGGTCACGGCCGCCCTCCTCGCAGCCGCGAAGCGCGAGCTGGCCCGTACAGGCGCGGCCGGTCTGTCCGTACGTGCCGTCGCACGCGACATGGACATGGCCCCGTCGGCCCTGTTCCGCTACATCAGCGGGCGCGACGAGCTGCTGACCCTGCTCATCGTCGACGCGTACTCTCGTCTCGGCGAGCACGTCGAGGCCGTCGAGCGGGCAGTGCCGAGGTCGGACCTGAGAGGCCGTTGGCGGGCGATCGCGACGTCGTTCCGGGGATGGGCGGTCGCGAATCCCCACGAGTACGCGCTCCTGTACGGGTCGCCGGTCCCCGAGTACAAGGCGCCTGCGGAACGTACGAACCCGTCGGGCACCCGGGTCACGAACCTGCTGGCCGCCCTCGGCATGGAGGATGCGACGCCCCCGCCCCGACCGTCCATCCCCCACATGCCCGACGCGGCCGAGCTCAGGGCGCTGGCGGTGGCCGCCGACGTGCCCACCATGGACGGCGACCGGCTCGCGGCCGGGCTGCTCGCATGGACGGCCCTGGTCGGAGCCGTCTCGTCCGAGCTCTTCGAGCAGCTGGGCGAGCCTGTCGCCCGCCTCGACACGCTGTTCGACGCCACCGTCGCGCTCGGCGAGTGGCTGCTCTTCGGTTCGCCGCGGGACGAATCCGCCTGAGGACCCCGTCCGATGGGCAGACTCTCGCCTCCGCGGGGATCTCCTGGCAGATTCCTCCCAAGGACATGTCGAAATCCGTCAGACGGTTCCGACTACCGGGTGGAGCGGCCGTACGGACCGGCCGCCGGACAGGAAGGCACCACCATGAAGTACCTCATCCTCATCCACCAGAACCGCAACGCGCGCGCCGAGTTCGCCTCCTTCCCCGCCGAGGTCCAGGCGGCAGGGCTCGCGGCCTACCAGAAGCTCAATGCCGACCTCGTCGCCAGCGGCGAGTTCGTGTCGGCCGAGGCGCTGGATGCCGACAGCACCGCCACCGTCGTCCGAGGCGGCCAGGGTACGTACGTGCAGACCGACGGCCCGTTCGCCGAGACCAAGGAGATGCTCGCCGGCTTCTACCTNNGCCATCGAGGTACGGCCGGTGATGAGCTACGACTGGCCCGAGCAGTGACGGATGCCAGCACCGTCGAGGGCTTGCTCCGGGCTGTGGCCCCGCGAGCCCTCGGCGCGCTGGTGCGGCGGCGGGGCGACTTCGAGGACGCTGAGGACGCGATGCAGGAAGCCCTCATCGTGGCCGCCACGGAGTGGCAGGCGAACGGCCCTCCGGACGACCCGACGGCGTGGCTCCTGCGGGTCGCGGACCGGCGACTCGTCGACTCCTGGCGCAGCAGCTCGGCGCGCCGCCGCCGCGAGGAGGCTCTTGCTGCGGATGCCGAGCAGGGTCCCACCCCGACGTCCGACGACTCCCTCGAGCTGCTGTTCCTCTGCTGCCA
>PMBM01000223.1 GCA_003153855.1 Propionibacteriaceae bacterium
TCGCAAGCGGCAACTACTGGGACAACGACCTCAGTCCAGTGGACGTCTGACCCTCTCCCGAGCACGTGTTCCCGGCGGAGCGACCGGTCCGCATGGACAGGGAGCTGCCTTCCGTCCGATGCCAGCGGGGGCGCGAGGTCGGCCTTCACACGCGGCGAGCGGACCGGAGGCGGCAGGACGATCGGTGCCCCTCCGAAGGCTGGCGCGCGCGACCATGGCCGACGGCCGCGGCGGCCCCCTGAGGCGAAGATCCACGGTGGGCGGGACCGTCGCCCGAGGTCGTGCGCCTGTCCTGTGGGGCACATGCGAGCGGACCGTACAGCGGGGCCGCGCGTGCCCCGTCGGCACAAGACCACCGTCTCTGCGTTGTCTCCAGGCTCTCTTAACCTCAAATCGCCCCTAACTACGGGTGAGAGTGTTGTCAGAGACTTGGTTGTCGCGCGGATCCACCCTTAGCCTAACTGTGATTCTCCTGAGGGATTCTCAGGTCTAGCCGTGCCCCAACGCGCTGCGTGCGCCGATCCGGTGACAACTGAACACTCCCAGATCTCTCAAAGATGAAGGATTTCTCATATGAGCTTCGATCCCCGAGTCCTGTTCGGCAGGCGGCCCACGATGGGGTTAGCCCTGGCGAGTGCCGTGGCCCTGTCCATCACCGGTGCTGCCGTCTGGACGGCCTCCAGCGCCCACGCCGCAACGCCGGAAACGATCTGGGGGACCGGGGCGCCCACCTCCGCGGTCGTGGACAGCGACACGTCGGCGGTCGAGCTCGGTACGCGCTTCACCGCCGTCACCGGTGGCCAGGCCACCGGGATCCGCTTCTACAAGACCCCAGAGAACGGCGGGACCCACTCGGGAAGCCTCTGGTCGAGCTCAGGAGCCCTTCTCGGACGCGTGACGTTCGCCGGGGAGACCAGTTCCGGGTGGCAGACAGGTTCGCTCTCCTCACCCATCACCCTGACGGCGGGCACGGCTTACGTCGTCTCGTACCACACCAACGTCGGGCGTTATCTGTCCACGCAGCGGTACTCAGGCGTCTCCAGCTCCGCGAACCTCAAGATCCCCGCGTCGAACATCGGCGTCTATCGCTACGGCGCCACCAGCTCCTTCCCCACGAGCAGCTGGAACGCCAGCCAGTACTGGGTCGACCTGACGTTCTCCGCAACCGGGTCCGGGGCCGTCACGACGCCGGTCGCGACGCCGACGTCCGGAGCGAGCAGCGCCTCCGGCACGCCGACAGCCACCAGCGGACCGCCGACCACCAGCGCGCCGTCCACCGCAGCTACGCCAACCGTGACTGTCTCCACCCCGTCCGCGACGAGCACGCCAACCGTGACCGCCGTCGCGAGTACGGCCTTGCCGACGGGCAAGACGACGAAGCAGAGCTCCAAGAACCCGGTCCTCTGCACCACGTCCGCGGTGTGGAGCAACCTGGTCGCTTGCGGATGGGCGGGAGCCGCCAACACCGGCTACCCGGATGGGCAGGTCTTCTCCAAGACGTTGACAGGTGGCCTGACCATCAGCACTGACGGAACCGTCATCGACGGTTACAAGATCAGTGGCGGCGTCACCGTGAACGCGAAGAACGTGACGATCCGTAACAGCTGGGTCACCAACAGCGCCGGCGGAGCCAGCGGGAGCGGGGTCGTGAAGATCCTCAACGGGGCGAGCGCCACCGTCGACCACAACCTGCTCGACGGACTCAATGCCACGCACGCCTGCATCTGGCACGAAGGCGCGTCCATGGTGGCGACGGCCAACGAGTGCACTGGAGTCAACGACGGCATCTTCTCGTGGGCGAGCACCGAGGGCGTCGACGGCACCGGTGACAACTTCACCATCGCGGACAACTGGCTCCACGGCTTCACGACCCAGGCCGCGAACGGCCACATCGACGGGTACCAGACAGAGGGCGCCAAGAACGGCGTCATCCGGCACAACACCTTCGACGTCTCGCAGGACCAGAACTCCGCCATCGCGATCTGGAACAGCCGTAAGAGCGCCTCCAACATCGCCGTGAGCAACAACCTCATCCAGGGCGGAGGATTCTCCATCTACGCCGAGGATTACAGCCCGTCCGAGGCCAGCCCCGCCGGGGGATACACAGTGACCAACATCACGTTCACAGACAACCGCTTCTCGAATTCACGGTACGCATGCGTGGGCACTTTCGGCGTCTGGTTCACCCGCGGCGCACCCTCCGATGGGTGGCGCC
This sequence comes from Propionibacteriaceae bacterium, assembly GCA_003153855.1. GTDB lineage: Bacteria > Actinomycetota > Actinomycetes > Propionibacteriales > Propionibacteriaceae > Fen-668. The sequence goes on from PMBM01000223.1 coordinate 2,216, forward strand.
GCACCGGGAACGTGCTGCTCGAGACCGGGCAGAACCTGGACAACAACAACCCCATCGTCAACGGGTGGGAGTGCCGATGAAGCGCCCACTGGAGCGCCAAGCCGCACAGGCGGTGAGGCGACGGAGTTCTTCAGCCGTCTTGACTCCCTGTGATTTACCTGAGACACTCTCAGCAATCTGTCAGGTTTCTCTCGCTGTGGCTGCCGCGGAGAAACAACTGAATATCCCCCACCTCCTCAGCAATCGAGAGGCAATACTCCTATGAGCTCTCCGAAGCACGCCCTGCCGATGCGGGCATCCAAGGTCCGCGTGGCCTTGGCCACCACCATTGCATTGGCCGCCGCAAGCGCGGCCTTCCTGACGGTGACGTCCGCCAGTGCCGCGACCCCTGACACGATCTGGGGAACCGGCGCCCCGACGTCGGCTGCCGTTGACGGCGACACCTCGGCCGTCGAGCTCGGCACCCGCTTCACCGCGGTCACCAGCGGGCGGGCAGCAGGCGTCCGCTTCTACAAGACGCCTGAGAACAGCGGGCAGCACACCGGAAGCCTCTGGACGAGCACCGGCACGCTTCTGGGCCGCGTCACCTTCTCGGGCGAGACTCGCTCCGGATGGCAGACCGCGACCTTCTCCAGGTCAATCGCGCTGAGTGCTGGCACGGCCTATGTGGTCTCGTACCACACGTCAGTCGGCCGTTACACGGCTACAGAGAGGTTCACGGGCAGATCCGTCTCAGGCAACCTGAGCATTCCGAGCTCGAACGTCGGCGTGTACACGTATGGCAGTGGCAGTGCGTTCCCCACGTCGAGCTGGCACGCCAGTCAGTACTGGGTCGACCTGACCTTCACGGCGAGCCAGACCACCCCTAGCCCGACGACCTCCTCAGCAAGTGCGCCCAGCTCTGTACCCACCCTCACTCCGAGCACCACGACGAGCTCGTCCACCCCGACTGCTCACGTGACACCATCCACCTCGACCCCGTCCAGCACCCCCACTGTGAGCGTCTCGACGAGTACACCGTCAGTGTCCGCAGTCAGGTCTTCGTCGACGCCGACCGGTCAGACGACGAAAGCCAGCTCCAAGGCGCCGACGACCGCGGCTCCGGGATCGAGCTCGACCTCTGCAGGCATGACCAACTGCGTGAGCTTGCCGAGTCGGTGTG
>PMBM01000031.1 GCA_003153855.1 Propionibacteriaceae bacterium
TGCAACCTGCAGCGCCTCGACGGCCCTGTACGTGGCAACGGCAAGATCATCCAGGAGCTCGAGGCGTTCTTCCGCGGCGCCGGCTGGAACGTCATCAAGGTCGTCTGGGGCTCCAACTGGGACCGCCTCCTCGAGGACGACGACGAGGGAGCCCTCGTCAACCTCATGAACACCACCACCGACGGCGACTTCCAGACGTTCAAGGCGAACGACGGCAAGTACGTGCGCGACAACTTCTTCGGCCGCGATCCCCGCACCGCGAAGATGGTCGCCGACTGGAGCGACGACGAGATCTGGGCATTGCGCCGCGGCGGCCACGACTACCGGAAGGTCTACGCCGCGTACAAGTCGGCCACGACGTTCACCGGCGCGCCGACCGTGATCCTGGCCCACACCATCAAGGGCTACTTCCTCGGCAGCCACTTCGCGGGACGCAATGCGACCCACCAGATGAAGAAGATGGCGATCGACGACCTGCTGACCTTCCGCGACCGTCTCCAGATCCCGATCAGCTCGGCGGTACTCGAGGAGAACCCGTACCTGCCGCCGTACTTCAACCCGGGGCCCGACGACGAGCGCGTCAAGTACGCCAACGAGCGCCGCAAGGCTCTCGGCGGCAGCGTCCCCGAGCGTCGCAACAAGCCGGCGAGGTTGAAGCTGCCCGACGAGAGCGCGTACGAGGGCGTCAAGAAGGGCTCNNGGCAACCAGCCCGTCGCCACGACGATGGCGTTCGTCCGACTCCTCAAGGACCTCATCCGCGACAAGGAGTTCGGCGCGCACGTCGTGCCGATCATCCCCGACGAGGCCCGTACGTTCGGCATGGACTCGTTCTTCCCGACCCTGAAGATCTACAACCCCCACGGCCAGAACTACACCCCGGTCGACGACGAGCTCATGCTCGCCTACCGGGAGTCGACCGCCGGGCAGATCTACCACACGGGCATCAACGAGGCGGGTTCGGTCGCGGCGTTCTCCGCAGCCGGCAGCGCCTACGCGACGCACGGCGTGCCGATGGTCCCNNTACGTCTTCTACTCGATGTTCGGGTTCCAGCGCACCGCCGACTTCATCTGGGCGGCTGCCGACCAGCTGGCGCGTGGCTTCCTCATCGGCGCCACGGCGGGCAAGACGACGCTGACCGGCGAGGGCACCCAGCACATGGACGGCCATTCGCCGCTCCTGGCGCTGAGCAACCCGGCGGTGAAGCACTACGACCCGGCGTACGCGTACGAGATGGCGCACATCATGTCGTACGGGCTGGAGCGGATGTACGGGGACAACCCCGAGAACGTGATCTTCTACCTGACGGTCTACAACGAGCCGAAGGCCCAGCCTGCGGAACCGGAGAACGTCGACGTCGAGGGCATCCGCAAGGGGATGTACCTGCTGCAGGAGGGGTCGTCGGAGGGTGTCGGCGCGAACGCACCGCGCGCTCAGCTGCTGGCCTCCGGAGTGGGTGTCCCGTGGGTCCTCGAGGCTCAGGAGTTGCTGCGCACGGACTTCGGGATCGTGGCCGACGTGTGGAGTGTGACGAGCTGGAACGAGCTCGGCCGCGACGCCATCGCGACGGAGAAGGCCAACTACGACGACGGCGGTGACCGAGTGCCGTTCGTCACGGCGAAGCTCACCGGACGCCCCGGTGTCGTCGTCGCCGTGTCCGACTATGCGACCGAGGTGCAGAACCAGATCGCCAACTACGTGCCCGGCTCGTTCCGTGCGCTCGGCGCGGACGGCTTCGGCTTCTCCGACACCCGCGCAGCGGCTCGTCGTTTCCTCAAGATCGACGGTCCGTCGATCGCTGTGGCTGTGCTGCGGGAGCTCGCCGAGGTCGGTGACGTGCCTCGTGAGCTCGCAAACGAGGCCTACGCCAAGTACCAGATCGATAACGTCACCGCCGGCAGCTCTGGCTCGGTGGGCGGCGACGCTTAGATACCATCATGGTCACGGAAAACACTTCGGTGAAGGGGATCCTCAACCTGGCTCCTGGGCTGGTCGTCCAAGAGCTCGGGTGGGATGCCGACGTCGACGAGGACTTCCGCAGCGGAGTCATGGACGCCGTCGATGGTGATCTGGTCGAAGAGACCGACGATGCCGTCGACGTGGTCCTGCTGTGGTGGCGCTCGGAGGACGGCGACGTGGTCGACGGGTTGTTCGACGCGCTGCGGGACCTCTCCAGCAGCGGCGTCCTCTGGCTGCTGACCCCCCGGGTCGGCAAGCCCGGTCACGTGGCTCAGGCCGACCTTCAGGAGGGGGCGGTCACGGCGGGCCTTGCACTGACGAGCTCCGTCTCGGTGTCGAAGTACTGGTCCTGCCACAAGCTCGTACGTCCCAAGGGTGTCCGTCGCTGATCCGGCTGGATGGGCTCCGTCACCTCCGTGTTCGGCGGGTTATCAGGGCGCCGGTACCGCTCCCGTCACCTCGTTTCCGTGTTGGGTGGGTTATCGGCAGGCTGTGAGGCCTCATAACCCCCCGTACACAGAAGTGACGAGAGCGCGGCCCTTCGACGCCGGTCATAACCCACGCAACACGGATCTCAATCGTCTAGAGCCTGGGTCACNNGGGCGCATAGCTCAGTTGGTTAGAGCACTTCCCTTACAAGGAAGGGGTCGGGGGTTCGAGTCCCTCTGCGCCCACCCGTCATGAACTGGCCTTTGGGCTAGCAGCGCTCGGCGCGTTGGGGCTCGTCACGCTGCCACTCGGAGGGATGGCGAACCTGGCAGAATTGTCCGATACAGGTTCCGAGCGTACTGTCGAACTCAGGGAGCCGTAGTTGCCTCCTCACGGCCCAGACCTTGCCGACACCCTCAGTGCCAGGCGAGAGGCCCCAGATGCCCACCGTGAAGAACTTCCCATTCACTGTTCCTCCCCGTCGAGCGCGACCGCTGGCGACCCGTTCCTTCTCGCCTCCGGACGGTCGTGGCGTTCTCTGGATCGAGGAGGCGTGATGAGCACCCCTCTGTCTGGGATCGACCAGAAGCACCTCGTCGTGCTGCGTGTTCTCGATGCCCTGCTTCGCCTTCACGGGCGCACCACCAGATATCGAGACTGCGCGTACGTCGACGTCGTCATTCTGGGTCTGCCACTGCATCTGCTGATGTGCGACAACGTGATGTCCGAGGCTCGGATCGACCTGGCCGACGACGAAGCGCCGGCATTGCAGGCGCTGCGCTGGCATCTTGGCCCCGACACCGAGATATCCACCATGCACCGCCGGGTGCACCGGTGGCTGGTCGATGGCCGTGAGGTGCTTCTCGACTCGTTCAACGGCCGGCGCACCTGCCTCCGGGTCGCCTGAGCTGGACCTCCGCTGAGATCCGAGGGCCCAGGGGCCCCGAAGCCAGGGGAGTGCTGACCTATCTCGGCTGTGCCGATGGCTAACCGGAGCCGGCGTCGGCTCACGGCTGGATCAGCCGACCGTGGGTTCTCCCAGGGACAGCATGAGGCGGTTCGCCCAGTTGAAGAACGCTCCGGAGTAGACCACGTCGAGGACGGCGACGTCGTCGAGGCCCGCGGCGCGGAGGGCGACCACGTGCTCGGCCCCGAACCGTACGGGCGTTGCCGTCAGCGCCACCACGGCATCCCGTACCGCGTTCCACGTCTCGTCGCCAAGGTCGGCGGCGACCCCGTCGTCGAGCAGCCGCTGGACATCGTCACTGCGCTTCGAGAAGTGGGTGGCAAAGGCGGAATGTACCGACGCGCAGTACACGCAGCCGTTCGACCGGGACGCCACCGCGGCGCCGAGCTCGCGTTCGGCCCGCCCGAGGCCGTCGGCGGTGTTGTAGAAGATGTCCAGGTCGGTCCTGGTGCGGGCGCCGAGCACCTCGGGGTCGCGGGCCAGCAGGCGGAAGTACGGGTTCTTGGCGCGAGGCCGCTGCACGAGCCCCTCGTAGTGGCGCTCCGTCAGGTCGAGCTCGTCGAGAGGCTCCACCCACGGCACCCAGCCGAGGGACTCCTGGGTGAAGCGGGGCGGCGGGGTGACCTCGGTGGCGGTTGTCAGCGTGGACATCAGCGGCTCCCTTCGGCTGCAAGGACGGTCAGTCCGGCGACGACCCGCACCTGGAAGGCGAGGAAGCTCACGAGCTGGGACAGCGTGACGATGCCGTCGGCGGACCAGCCCGCGTCGACGAGGGGTTGCAGGCGATCTCGGGCCGAGTCCCGCGGATGGAGCGCGAGCATGTGGGCGTGCAGCAGAGCCGCGACCAGCCGGACGCCGAGCGCATCCGCGAGCTGCGGCGTGAGGAACAGCTCCGGCCCGGGCTGGGACTCCGACGCGAGGTCGCCGTGGAAAGCTCCGTACGGACCCGCGCCACGGCCCAGCTCGACAGCGTCGGTGACCGCGGCAGCGATCGCCGGGTCCACGTCGGCCAGGAGCCGTCCGTAGTACTGCTCGGCCGAGGGAACGTCGAACAGGGCGGCAACGAAAGCAGCCACCGCCTGGCGCTCCACCGGAGACATGGCCGAGTCGTCGACGGGGGAGAACAGTGCGTCGTACGTTGCCTGTGCCTGTTCCCGGGCTTCCAGCCGGTGCGATCGCAGCTCGTCGAGGCGCGATCCGGCGTCGATGCCGGACAACGTGTCGATGACGTCCATGGGGCTCCTTGATGATCGATTCGGCGGGTGAAGTGCGACCGTACCCGGTGGTCCGCGCGCTCGCCGAGGAGCCCACGAAGCGGACGCGGTGCGGTGACGACGGCCTGACCCGCTAGAAACTTCAAGTGAACAACTCCGCCACGCACACGCCATCACTGGTCGTGGTGGGCCTCGGCCCCCGCGGCGTGATCTGCATCGAGCGCCTCGGCGCGCTCCTGCCGGGCAGCGGTGTCGAGTGTTGCGAGCTGCACCTCGTCGAGGAGTACCAACCCGGCGCCGGCAAGGTCTGGGCCACCGACCAGCCGCGCGAGCTGTGCATGAACACGCTTGCCGGCGCGGTGACCCTCTTCACGGACGAGTCGTACACAGGCCCCGGACCGATCCTCCCCGGCCCGACGCAGTACGAGTGGTGCCTCGCCGTGCGCGAGCACCTGGCCGGTGGTGCGTGGAGCCTGGACACACCGCTGCGCGACGCCGTGCGACAGGGTGGGTACGAGGCGGAGCTGGCGGTCGTACGGCCCGAGTCGCACCCGAGCCGTGCGCTGTACGGGGAGTACCTGGTCTGGTGCTACGAGCGGGCGTTGAGCCGGCTTCCGGCGACTGTGTCCGTGTACGTGCATGACGCGCGCGCCACCGCGATCGACGACGACGACGGCCGTACGGTCGTGGCGTTGTCGACGGGGGAGCGTCTCGTCGCCGACTCGGTGATCCTCGCGACCGGCTGGCTCGACGTGGGTCCGAACGCCGCCGACGCCGCCCTCGCGGAGGCTGTCGCGACCGCGGGGCTGACCTGGGTGGCGCCCGACAGTCCGATCCTGCAGGACCTCTCCGACGTACCCGCTGGGGAGCCCGTCATCGCTCGTGGCCTCGGGATGGGCTTCTTCGACACCATGGCCCTCCTGACTCTTCACCGGGGCGGCCGGTTCGTACCCTCCAGCGAGCCCGGCGGTCTCACGTACCAGCCGTCGGGTCAGGAGCCCGTCCTGTACGTGGGGTCGCGCCGCGGCGTGCCCTTCCGTGCGAAGTCGCTGTATGGGGGGCTGCCTCCTGCCGCGGCGTTGGAGCACCTGCGCGGCCGTGACTGGTCGACGGTCCCGAGGCCGATCGACTACGACCGTGAGGTGTGGCCGCTGGTCGTCCGGGACGCGTACACCGCGTACTACCGCACCTTGTGCGAGGAGTTGCCGGGGGTGTTCCACGTCGGGCTCACGCCCGTCCTGGCGGCCATCGCCGCGGCGACACCCGACTCGATCGACGACTCCGTCGCGCCGTACGTGGATCCCGACTACCGGTTCGACCTCACCGCCCTGGCGCATCCGGCGTCGAGCTCGTACGACTCGCCTCAGGCGTTCGACGCGTTCGTCGCCATGTACCTGGCCGACGATCTCTACGAGGCGGAGCAGGGCGTGCACTCGGCGCTCAAGGCCGGTCTGTGGTCGATCAGCGTCTCGAGGAAGTTCGCCATCCAGCTGCTGACGTTCGGAGAGACGGACGCGGTCTCGCACGACGTCGGTCTGGGCTCCCTGCTCGCGTTCGGCGGCATGGTCGGCAGCGGGCCGCCCGCGTTCCGTAACCGGCAGCTCCTGGCGCTGGCTCGCGCCGGGCTCGTGCACTTCGTCGGACCATCGATGACAGTGGGAGTGAGGGGCGACAGCTTCGAGGCCTGCTCGCCGGCCGTCGATGGCTCCACGGTCAGGGCACGGGTGCTCGTCGACGCCTGGATGCGGAACCACGACCTCGCCCGGACCGAGGACGACCTCACCGCATCCCTCGTACAGGCGGGTCGGGCGCGTCCGTACATGCGCGTCGGGCCGGACGGTACGCCCCGTGCGAGCGCCTCACCGGACATCGACCCGGTCACGAGCCGGCTCGTACGGGCGGACGGCACACTCGACGTCGTCCATCTCGTCGGGATCCCGGTCGATGACGCACGCGGCGACGGGGTGATCTCGCCGATGCCTCGTACGAACCCGACGATGCTGCTGGACACCTCGCACGCCACGGCCAGCGCGATCGGCCTGCTCCAGGAGGCGTTGCGATGAGGCGGGTGCTCGTCACGGGCGCGGCCGGTGGCATGGGCGCGGCGATCGTGGCCGACCTTGCCCGGGATCGCGAGGTCGTCGCGACTGCCCGCAACCCGGACCGGCTCGCGGCGCTGACGTCGGCCACGGGGGCGACCGGATGGCTGGGAGACCTCACCGACCACGCGTGGCTCGCCGCTCAAGTCGCCACCCTGGACCGCCTCGACGAGCTCGTCCACGTGGCGGCCGTGGGGGACCACATCCCCCCGGCCGTCGCCACCGCCGACGACTTCCGAGCGCAGCTCGAGGTCAACCTCATCGCCCCGGCCGAGCTCACGCGTCTGTGCCTGTCCTTGCTGCGTGCCTCGCGGGGAACCGTCATCTTCATCGGGTCGGGCGCCTCCACGCGTCCGGTACCGGGGAGTGCCGTGTACCCGGCGACCAAGCACGCGCTCAAGGCGTACGCGGACGTGCTGCGGCTCGACGAGTCCCGCAACGGGGTTCGGGTCTCGACCGTCGCTCCGGGCCCGACGGCCACGGCGATGTACGAGAGGTTGCAGGTGGACGCAGGCCGACCGTACGAGCCGGAGCGGCTCATCGATCCCGCCTCGGTGGCCCGTGCCGTGCGGTTCGTCCTCGACGCGTCCGACGACGTCCACCTCACCGACGTGGCCGTACGCCCGCGTCAGGAGCTCTAGACGTCCTCGGTGGTCCGCTGGAACAGCAGATGGTCCTGCCAGCGGCCGGCGATCGAGAGGTAGCGCGGCGCGTAGCCGAACTGTACGAAGCCGTTGTGCTCCAGGACTGCCTGAGAGCGGACGTTCTCCCGGACTGTGCCCGCTTCGAGGCGGTGAAGCCCTTCGAGCTGGAACCCGACCGTGACCATCTCCGCAACCGCCTTCGTCGCGAGCCCACGCCCGCCGGCCTCCTGCGCCAGCCAGTATCCGACGCTCGCAGACTCGAAGGCGCCCCGAACGACGTTGTTGAGGTTGATCCTGCCCACGACGGCGCCTGCCTCGTCGAGGACGACGCGCGGCACCTGCGTCCCCTCCTCGTACCGCTCCAACGCCTCCGCGATGACGGCAACCTGGCCCTGAAAGGTGAAGTAGCTGTCCGGGCGTACCGGCTCCCACGGTGCCAGGAAGTCCCGGTTGCGGACGACGAGGTCCGTCAGTACGGCCGCATCCTCAAGGTCGACGAGTCGCGTCGTGGTCATCGCAGCATCGTGCCACAGCCGGGTCGGGACGCCTCGGGCACCTCGGCGACGTACGGCGGCCGGCTCGCGGCCCGGTACAGTCTCTGGGCGTGGGACAGATTGACGATATCCGCGCCGAGCTCGGCGCCCTCGACCGGACTCTTGCTTCGATCGAGGCCGTCCTCGACCTCCCGGCGAAGCGGGTGACCATCGCAGACCTCGAGGAGCAGGCCGCAGCGCCAGACCTGTGGACCGACCAGGAGCACGCCCAGAAGGTGACGTCGCGGCTCTCGCGGCTCAAGGCTGAGGTCGAGCGCCTCATGAGCATCCGGGTCCGCCTCGACGACCTCGGCGTCCTCGTCGACCTGGCCGAGGAGGAGTCCGACCCCGGGACCGTCGACGAGGTACGCCGCGAGGTGAACCGCATCCAGCCCGAGATCCAGGCGCTGGAGGTTCGCACGCTGCTCTCGGGCGAGTACGACGAGCGCGACGCCCTCATCACCATCCGCTCCGAGGCCGGGGGAGTCGACGCCGCGGACTTCGCCGAGATGCTGTTCCGCATGTACACGCGCTGGGCCGACCGCCACGGCTACCCGGTGGATGTCTACGACACGTCGTACGCCGAAGAGGCGGGCCTGAAGTCGGCGACGTTCTCCATCAAGGCGCCCTTCGCGTACGGGACGTTGTCGGTCGAGCAGGGCACCCACCGGCTCGTCCGGATCTCGCCCTTCGACAACCAGGGCCGTCGCCAGACGTCGTTCGCGGGAGTCGAGGTGCTGCCGGTGACCGAAGAGGCCGACCACATCGACATCCCCGAGGCTGACATCCGGGTCGACGTCTTCCGCTCGTCGGGACCGGGCGGGCAGTCCGTCAACACCACGGACTCCGCCGTCCGCATCACGCACCTTCCGACCGGCATCGTCGTGAGCTGTCAGAACGAGAAGTCCCAGCTGCAGAACAAGGCTGCGGCGCTGCGGGTGCTGCAGTCACGCCTGCTCGAGAAGGCCCGTGCCGATCGAGCGGCGCAGCTGAACACGCTCAAGAGCGACGCCGGCAACTCCTGGGGCTCCCAGATGCGCAGCTACGTGCTGCATCCGTACCAGATGGTCAAGGACCTCCGTACCGAGCACGAGGTGGGCAACCCCGACGCGGTGTTCGACGGAGACATCGACGGCTTCATCGACGCCGGCGTGCGCTGGCGCAAGCAGCAGGGCTAGCGGGACACGCCCCACGAGGGCGTTCAGCGGGCTCACAGGCTTGCCTTCGGCGCGCGCGTCGAGTCGTGACCTCGGCTGCGGGGCGCTTACACTCGGTCGAGGCCGGCTGAGAAATCTCAGGAACCTCCTTGTCCCCGATCCCGGCCCAGGGTGAGCTGTGATCAGATTCGAAGACGTCTCGAAGGTGTACGAGGGCCAGCAGCGCGCCGCCCTCAAGAACGTGAGCCTCGAGGTCGAAAAGGGTGAGTTCGTGTTCCTCGTGGGCACCTCAGGGTCAGGCAAGTCGACCTTCTTGAGGCTGATCCTGCGTGAGTACCGCGCGACGAGGGGCCACGTGTACGTGGCGGGCAAGGACATCAGCCGGCTGCCGGCGTGGAAGATCCCGGGACTGCGCCGCCAGATCGGCACGGTCTTCCAGGACTTCCGCCTGCTCCCAGGCAAGACCGTCCACGAGAACGTCGCCTTCGCCCTGCAGGTCATCGGCAAGCCGTCGTCCGTGATCAAGAAGGTCGTCCCGGAGACGCTCGAGCTCGTGGGCCTCTCCGGCAAGGGCGACCGGCTCCCGGAGGAGCTGTCGGGTGGCGAGCAGCAGCGCGTCGCGATCGCACGTGCCTTCGTGAACCGTCCCCGCATCCTCATCGCCGACGAGCCGACCGGAAACCTCGACCCGGCCACCAGCGTGGGGATCATGAAGCTCCTCGACCGCATCAACCGTGCGGACACCACCGTCGTCATGGCGACCCATGACTCGGCGATCGTCGACCAGATGCGCAAGCGCGTCATCGAGCTGGATGCGGGTCAGATCGTCCGCGACCAGGTCAAGGGCGTCTACGGGGCGCGGTAGGAGACCAAGATGCGACACACTTTCTCAGAGACGTTGAGCGGCCTTCGCCGCAACGCCAGCATGACCCTGGCCGTCGTGGTCACCATGTGGGTCTCGCTGTCGTTGTTCGGCGCCGGCCTTCTCGCGGCCCGTCAGGTCGACCTGCTCAAGGACCGCTGGTACGACAAGATCGAGATCTCGGCGTTCCTGTGCGTCAAGGACGTCAAGGGTGACAACTGCGACAGCGGTTTGGATGCCACGGACGCCGAGAAGGCAGCGATCCTCGCGGCGATCCAGCAGAACCCCGAGACCCAGGACGTCTACTACGAGTCCAAGCAGGATGCCTTCGACCAGTTCAAGCAGGTCTTCGCGGGCTCGTCGATCGAGGACTCGCTGACGGTCGACCAGATGCAGGACTCGTACAGGATCAAGCTGAAGAACCCGGCGAGCTACGAAGGTCTCGTCAGTGAGATCTCCACGATGAAGGGCGTCCAGTTCGTCCAGGACCTCCACGTCTATCTCGACCCCATCTTCACGTGGCTCAACGCCTTGAGGTGGGGGACGATCGGGATGAGCGTGCTGCTGCTGCTCGCAGCGTCGCTGCAGATCGGCAACACCATCCGAATGGCCGCGTTCGCCCGAAGACGAGAGCTCGGAATCATGCGCCTGGTGGGCGCGAGCAACTGGTACATCATGCTGCCGTTCCTGCTGGAGAGCCTGTTCGCAGCCGTGCTCGGCGCGGCTCTGGCGAGTGGGACCCTGGCCCTTGGCTTGTACGCCGTGGTGGTCCAGAATGCTCAAGTGTCACTCAAGGGTTTACGTTGGATCGGCTGGTCTGACGCGGGATTGGCGATGGCGGGTGTCACTGGGGTCGCCATTGTGCTTTCAATAGTCCCGACGTTGATTGCGACCAGGAGGTATCTCCGGGTCTGACTTCCCCTAAGCAAGGAGTACCCGGTGCGGAACTCTTCTCGTCTGTTAGGCGTTCGAATCGCCGCGGCATCTCTCGCCGTGGCCGCGTTGGTGGCATGGGCCGCCCCGACTTCCTTCGCTGACGCCAACACCGATGAGATCGCCCGCCAGAATGCGGCAGCCGCGGCAGCCAAGGCCGACGTCGACACCCTGACCGCTCAGAAGGCCGCCGCGGCGCAGAAGGCGGCAGCGGCCCAGGCCCAGGTCGAGGAGTCGTCCGCCGTACTCGCAGCCGCGAGCGCCACGCTCCAGGCCTCTGAGACCAACCTCGCCAGCGCGCAGGCAGTCCTGGCTGTGGCGCAGCAGGACCTCGTGACCGCGCAGCGCAAGGACTCTGAGACCGCCGGCTCACTCGCTCAGACCCAGATCCTCCTCAAGGCCTCCGACAACCTCGTTGCGCAGAACCAGGACGCCCTCGACAAGGCGCAGGTGCAGGTCGGCCAGATGGCTCGCGAGCAGTACCAGCAGAACTCCACGCTCATCGGCATCGTCACGGTCGTCACCCCGACGACGACGGGCTCGATGAACGACAAGCTCCAGTGGGCGACGACGATGTTCGAGACGTCGGCCACAGCCATCACCCGGCTCGAGGACACGCAGGCGAAGCTCGCCGAGGCGAAGAACACCCGTGCGGTGCTCGAGGCTCGTGCGGACATCGCACGCCAGGCCGCCGCCGCCCAGCTGGGTGAGAGCCAGAAGGCGCAGAAGACGGCCGCCGAGGCGACCGCGCAGGTGCAGGCCGCCGTCGACGCCAACAATGCGGCGAAGGCCGTTGCGGCTCAGGCCGTCGCCCAGGACCAGGCCGACGCCGCTGCACAGCAGGCCGAGGTCGACTCCGTGAACGCACGCATCGCCCAGCGCCTCGCCGACGAGAAGGCAGCCCAGCAGGCCGCTGCGGCAGCAGCAGCGCGAGGGAAGTCGGGGTCGTCCACCACGACGACGACCAGCCCGGCGAGCAGCGGGCTCATCAAGCCGATACCCGGNNTCCGGGACGGTCACCGAGGAGTACTACAACGGTGGCTACGGCAACCGCCTGTTCATCGACCACGGCAACGTGGGAGGCGTCTTCATGACGACCTCGTACAACCACATGAGCGGCTACGCGGTGAAGGTCGGCTGGCACGTCACGCAGGGCCAGGTCATCGGCTACGTCGGCACCACCGGCTACAGCACCGGCTGCCACCTGCACTTCATGCTTTGGGTCAACGGCACGATGGTCAACCCGGCCAACTACCTCTGATGCCGGAGACCGGCGCCGCGTCCGTACAGCCCTTCGTCAACAGCAGCGTCGTCGGCGACGTTGCGATCGTCACGGGCGCCGCGAGCGGCATCGGACAGGCCATCGCCGTCGCGCTGGCCGAGGCGGGGGCCAAGGTGGGCTGCGCCGACCTGGCGGGTAGCGACCAGTCGGAGACGCTGTCGCGCATCGCCGAGGTCGGGGGAGTGGGCATCGCGATCGCGTGGGATGTCACGGTGCCTGACGACGCCACGCGTGCCGTCGCCGAGGTCGAAGCCGCGTACGGTCCCTTGTCGCTGGCCGTGAACTGCGCCGGCATCGCGAACTCCGCTCCCGCGACCGAGCTGAGCCTCGCGCAATGGCAGCGGCTGTACGACGTGGACGCCACCGGCGTCTTCCTCGCCTGCCAGGCGGAAGGTCGGGCCATGCTGGCCCACGGGCGCGGGGCGATCGTCAACATCGCCTCGATGTCCGGCACCATCGCCAACCGCGGACTCAAGCAGATCCACTACAACAGCGCCAAGGCTGCCGTCATCCACCTGACGAAGTCACTGGCGGTCGAATGGATCTCGGGCGGGGTCCGTGTGAACTCGATCAGCCCCGGCTACACATGGACGCCGATGAACAAGCGCGCGGAAGTCGCCGAGCAGGCGGTGGAGTTCGCCGCGTCCACCCCGATCGGACGGCTCGCCGAGCCCGTCGAGATCGCTGGACCAGCCCTGTTCCTGCTGAGCCCCGCCGCGTCGTTCGTCACCGGTGTGGACCTTCTCGTCGACGGCGGCTTCTGCTGCTGGTGAGCCCGCCGAAATAGGCGGACCGTCCGTCGCGCGCGGTTGCTAGGCTTACGCGGCCGAGAGGAGGTACGGACATGCCACGCGAAAAGGGTCGCACCATGGTCGCTCAGAACCGCAAGGCGCGTCACGACTACCACCTGCACGACACGTTCGAGGCAGGCCTGGTCCTCATGGGTACCGAGGTGAAGTCGTTGCGTGCCGGACGCGCGTCGCTCGCCGAGGCCTTCGCCACGGTCGACGACGGCGAGGTGTGGCTGCGCAACGCGCACATCCCCGAGTACAGCCACGGCAAGGACAACCACACGACGCGGCGGAACCGCAAGCTCCTGCTCCACAAGAAGGAGATCGCGAAGCTCCTCAAGGAGACCGACGCATCGGGTCGCACGATCGTGCCGCTGGCCATCTACTTCTCCGACGGCTACGCGAAGGTCGAGATCGCTGTCGCGACCGGCAAGCGCGACTGGGACAAGCGTCAGACGCTCGCCGAGCGGGAAGCGAACCGCGAGGCCGAGCGTGAGATGTCGCGCCACGTCCGCGACCGGCGCAGGGTCTGAGTCCGGGGAAGAGCCGGGCATGCCCCCATTGCCCGGCCCGTCCGCGGCGACAAGGATGAACGCGTGACCGCCTTCCACGAGCACCCCAGCCTGGTGCTCGCCGTCACGCCTGCGGACCGGCAGGCGGCTGTCGAACGGCTGCGTGCCGCGTACGACGAGGGCGCGCTCACTGCGAGCGACTACGACCGGAGAGCGGGCATGGCCGCCATGGCCCAGTCACGGCGTGACCTCAACACGGCGTTCCTCGGGCTCGTCGACGTGACGCCGGACGACATCCGGCGGAGCATGGCCCCGGAGGCGGGCCGAGGGCTCGCCGTCGTGGCCCACCTCTCCGGCTGGGTGTTGTTCCTCGTCGGACCACTCGTCTGCTACGCCGTGGCCCCCGCGGGTTCGTACGCGCGCCGTGAGGCGGCCAAATCCGTGAACCTGTCGGTGTGGACACTGTTCGGGCTGGCGATCGCCCTGGTCGTCATGATGTTCAACGATCACGTGGGCACACCACTGGCGCTGCTCATCGGGGGCTGCTGGTGGCTCACCTCGCTCGTCGCGGCCATTCAGGCGGCCAAGGGCAACGACTGGGACCACCCGTTGAAGCGGTGGCTCCCGTTCGAGGTCGTCCGCGGGTAGAGCCTCGTACCGGGTAAGGAGGACTCATGGTCAAGCTTCTGTACTCCGCAGGGATGTCTCTGGACGGCTTCATCGCCGGCCCGGGAGGGGACATGTCGTGGCTCACGCCGTACATGGGCCCCGACCCGGCGCTCGACGGCCTCGCGGAGCGGATCGGAGCCCTTCTCGTGGGACGGCGGACCTGGACCGGAGACGACCCCCGAACCGGGGGACCGACAAGGAAGGGGCGTTCAGCGGCACGTGGACCGGCCCTCAGGTCGTCCTCACCCGGCACAAGCCGGAGGGTCTCCCGGCCGAGCCGGGCGTCACGTACAGCGACGACGTCCTCGAGGCGATCGAGTTGGCCAAGGCTGGGGCGGGGGACAGCGAGTACGTCAGCATCCTGGGCGCCGGGGCGGCACGGAGCTGCTGGGAGGCGGGTGCTCTCGACGAGGTCCTGGTCTCGATCGCACCGATCATGCTGGGGGACGGCGTCCGGCTGTTCGACCTCCCAGGGGGTGGCCATGTACGGCTGGAGCGGTTGAGCGCCTCGCACGGCCCCGTGGGCACCACTCTGTGGTTCCGGGTCCTGCCGGACTGAGGAAACGGGCGAGCCCGCGTGCGGCCACATCGGCTAGACTCGGAAGGTACAACTCAACAGGGGGTGACTGGTTTCGACTCGGGACGATAGTCCCAGGAGAAGCGGGCCGAGGATCCAGGGTTAACTCGTTAACGATCCCTGGAAACCAATAAGTGCCGACAACACGCGCACTGACTTCGCTCTCGCTGCCTGAGCAGTGACCGAAGGGTCAGCCCGGATGCGCCTTCCGTCCGGATACTGGCCTCATCTAGAAGGCTTACTTTCGCGGCTTCGTCCTAGGGCCGCTTAGGGACATTTATGGGACTGGGCTTGTTCACCTAGCGCCGACGCGAGGGTGAGAGCCAAGTAGAACGACACCGTCGGATGCGCCCGGAGAAGGTCTGGTTCGTCGCTCAAGGACGCGGGTTCAATTCCCGCCACCTCCACCCCTGTGACCTGCGCGTTGGCAGGTCTGGTTGACATGAAGAAGGGTGGCCACCCGTCCGCGGATGGCCACCCTTCTTCAGTTGTTCAGCGACAGCGTCACGCCTTGGCGGGCGTGGGGAGCTGTTCCGCGGACGGCAGCGCGACCGTCGGCACCAGGGCCGGGGCGACCTCCACTGCGGCCGAAGCTGCCGGAGTCGGGCTCCAGGTCCTCAGGGCACTCGTCAGGGTCGCCGCGAGACCGGTGATGGCTCCGCCTGCGTCGCCGCCACCCACGAGGACGTCCGGGACGATCTTGATCTGACCCTCACCGACGGCACCTGCGACCGCCACGGCAGCCGTCGCCGACTGGCCGAGGGCCTTCACCTGAGCGGCGTAGCCGGCAGCCTTCGCCAGACCGAGGGCCTCCGCGGCCTTCGCCTGTGCCAGACCGATGGCCTGGCGCTTGTCGGCCTCGGCCTGACCCGTGAGGCGTACGAACGTGGCCTCGCCCTCGGCGGCGGCGCTGCGAGCAGCGGCACCGGCCTTCTGGATGTCGACGTTGACGTTCGCCTTCGCCAGGTCCTTCTGCATGTCGGCGGTGCCGCGCACACGCTCGAGGTCGACGCGGACGGCCTGGGCCTTCTGCTGCTCCTCGAACGTCACGCGCTCCTGGTTCGCGATCTCGCGCTCGGTCAGCAC
>PMBM01000131.1:0-11256 GCA_003153855.1 Propionibacteriaceae bacterium
GACTCCCCCGCGTACAGCACCGGGTACGTGTCGGCCAGACGCTTGGCGACGTAGTTCGCCGCGATGAGCGCGCCCTCTGTGGCCGCACGCAACCCGTCCGGTCCCATCATCGCGATGTAGGCGTACGTGATCGGCAGCACGCCGGCAGAGCCCTGGGGCGCGGACGCCACGGCATGCGTCGTGCCCTCGCCCAGCGGGTCGCCGGGNNCTCACGTCGGCGCCGAAGGCCCCGGGGCGGGCGAGCCCGACGAGCGCGTTGAGGTTCGCTCCGTCCACGTACACCTGTCCGCCAGCGGCATGTACGGTCTCGCAGATCGACGTGATCGTGTCCTCGAAGACGCCGTGCGTCGACGGGTACGTGACCATGATCGCCGCGAGCTTGGACGCGTTCGCCTCGATCTTCGCGTTGAGGTCCACGAGGTCGACCGAGCCGTCCGGCGCGGCCTTCACGACGACGACCGAGAGGCCTGCGAGAGCCGCCGACGCCGCGTTCGTACCGTGGGCCGACGACGGGATCAGGCAGACCGTCCGGTGCGTGTCGCCGCGGGACTCGTGGTAGCGCTTGATCGCGAGCAGACCGGCGAACTCGCCCTGGCTGCCGGCGTTCGGCTGGAGCGAGATCTTGTCGTAGCCCGTGATCGCGCACAGCCACGACTCGAGCTCGGTGATCATCTCGGCATAGCCCCGCGCGTCGCTCGCCGGAGCGAACGGGTGCAGGCTCGCGAAACCCGGGTACGAGATGGGCTCCATCGCGGCAGCCGGGTTGAGCTTCATCGTGCAGGAGCCGAGCGGGATCATCCCGCGGTCGAGCGCGAAGTCGCGGTCGGCCATGGCCCGCATGTACCGGAGCATCTCGGTCTCCGAGTGGTACACGGAGAACACCGGGTGCGTGAGGTAGTCGTGCGCGCGGTCGTGGCCGGCCAGTGCGGCAACATCGGGAGCGGCGGCCAGCGGAGCGCCCAGCACAGCGGCGAGCGACCCGAGCTCAGCCTCGGTGACGCCCTCGCCCACCGACACCGCGAAGGCGTCGTCGCCGACGGGACGCAGCAGGATCCCGGCATCGTGGGCGGCCGCGACGAGGTCCCGAGCGCGGCCAGGAGCCTCGACGAGGATCGTGTCGAAGTACGTGTCGTGCCGGACCGTGAGCCCTGCAGCGACGGCCGTCGCCGCGATCCGCTGTGCGGTCGCGTGGATGTCCGAGGCGATCCCGCGCAGCCCGTCGGGGCCGTGGTACACCGCGTACAGCGCGGCCGTCACGGCCAGCAGCACCTGCGACGTACAGATGTTGGACGTCGCCTTCTCGCGCCGGATGTGCTGCTCGCGCGTCTGGAGTGCGAGCCGGTACGCGGGAACGCCGTCGGCGTCGACGGAGACACCCACGAGACGGCCGGGGAGCTGCCGCTCGAGCCCGTCCCGGACGCTGATGTAGCCCGCGTGCGGGCCGCCGTAGAACAGCGGCACGCCGAAGCGTTGGGTGCTTCCCACGGCGACGTCCGCACCCCATGCGGCCGGCGGCTCCAGGACGGTCAGGGACAGCAGGTCACAGGCGCCCACGACGAGCGCTCCCGCCTCGTGCGCGGAATCAGCGATGCGGTGAAGGTCGGACGCGCTCCGTACGAGCCCGTCGACTGTCGGCTGCTGCACGACGACGCAGAACACGCCGTCGAGGTCGTCGTCGAAGTCGGCCGACGCGGTGACGATCTCGAGGCCCTGGGCCTCCGCCCGGGTGCGCAGGACCGCGAGGCTCTGCGGGTACAGTCCGGCGTCGACGAGGCAGCGCGTGCCCTTCTTCGCCACGCGGTTGGCGAGTGCCACTGCCTCGGCCACCGCCGTGCCCTCGTCGAGCAGCGACGCGCCGGAGGTGGCCAGACCCGTGAGGTCGCTGCACATCGTCTGGAACGTCAACAGCGCCTCGAGGCGGCCCTGGCTGATCTCCGGCTGGTATGGGGTGTACGCGGTGTACCAGGCGGGGTTCTCGAGCACCGAGCGCCGGATCACGGGAGGCGTGACGGTCTGGCTGTAGCCCAGTCCGTACATGGGGACGGTCACGACGTTCAGCTCCGAGAGGGAGCGCAACCGTGCCTGGACCTCTGACTCGGTACGCGCCGCAGGGACACCGGGCATCTCGGTCGAGCGGATCGCCGCGGGGATCGCATGGGCGACGAGGTCTGCCGCGGATGCGACGCCGATCGTGGCGAGCATGCGGTCCTGGTCAGACGAGGAGGGTCCGATGTGACGCTCGGCGAAGGCCGAGTTGAAGCGAAGGGTCATGTGGCGCCTTTCCTGTACCAGGCGCCAACCTAACGAACCAGGCGATCAGCCCGCGAACCGGGCCGCCCGTCGGGCAGCAAGCTCGTCGATCGCGCGGGTCGTGTCGTCGGCCCGCTCAGTGGGCAGGTCGAGCAGAGTGCCCTCGATCGAGCGCCACACGCCCCCGAGGGCGATGCCGAACATGCCCTGACCACCCTTGAGGAGGTCGACGACCTGGTCGTCGGTGGTGCACTCGTACACGGACACCCCGTCGCTGAGGAGCGTGACCTCGGTGAGGTCCTCGACGCCACGGGCCCGGAGGTGGTCGACGGCGATGCGGATCTGCTGCAGCGAGATGCCGGCGTCGATGAGGCGCTTGATGACCTTCAGGAGGAGAAGGTCGCGGAAGCTGTAGAGGCGCTGGGTGCCGGAGCCGGTCGCGTCGCGGACCTCCGGGACGACGAGGCCCGTACGAGCCCAGTAGTCGAGCTGGCGGTACGTGATGCCGGCGGCGCTGCACGCCACCGGGCCACGGAAGCCCTGGTCCTGGGGCAGCGGGGAGAAGTCGCCGTCGAACAGACTGTCCTGGCTGCGAGGCTTGGTGCCTTCGACGTCCACGGTCTCTCCCTCATCTCGTCCCACGCGTGTAGTTTCATCATTGGGATTCCCGAACCGTAGATCCGGTACCTCCGGTCGTCAACGACCCTTAGTCGACATCGAGGGTTTGAAGCCCTGGCTGCCCGCCTCGGGACTTGTCCGTGAACGAGTCGTGAATTGCGCTCTGACTAGGAGTCTTTCGGTGCGTCGAAGTCCTCGGGGCTCACCTTGTCGAGGAACTCACGGAACTTCTCGACCTCTTCCTCGCGGGGCGCGGGAATCTCAACCCCAACTTCAGCAAGCACTTCCTCAGACGCGTAGATCGGGGCACCCACGCGGAGCGCCAACGCCACGGCATCGGATGGCCGCGCGCTGACCTGCTCGCCGTCGATGTCCAGGACGGCGTAGAACGTCCCGTCTTCGAAGTCCGTGATCCGGACCGCCGTCAGAGAGTGCCCGAGCGCGTCGAGGACGTCTGCCATCAGGTCGTGGGTCAACGGTCTCGGCGGAGTCGCTCCCTCGAGCACGCTGGCGATCGCCGACGCCTCAGCGGCACCGATCCAGATCGGAAGCCCCCGAGAGCCTTCGACCTCCCGCAGCAGCAGCATCGGCACCCCGGCGGGCATGTCGATGCGCACGCCGTGGACGACTACTTCTCGCATAACACACAGCCTAGTCGCGACGACGCGACATGGACCCGCTCACCTGTCCAGGACCGACTGCATCAGTGCGGCGTGCGCGTGCATGACGAGCTGCATGACCTCGCTCGTACGTTCCCTGCTGACCGGCTGGCGGCGGCTCGAGGAGGCGGCGACCGCCTGCTCGACGAGGCCCACCTCCCGCTCAGCTGCCATCTTGATGGCGCGAAGATGACGGGCGTCGATGCCGTACGTGGTGAGCTTCCGGGCCACGACCGCCAGCGTCAGCGCCTCGCGGCCGTAGAACGCGGAGCCGCGCCGAGGACGGATGACGAGCTGCCGCTCCAGCTCCACGAGGGTGGCCTCCGGTAGGCCGGACACGTCCAGCAGCTCGCGGCGGGTGAGCCGGATCGCTCGTCGCGCCGCGGCGATGTCGTTCTCCGTCGCATGGGGCGCCTCGGTGACGGGCAGTGGCGCCGGGGTCGGCGACTCCATCGCCGGCGGCTCCGCGCCCTGGTCGATGAGCGCCAGGTGCTCCCGGATGACCTTCAGCGGCAGGTAGTGGTTCTTCTGTGCGCGCAGGACGTACGCCAAACGCTCGATGTCCATCCGCGAATACCGGCGGTACCCCGAGGGTGCCCGTTCGGGGGAGATCAGGCCCTCAGCCTCCAGGAACCGGATCTTCGAGATCGAGATGTCCGGGAACTCCTCCTGGAGCGCCTTCAGGACCTGGCCGATGCTCTGCAGGGGGGACGCCATCACCCCAACCCATGCGGACTCGGGTAGAAGACGAGGCGGAACTTGCCGATCTGCACCTCGTCGCCTGCCCGCAGCACGACCGGTCCGTCCGTCAGGGTGCGGTTCACGTACGTGCCGTTGAGGCTGCCCTGGTCGGCGACCGTGATCTGCCCCTCGCCCCGCTGGAAGACGCAGTGCGCCCTGGAGACCGTGATGTCGTCGAGGAAGATGTCGGACTCCGGCGAGCGTCCCGCGCCCACGGTGTCCGAGTCGAGCAGGTAGCGCGCACCGCGGTCCTGCCCGCGGACCGCGATCAGGAGCGCGGAACCCTGAGGCAGTGCCTCGACAGCTCGTACCTGCTCCTCGGTCAGATCCTCGAGCGTCTCCGCTGACGGCATCTTCATGAGGCCGGTGGTGTCGCCGGTGTGCTCGCGCAGCCGCTCACCGCAGTGCGGGCAGAAGTTGCTGTCAGGTGCGACGGTGTTGCCGCACTTGGGGCACGTCATCGGAGACTCCTCGCAGTTTCAGATTCCTCAGCCTAACCCAGGAGACTCTCCCGATCCGGGCTCTGGGGACACTGTGTGTCGCGGCGCCCGCCGCTGTCAGGCGCCAACGTGCTCGGCGTAGGCATCGGAGTCGAGCAGATCGTCGAGATCCGCGTCGACCGCGAGCTCGATCTCGAACAGCCATCCGGCCCCGTACGGATCGGCGTTGACCGTCTCCGGCGTGTCGGAGAGGTGGTCGTTCACGGCGCTGACGACGCCGTCGACAGGGCTGAAGACCTCGGAGACCGACTTGGTCGACTCGAGCTCTCCGCAGGCGTCACCGGCGGCCACCTCCTGGCCGGGGGTCGGCAAGGACACGTACACGATGTCGCCGAGGGCGTCGGCTGCGTAGTCCGTGATCCCGACACGTACGGTCGCGGCGTTGCCCTGCCGCACCCACTCGTGCTCGGTGCTGTACTTCAGGTCCTCGGGAAAAGTCATTCTGGCCTCTCTTGGCTCGTGCTACCGCTGGCATTCTCGCGCATCCGGATGCGCCGGGTCACGCGGGGCGCGCATACCGGTTCTGAGGCAGCGCCCGTACGGCCGTGATCGACACCGTCGACTCCTGCGTGATCGTCACCGTGCCGCCGAACTGCTGCACCTGGCTGACGAGCCCGCCGCGGAAGCGTGCGGCCTCCTCGAGAGCGTGGCCCTCGCCGATGACGTCGATGACCAGGGGCAGCGAGATCGCCGCGTTGTCGGCGACGAGGGCGCCATTCGCACCGCCGAACCACGTGGACGCCACCACACGGATCGAGTCGTTGATCTCGATGACCTCCGCGCCAGCGTCCCGGAACTCCTCGATCGCGTCCAGCAGCGTCGACGCGGTGACCTTCTGGCTCGGGTCGTAGATCACGACGCGGATGCCAGGGCCCGTCGCCGGGACTGTGCCGTTGAGGATCGCGAGGTTGTCCAGGCGGTTCTGCGCCTCGGTCTGGGCGACCTTCGCGCTGTCGACGCCCGACTGGAGCTTGTCACGCGTCGCCTTCAGCGCCTCGATCTCCGTCTCGAGACGGCTGGTCTCCGCGTTGGCGGTGTCCAGGAGCTGGATGAGGTCCGCTCTGCGCGCCGTCGCGTACGGGTCGTCCGCGGCCTTGGTCGTGAGCTGGGTGCCGACCCCGACGCCAAACACGAGGAGCACCGCCGCCAGGAGGATCTGGCTGGCCGACGGTCTCGTGAGCGCCCTCACCAGGTCACGCAGCGAGCGGCCGTGCGACTCCCCCGCCACAGATCCGTCGTCGGCCGCGTGACGTGCCTCGACGTCGCTCTCGTCAGGCATGGAAGATGGCCCTCCGGATCGCGGCGGCGTTGGTGAAGATCCGGATCCCGAGCACCACGACGACCGCCGTGGACAGCTGGCTGCCGACCCCGATCTGGTCTCCGATGAACACGATGAGCGCCGCGATGAGCACGTTGGAGAAGAACGAGACCGCGAAGACCCGGTCGGAGAAGGTCCCGTCGAACCAGGCCCTCAGGGCGCCGAACAACGCGTCGAGGGCGGCGACGATCATGATCGGGAGGTACGTGGTCAGCCCGGTCGGGAGCGACGGCTCGAGCCAGATGCCGAGCGCGATGCCGATCAGCAGCGCAAGGATCGCGAACATGGCGTCCTCCTCAGGACTTCTGGGCCGTGGTGACAGTGAGCCCAGGATCGGCCGGGAGCGTGAGTGACTCCGACGTCGACACGTCGTACGCAAGACCGTAGTTGTTCTTGGCGTCGGCCCACCAGGCTCCCCCCGGGGTGTTGGCGAAGCGCGCCGGCAGGGTCTTCGGGTCGCCGATCGCCTCGACGCGGTACGGGCGCAGCAGCGACCTGTAGTCGACCGTGATCGCCGATCCCGCGCTGCGGATGGCCGTACGCGTCGTGAGCCGGTGCCCGTTGATGGCTATCCCCTCGGCGCCGGCCTCCCACGCGCCGTTCACGAGCTGGCGCAGATCCTCGTCGGTCACTCGGGCGCCGTTCGTGCCCTGGGCGTCGTCCACGACGACGACCATCCCGGGGCCGGTGATCGCGGTGCTTCCTGATACCGCCCCCTGAGCGTCCAGCTGTGCCCGGGTCGTCGTGTCGGCCTGCCTCTTCTGGAGGTCGGTGATCTCCTGCTCGATCGCCGCCTGCTGCGCGCGGAGGTCGTCGTTGGTCTTGTCCCCCGCGCGGATCCGGCTGATGAGCTCGTCGCGTTCCGAGGCGGCATCGGGAGACGCCTTGTACGTGTACCAGCCCTGGACCGCGACGACCATGCCGAGGACGAGCGCGACAGCGACCAACGGGAGCCGCCAGCGGCTCTTGGTGACGTGCTTTCCCACCACGGCGTAGTCGGGGTCGACCGCAGACTCCCTGATCTGGCGCAGGAGGTCCATGCTCCAGGCGACCGGGCGCTGGCTGTCTCCCCTGACCACGCGCTGCTTCACGGGAGCTGCTTCGTCGTGTTGACGATCGTGATCGCCTGGCGGACGTACAGGAGGCCTGCCCACCAGTACAGCCCCGAGCCCCAGATCACTAACGCCCACCCGACGACCTTGAACACCATCGCGCCAGGCCAGCCGCCGTCACCGAGGAGCACCGCCGGGAACGCGTACAGGAGGAAGAACGTCGCCACCTTGCCGAGGAAGTGGACGGGAAGGCTCGTGTAGCCGCGCGTGCGCAGCAGCGGGACGAGCAGGAACATGCACACGTCACGTGCCACGAGAACGACCACGAGCCACCACGGGATGACCTCCCGGAACGCCAGGCCGAGAAGGGTCGCTGCGATCCACGTGCGGTCGACGATCGGGTCGAGCATCTGCCCGAGGCGTGAGACCTGGTGCCGGCTGCGGGCGAGGTAGCCGTCGAGGAAGTCGGTGGCGCCGCCGACGGCGAGCACTACGACGGCCCAGCCGTCGGCGTGAGGTCCGAGGACCAGCCAGAGGAAGACGGGGACGCCTGCCAGACGTATGAAGCTGAGGACGTTGGGCACCGTCAACACCCGGTCGGTGTCGTACGCGGTCCCTGGCACGCGGCCAGCGTACCGGCGGCCTGACTAGCCGGTCCTACGACCTGCCGCGTGGAGGCTCAGGGCATCCGTGTACGTGTCGAGCACCGCAGGACCGATCGTCTGCCAGTCGTACTCGGCAGCCAACGCCCTTCCCCGAGCCGTCGGTACGGGGTGGGCGAGGGCTGCGACGACGGCGCCAGCGAGAGACTCCGGCGACCCGGTCTCGGCGATCCGTCCGACCGGACCCTCGTCATCCGTGAGCAGCTCGATGAACGCCGGGAGGTCCGAAGCGACCACGGCGGCGCCCGAGGCGAGCGCCTCGAGCAGCACGATGCCGAAGCTCTCNNGGTCCCACGGGAACCGGGACGCCGGCACCGGCGACGCAGATCTCGACGTCGGGATGGTGCCGGACGATCTCCTCGACCGCGGCCAGCAGGATGCCGAACCCCTTGCGGGGCTCTCTCAGGCGTCCGACGAAGGTGATCCGGGGATGGTCTCCACCGCGCCACCGACCGACGGGGGCCGGGGCGGCGAAGTCACCCATGCGGATCCCGTTGCCGATGACGCGCGGCGCCAGCCCGAGGTGTCGCTCGACCACAGCTGCAGCGACCCTGGAGACGGCGATGCCCTCGTCGATCCGCGCGATCGTGTCACCCAGCAGCCGACCTGCGGCGGCCAGGCTGCGCGACCCCGGCGTCGCGGTGTGGAACGTCGCGACGATCGGGACGTCCGCGGCCCTGACGGCCAGCACCGAGGCGCTGGGCGTGATCGGCTCGTGGACGTGGAGGAGGTCGAGGTCGCTCTCCGCCAGCCATCGGCGGACACGCAGTAGCGAGATGGGGCCGCAGGCCACGCGCGCGACCGAGCCGTTGTACGGAACGGCCACCGAGCCACCGGTGCTCATGACGCGGTCCGCGGCGAGCTCGGCCTCAGCGAGCCGTGCGTCGCTCAAGGTGCCGGGCGCAAGCACGTACGCCTCGTGCCCGGCTTCCGTCAGCCACCGCGCAAGCCCGAGGACCTGCGCCTGCACCCCGCCGTGGGAGCGCAGGTCGTACGGGCAGACCAGCCCCACCCTCATGGGCGCACCTCTCCTGGCTCCGGGAAGAACGGGACGAAGACGTGCCAGTCGGTCGGGTTCAGGGCGACCTCGGCGGCGAAGAACGTCACGAGGTCCTGCGACATCGCGCGCAGCCCCTCGACGCCCGTACGGTGCGCGACCGGCTCGGAGAACGCGAGGTGGATGCCCTTCGGCGTGTACCGGGCCGACACTCCCACGAGATGTGCCCCGGTACGGCGCGCGAGCAGGGCCGGCCCGACAGGTGCGAGCGCCGGACGTCCCGCTCCCCCGTCCGGCCAGACGACCGGTACGCCCTTGCCGTCGAAGACGCGGTCCGCCACGAGGCAGACGACGTAGCCCTCCGCGAGGTCGCGGGTCAGCTTCGTGAGGACCGACTGGTCGCGATGCGAGTAGATCCGCATGCCGAGCTTCTCGCGGTAGCGCTTGAACGCCTTGAACTCCGCGTCGCCGAAGTCCTCGGCGACCGTGGCGACCGGCATACCCGTGGCGCACGCCCACGCGCCGGCATGGTCCCAGGAACCGATGTGCGGCAGCGCGATCACGGCGCCCCGCGTCGCCATCGCCTCGCGGAGCGTCATCTCGGCCGCGGCGTCGGTGGTCACCGCCGCGACGGTGTCCTCGACGCTCCACGAGGGCATCACGAACGACTCGGTGAAGTTCCGCGTCCACGACCGTACGGCAGCATCCACGTCGGAGTCTGTGGGCGTACGACCCGTGGCGAGGCGCACGTTCTCCCTCCACTGCTCGCGGTGCCGGGCCACGTACGTGCGGCCGAACCGGACCGCCGCCGCGCCCAGGCCGTCGCGGACCGCGCGCGACCTGAGGAGGTACGGACCCGCTGCCCAGCCGGCCCGGTAGACGTCGCGCATCACGACCTGGCCGCGCGTCGCCGGCGGCCGGACCTCCGGGGTGGTCACGTGGCTTCCCGCGAGCGCCAGGCCCGCAGCATCCGCTGGCCCACGGTCCAGGTGCCGAGCAGAGCCAGCAGGAGCACGGCGACGTGCAGCGCGTACGGGACCCCGATCCCGGCGAGCACCAGGCCGAGGAAGGCGACGACGATCCGGTCGGCCCGTGCTGCCAGGCCACCGTTCGCGTCGAGCCCGAGCGACTCGCCCCGCGCCTTGACGTACGACGTCACCTGGCCGGCCATCAGGGCCCACAGGGCGATCCCTGCCCACACCTGGGAATGGCCGGGTCCCGCGAAGTACAGGATGATCGCGCCGAACAGCGCCCCGTCGGCGACGCGGTCGAGCGACGAGTCGAGGAATGCCCCGTACGTGGACGACTGCCCCGAGATGCGAGCGAGCTGTCCGTCGAGACCGTCCGAGAGCACGAGGACGAGGACGAGAAGTCCGCCCTGCCACAGGAACCCTCTTGGGATCGTGAGCAGGGAGGCCGCCACCACCAGTGCCGTACCGAGCCAGGTCACCGCGTCCGGTGGCACGTGAAGCCGCCACAGCAGCTTCGCGGGCGGCGTCATCACCGCGGCCCAGATGTGGCGGAACTGGTCGAGCACCCGTCACTCCGTCCAGGCGGCGGCGATGCGGTCGCGCGTGTCACCGAGCAGCTGCGGCAGCGGCTTCGTCTGAGCCACGATCGGCATGAAGTTCGCATCCCCCAGCCATCGCGGTACGACGTGCTGGTGAAGGTGCGCCGCGATCCCCGCACCGGCGACCGAGCCCTGGTTCATGCCGAGGTTGAAGCCTGCCGGAGCGCTCACCTGGCGCAGCACTGCCATGGCCCGCTGTGTCAGCGCGGCCAGCTCGGCCGTCTCCGTGACCGTCAGGTCGGTGTAGTCGGCGACATGCCGGTACGGGCAGACCAGCAGGTGGCCCGGGTTGTACGGGAACAGGTTCAGCAGGACGAAGCACTCCTCGCCGCGGTGGACGATCAGGCTGGTCTCGTCGTCGCTCGTCGGAGCGGCGCAGAACGGGCACGGACGATCGCCACCGGCCGTGTTCTGGTCGATGTAGACCATCCGGTGCGGGGTCCAGAGGCGTTCGAACCCGTCGGGGGTCCCCGCCAGGCCAGTCTCGTCGATGGTCACGTGCGGTCGCGGACCGCCGAGACGATCTCCTCGATCGCGTCGGCAACCGGCACGCCGTTCTTCTGGGTCCCGTCCCGGTAGCGGAAGCTCACCGCCCCGGCCTCGATGTCGTCGTGGCCCGCGATGAGCATGTACGGGACCTTCTGGGTCTGCGCCGTACGGATCTTCTTCTGCATCCGCTCGTCCGACGCGTCGACCTCGACACGGATCCCGCGCGCCTTCATCTGCGCGGCCACGTCCTCGAGGTACGGGACGTGGTCGGCCGCGATCGGGATGCCGATGACCTGTACGGGCGCCAGCCACGCGGGGAACGCGCCGGCGTAGTGCTCCACCAGGATCCCGAGGAAGCGCTCGATCGAGCCGAACTTCGCCGAGTGGATCATCACCGGCT
>PMBM01000131.1:11324-11455 GCA_003153855.1 Propionibacteriaceae bacterium
AGCTCGAGGTAGTAGTCGTGCAGGCCGAAGTCGTCGAGCAGCTTGAGCACGAAGCTCAGCAGGTGACGCACCTCGTCGGCGGCCTGGGAGGCCATGACGTAGCTGTGGGAGTCGTCCTGGGTGATGCTGCG
>PMBM01000016.1:0-11536 GCA_003153855.1 Propionibacteriaceae bacterium
CCCCAACGGGATTCGAACCCGCGCTGCCGCCTTGAAAGGGCGGTGTCCTAGGCCGCTAGACGATGGGGACTCGGCCTGAGCCGGGGATCAGTCTAGGACAGCCGCTGGCTGGGAGCGATTCGGGGACGCCGGGGCGCTCCGGGCGCCTCTCGATATCCTGACGGGGTGCCGCTGCAGATGGACGCTCCCGCCTTCGACGCCATGGTCGACGAGGCGATCGCCCGTGTGCCCGAGAACCTGCTGGCCATGGTCGAGAACGCCGTACTGCTGATCGAGGACGACCCTCCGGCCGACGGCCCGGTCCTTCTCGGCCTGTACGTGGGGATACCGCTCACCGAGCGCGACTCGCACTACTCCGGTGTCCTGCCCGACCGCATCTACATCTTCCGGAAGCCGACGCTCGCGATGTGCGACACGTACGAGCAGGCGGTCCACGAGGTGTCCGTCACGGTGGCGCACGAGATCGCGCACCACTTCGGCATCTCCGACGAACGGCTGCACGCCTGGGGCTGGGGCTGAACGTCAGCCCTGCTCGCCGATGGCGTCCTGGCAGGGGTCAGGCGACGCGTCGGCCGCCCTCGAACGGCATCGAGGTCACCGATGCGATGGCGACGCCGGTGGTGGGGTTCGCCGCGTGCACGATCTTCCCGTTGCCGATGTACATGCCGACGTGGCTGATCCCGGAGTAGTAGAACACCAGGTCCCCCGGCTGCAGGTTCGCGAGGCTCACGGCGGTCCCGACACCGAACTGTGCGTACGAGGTGCGGGGGAGCGAGATGCCAGCCTTCTTGTACGCGGCGGTGGTCAGGCCCGAGCAGTCGTACGCGTTCGGCCCGTTGCCGCCCCACACGTACGCCTTGCCTACCTGGGCGAGAGCGAAGGCGAGCGCGACCGAAGCTGCGTTCGACACAGGACCTGCAGCTGTCGCGGGGACGATGTAGCTCGAGTTCACCCAACGGACCGCACCGTTGTAGACGATCTGCGTGACACCGTTGGTGGCGACACCCGTGACGTTCAGGAGCGTGCCCGCCGGAATGTCTCCGAGGCTCGTGTAGTCCGCTCCAGAGGTCGTACGGATCATGAGCGCGGCGGTCGCGCGGACCTGTCCGGTGATCGCGGGCAGGGCCGCGTTGGACGACTTCGAGGTCAAGGCCTTGGTGCTCGGGGCCGTGGTGGTGGGAGTCGTCGCCGCCGGCGCGACGCTGATCCAGGCGCTCGAGACCCAGTGCCCGTCAGTGAGCTGGGCGTAGCCGTTCTGCGTGACGCCGGTGACGGTGATCGCGCGGCCGTTGGGGAGGATTGTCCAGACGGAGTACGTGAGGCCCGGGCCCGTGCGGGCGTTGACGGCCTCCAACGTCGTGGCCGAGAAGCTCACGGTGGTAACGGCGGGTGTCTGGACGCTGGTCCCGGCAGCCTTGAGGTAGGTGGAGAAGACGTACGCGGTGCGGCCGTTGTAGCTGACCTTGGTCCAGCCGTTCGTCGATGTGCCTGTCGCCGTCACGTTGGTGCCGCTGGGCAGCACACCGATCACGGCGGTGGCTGTACCGGCACCTGCACGCACATTGACAGTTGTCGTCGCGGTCATGACCGTGTCGGCGACCGCCGCCGGTCCCACCACGAGCCCGATGCCCGACAGGCCGAGCGCGAGCGCTGCCGCCACGCCCATCGTGCGCAATCCGCGCAGCACCGTCTTCACGATAGTAAATCCCCCTTCGTCGGTTGCGAGCCCTGTCACTCACGTCACAGAAGTCACATCCGACACGTGTGCATCGTGTGTCTCACTGGTTCGAGACCATAGGCGGTTCTCAGATATCTGGCCAGTTATGAAGAAAGTCTTCATAAATGCACGCTGGAATTACATCGGTGTCATTTATTGCCTTGCGCCGAATGGCGCTCAGAATGCGCGAGATTGCCGGATCCGGCGAGGTCTCAATGGCCGCTCAAGACTTCTCGTGAGAATAACAATGGTGTAATTCATTCGCACGGTCGTCAGCGAATGAACCAGCTGCCGGCCTTCGAGCTGACCCACACCGTGACGTGGGCGAAGACGGTCGGCGGGCACCAGCCCGCCTGGAGCGAGGTCCGGTCGACGACGTCCACACCAAGCTCGAGGGCTGCTGCCCGCAGGTCCGTGCCCGGATGCTTCACGACGAGAGCACGGCGGGTGCGCTGCACGACGTTGACGGCGAGCGTGTCCAGCGTGTCCGGGTCCATCGAGCCGGTGACCACGACGAGCGGCCGATCTGCGGCCGCTGCCTTCTCGACCAGCGGGAGCAGCTCCCGTACCGAGCCGATCTCCTCCACCACGACCACCAACGGGTCGTGGAGCACTGCCCAGCTGGACTCCGGATCGGTGACGAACCGCGGATCTGCCCAGCCGGATGCCAGCTGCGGTGCGGAGCTCGCTGCGCGGAGCGTGTCGCGCTCGTCAGCGGGGATCGTCTGCTTGACGGCATCGCGTGGAGGGGTGTTCGCCTGCTCGGCGCTGAGGTAGGCGGGACCCGCCGCCTCGGGGAGGTTCGGGACGTGGCGGTCGGGCGGGAGGCTCGCCTGCTGGCGACGACGTCGGGAGCGACGGTCGGAGAGGAACGCGAGCGCGAGCGCGAGCACGCCGAGCGCCGCAGCCCCGACGATGATGCGCCACTCCATGCCCCCAGCCTGCCACGCGGCCTGTACGGGCTACTGTCGCGAGCGGGAGGTACCGATGATCGATGGCGAGCCGAGCCGTACGGCCTGGTCGGCCGCGCTGCACCGTGCCGCGCACCAGATCGTGGACGGGGGAGCGGTGTTCCCGGACGCTGTGGCCGTCCCCATCACGTGCTGGTCGCCCGAACGGGTCGCCGACGACGCCCGGCTGCACCCTCAGCGACGCGGCATGCGGGCCTTCATCGCCTGTCGGCACCGGTACGCCCGCGACGTCCTGGCCCGCAGTGCCGCTGACGCGCAGGTCGTCGTGCTCGGTGCGGGTCTCGACACCATCGCCTACCAACCACTTGGCCTCCTCGGAGGCACGGTGTTCGAGGTCGACCACCCCGCGACGCAGTCGTGGAAGCTCGAACGGCTCGTCGAGGCCGGCATCAGCCCGACGGTGCCCGTGAGGTACGTGGCTGTCGACTTCGAGACGGATGACCTGACTGCTGCACTGGAAGCTGCCGGATTCGACCGCGAGCGACCCGCCGCCGTCGTGTGGCTCGGCGTGACCGTGTACCTGACGGCTGATGCCATCGAGGAGACCGTCGCGCGGGTCGCCGGGTTGTCGTCCGCCCGGACCGACCTCGTGCTGGACTACAGCGAGCACGACCCCGGAACCGGGGCCGGGGCGCGTCGGCGCACGGCCCGGGCGAACAGGGTCGCCTCGATCGGCGAGCCGTGGCTCACGCACTTCACCCCGTCGGAGCTCGCATCTCTGTTCGAGCGCCACGGATTCGACGAGGTCGAGGACCTCGGGTTCGCCGGCTGGGGCACCCGTTACCTGGGGCTGCCTCCGGAAACCCCGGACCGACCTAGTGGGCACCTCGTCCATGCCGTACGTCACGGAAGCGGTGCACTGTACTGATCGGCACCGGACGCGACGATGCCTCCGTGAGGCAGCCGTCCACACCGGCCGCGACTAGACTGCTGCGTGCGCCTATAGCTCAGTCGGTTAGAGCAGCGTCCTTTTAAGTCGCGGGTCCCGGGTTCGAGCCCCGGTGGGCGTACCAGCATCAGTGCTGTCGGGAGCGGCCTCGCTCGAACAGCACCAACCTCGACCGCCGACGTGGTCGATCCCGATGTGAATCCGAGCGTCCATGAGGGCTCGGTGGTCTGCGTGCGAACGCCACGTCATCCAGGAAGTGGGAAGGCGACGGCTTCCGCCGACGGGCGACCCATCACAGATGGCAGCGAGCCACGCGCGTGCCGCCGGTGAAGGTGGCGCCGACAATGGCGTGCGGGGGGTACTCGACAATCGGGCGGAGTGATTGCCGTCTTCCGCATCCCGAATTGTGAGGCCGAAGTTTATCATCCTCGTTGGCTGGCTAATCATCCGGGGTCCATCAGCGGATATTCGCGTACAGCGAGAGGCGCCACGGTGACCGATATTCCTGTCTGGTAAGAAATTCTCAGGTAGCTGCGCTCGGGGATGTGACCTCCGGGCAACATCCCTTGTCAGCGCACAGATCTCCGCTGGTCGTCGCGAGACTCAAGTCTGTGAAGAACCTCTCATCTTCGGACCGGGGGCACAGTTTTCACCTGTAGTTTCCTTCACGTATAGATACCCCGATCGAGGGAACCCAGATATGTCCATTTCGCATACTCCTGCACGCCTGAGAATGGCCGCAGCAGGCGCTGCATTGCTCGCCTTCGCGATAGCTCAGGCCAGCGGTTCGGCTTCGGCGAGCTCGGGCTCGGCGGCGGGAGGGCTGACGCTCTCGCCGACGTCCACGGCGAATGAGAACTACCTGTCCTCGCGCCAGCGGCCCACGCCGACCGCGACTGCGACGGCCACCAAGACCGCCACCGCCGCAACCCTGACTCCCACGCCGGTGACGGCACCTGCGTACGCGGGCTGGAAGGCCGACTGGGTCGACGACCTCAACGTCCCGATCGACCAGACGAAGTGGGGCCGCTACGGATGGGGCTACCAGGTGCCTGGTCAGGGCGCGATGGGTCGCTATCTCCAGTCCAACACCTTCACCTCGAACGGGATCATGACGCTGCGCACCCAGTACGTGAACGGTGCGTGGTCGAGCGCAGGCGTCAGCAGCGGAGACTTCTACAGCGCCTCCGGTGGACGGTGGGAGGTGCGGGCGAAGTTCCCGGTCTCCAAGGGCATCGGCTACGCGTTCCTGCTCTACCCCAACGACGGCACCTGGCCTCCCGAGGTTGACCTGGCAGAGGGCCGTGCGAACGGGCCGCTGGTGACCGCCACGTACCACTGGGGCGCTGCCAACAACCAGGCGCAGTCGTTCCTCACGAACACGACGATGAGCGCGTGGCACACGTACGGCGCGATCATCGGCACCAACACGATCACGTACACGTTCGACGGCAAGCCGTACGCGACGATCACCAACGCGAATGTGACGACGAAGAAGCTGTGGATCGGCTTCCAGTGCGGCGCGATGGACCCCAAGGGTTCGGCCAAGGCGTACGAGACCGTCGACAACGGCGTTCCCGGCCCGCTCACCCCGGCCGTGTCTGACATCCAGATCGACTGGGTCGCGCACTACACCCAAGCCTGAGCCACGATCCGCTGCTCGGGACTCGGGCGGTCAGGCCCAGGTCCAGGCGATCCCGTACGCATGACCGAGCAGCGGGTCGTCGAAGGCCGCCTCGACCGTCTCGTCGGGGGCGAGCTCCTCAGTGACGGGGGGATCCGCGAACGACGTCGGGAGCACGCCGTCGAGGACCCACGCCTTCGCGCACGAGCGTGGCTGCCCGAACGCGACCGAGACCTCGAAGCGTTCGACCCGGCGCATCGGCACGAACGCCGCGACGGGCTGGATCCAGTCGCGGCTCGGCCACGTGAACCGTACGACCGTCTCGTGCTCCTCGCCCGCCCCCAGAGCGCGGGGGAGCGCGAACAGGAGTCGCCAGCTGCTCCCGGACAGCGGTTCGCGTCCCAGGTACGTACAGCCGGCCACTCCCTCGACCTGCAGAGAGTCCGAGTCGCCGACCTGAGGGACGGACACGATCTCCTCGAACTCGGACAGGCCGTCGAGAGAGGGGACGAGGGTGCGCGTGCTCAGGAAGACGGGCGCATCACCCGCCACGTCGACCTCGAAGCGGTACGACGACCAGTGCCACCCCGGTATCGCGAGGCCGGCACGAGCCCCGAACCGGAGCACCATGCGATCCGCGAGGAGGTCGTCGGCCTCGGCGAGTCGACGACGCAACGTGCGCTCGTCGCGCTGCAGGAGCTGCCCCACGGCGACCAGGCGATCGTGAAGAAGCGGCCGGCTGTCCGAGATCCCGAACGCCGCGCTGACGAGCTGGCCCAGGTCGTCCGGCATCCCCGCCGCCTCGCCGCTGACGAGGGACACGAACCGACTTCGCGCCTCGTCGTCGCGGGTTGCGTCATCGATGTCGAGGATCGTGCGGAGCGTCGGGCCGAGCACGGCGAGGAGGTCCGGGCGGGCGACACCTCGGCCTTTACGCAGCCTTGCGAGCTCGGCCTTCAGGTGTGCAGGGTCCACGGCGTCATTATGGGGCGTCGGGCTCCGGCTTGGGGAGGGTCCGTGCCTAGAGGTACGCGTTCGTCATCGCGTCTGACGATGGCTGCGCCGCTTTCAGGAGGCCCGCAGAGAGCATCGCGGCCGACATCGCGTCCCACGCGGTGGCGTCCATCGTGCCGGTGACCGTGCCGTCGGTGTTCTGGAACAGGGGAGCGGTCGCCGCCAGTACAGCCTTGGCGCCCTTCGCGGTGGCGGCGTCACTGAGCCCCGGCACGTACGTGGTACTCGCCTGGAACGCCGCGTCCTGGTTGGCGACGACCGCCTGCATCCCGGCCACCGTGCCCTTGACGACGGCCTTCACGACATCGGGGTGGGCCGTCGCGTAGGCATGCGTCGTCACGAGGCAGATGCTCACCAGCGGTACCGCACCGATGTCGATGACCTTGGCGGCGATCCCGGCCGCCTGCAGCTGGATCGGCTCGGAGTTCACGAAGCCGACGATCGCGTCGACCTTCTTCGTGGCCAGCGCGGCCTGCTGGGTGTAGCCGATCTCCTGGACCGTCACGTCATTGACGGTCAGGCCGGCTCCCTTGAGCGCGAGCAGGAAGCCGAACCACGACTCTCCGTACTTGCCGGGGATGCCGATCGTGTGGCCCTTGAGGCCGGCGACCGAGGTGATCGTGGAGTCGCCCGGGACGATGATCCGTACGGGGTACTGGCGGTAGTACGAGGCGACGGCGACCAGGTCCGTGCCCTGTTCGCGCGCCTGGAGGACCTCGTCGCCGCCAGCGACCACGAACTGCTCCGCGCCGGTGGTGATCGCCGTGAACAGGCCTTCGGACGTCCCGTGGTGACGCAGCGTGACGGGCGTCGAGTACAGCTTCTGGGCCACACCGACGTAGAACGGGCTGAACTGCACGTTCGGGATGTACGTGAGGCCGATCACGGCGGCCTCGGCGCTCGCCGAGGTCGTGGGCACCGACGAACTGGCGGCGGGCGAGCAGCCGACGAGCGTCAGCAGGATGACGGCAAGGGCGGCGAGACGGGTACGCACGGGGTGCTCCTCAGGACTCATGGATCAACGACGAGACGGTGGCGGATCGACGCTCGAGAGCGACGAGGACCAGATAGGCCGCGGAGGCCACGGCGGCGAGCAGCACGATCGTGGCGACCATGCCGGCGGTGTCGAGCTGGTCGCGCTGGACGACGAGGACAGTGCCCAGTCCCGTACCACCCATGACCATCTCGCCCACGACCGCGCCCGTCACGGACAGGGTGAACCCGTTGCGGAGCCCGGAGTAGATCCACGGCAGGGCGAGCGGGAGCTCGATGTGGACGAGGCTCTGCGCTGATGAGGCACCGTCTATCCGCGCAGCGTCGACCACCTCGTGGTCGACGTGTCGCAGGCCTGACGCCGCGGCGACGAGGATCGGGAAGAACACGATGAGTGCGCAGAGCAGGGCGATCGGTACGAGGCCGTATCCGACCCACAGCACCAGCAGCGGCGCCAGCGCGATCGCCGGGATCGCCTGGGTGGCGCCGAGGAACGGGCGGGTCGCGGAGTCGGCCCAGCGCGACCGGTGGAGCAGGATCGCGAGCGGTATGGCTAGCGCCGCACCCGCGAGGCAGCCCGCGGCAGCCTCGAGCAGCGTCGCCCCGAGGGGGGCCAGCAGCGTCCTTGTCGTGATCCCGGCCCAGAGCTTCACGACGACGGCGCCGGGTGTCGGGAGCACGTACGACGGGAGCCCGCGCGACAGGAGCAGCCAGGCGCCCAGGATCACCAGACCCAGCAGTACAGGTGCCGCCACGTGGCGTACCTGCGGCTGGAGGACTGTCCCTTTGCGCCTCACGCGTCCCTCTCCGGTCAACCATGACCCGGGGACGACGACAAGCGTCGGGCGGACGGCACAGCCGTACGCCTCGTGCATCCTCCCATCCGGACTTTGACCGTCGGTCCTGGAGTTCCACCAGATCAGCCGAGAGCCGTCAGCCGGGTGGCTGGGACGCGCGGGTCGCGGACTATCACCGCCGGTTCGGNNTTTTCACCGACCCCGGAGCACTTCACCCGCCATCCTACGTCGCCTGAGCATGTCGCAGGCCAAGCGTCCGCTGTGCGTCTGCCTTCGAAGGGATCGGCTCCAGTCGCCGAACGCCGACCTGGAGCGGCTAGACCTCCGGGCGGGGCTGGACGTCGACCCAAGGACGTCGGCGGCTCACGTGGAGCTCGACGCCTCCCCGCGTGTAGAGGTAGATGGACGAGATGATGAACGCGACGACCACCCAGAACGCGTTGAACCACACGGTCGCGCGCGCACCGTACGTGCTGCCGACCCAGCCGACGATCGGCGAGACGATCGGGGTCAGGCCCATGACGACGGCCACCCAGAGCGCCATGACGCGGCCGCGAAGCTGTGGCGAGACGCTGATCTGGACGATGGCGTTGGCCGAGGTCATGACCTGTACGCCGGCGAGGCCCATGGGGATCTGCAGCAGCGCGAAGATGAGGAACGACGGCGCCTGCGCCGAGAGTGCCATCGCGAACGCGAACACTCCCAGGCCGATGACGACGTGGCGGATCCGTGGTCGTGGCCGTCGAGCGGCGAGGAGCGCGGCGAAGAGCGACCCGATGCCCATGATCGAGCCGAGCAGCCCGAACTCCGTCGCTCCCTTGCCGAAGGCCTCCGTGGTCATGAGCGGGTTGGTGACGGACTGGTTGAAGCCGAACGCGCCCATCGCCAGGGCGATGACGAACAGGATGAGCAACAGCGGCCTGGCGGCGACGTAGCGGACGGCCGTGATGAATCCCGCCTTCTCCGACTTGAAGACAGGTGGCTTGACCATCGACTTGCGGTCGAGCGAGATGAGGGCGACGACCTGCACCACGTAGGTACAGGCGTTGAGCACGAACACCGGCCCGGTGCCGATGAGCGCGATGAGCAGTCCAGCCGCACCTGGGCCGAGCAGGCGGGCCGAGTTCCAGGCGGTGCTGTTGAGGCCGATGGCGTTCGACACCTCGGACACGCTCACGAGCTCGGTGACGATCGACTGACGGGACGGGCCGTCGAAGGCGCCCGCGATGCCGTCGAGCAGGGCCAGGACGAAGACGTGCCAGAGCTGTACGTGATGGGTGAGCGTCAGCGTCGCCAGGATGATGATGTCGACGAACAGCAGCGCCTGTGCCGACAGCATGATCGTCCGCTTGGGGAACTTGTCGGCCATCGTCCCCGCCAGCGGCGTGAGCAGCAGGGTGGGCAGGAACATCGCGGTCGTGAGCCACCCGAGGGCCGTCGCATCGCCGTGCGTCAGCACCTCGAGCACCATCCAAGCCTGCGCCGTACGGGTCATCCAGAGCCCGAGGTTGGACGCGCAGTTGCCGATGAAGAAGTTGCGGTAGTTGCGGATGGAAAGGCTGGAGAAGGTACGGCTCACTTCTCGACGACCTTGCGGATGAGCTGGGCGCCGCGCAGCAGGTCGGCGAGCTCGTCCGGAGTGCAGTCGACGAGCAGGGCGGCCGTGTAGCGGTCACGGTCCTTGCGGCCCTGCTGCAGCGCACGTTTCCCCGCCGCCGTGAGCGAGACGAACTTCTGACGGGCGTCGTGCGGGTCCACGGTGCGGGACACGAGGCCGCGTTCCTCCAGCTCGGAGACGGACTTCGACATCGATGGCGCGCTCACGCGTTCTCGACTGGCGAGATCCCCCGCCGTCGCGGGTCCCTCCTCGAGCCAGGCGAGAACGGTGAACAGGTGGGGGGCCAGTGACGGGGTGTGGTCCTTGACGTGGCGGGCCAGGGACTGCGCAGCGAGGCGCACCTCGCGGGCGATGGGGATGAGGTCAGCGGTAGTGGTGGTGAGGGTCTCGACAGGGCGGGCGGTCACGGCGTCACTTCTGGGAGTCGGCGTACAGATAGTTAGGTGTTGCAACTAACGATAACAGCGCGTGCGCTGTGAAGGCTGGCCGTCTCATCCTGCTCTCATGTGTGGCCCGGCTAGGGGCGACGGCGCTCAGGTGGCTAGAGCTTGCGCAGGAACTCCGGGTCGTCGTCGGGGCCGAGCGGACCCTCGTCGCTGATAGCGGCCTGGGTCTGTCGGCCCGTGAGGATCCACGCGACGGGGCCGACCACGGGAAAGGCGAGGATCACCGCGACCCACAGCCAGCGGGGCATCAGCCGGATCTGGGTGGCATCGGCCTGCAACGCCTGGACGAACGCGTACACACCCAGTCCGATCACCGCGACCGCGAGCACCACTCGTCCCATGGCGTCAGTGTAGGCGCCGCTCGCCTGACGCCCCTCAGGCTTAGGATCGCCGTGTGATCCCCCTCCGCCTCGTCGCCTCGGCCGAGGTGCCCGACGCGGTGAAGGCCGTGCTGGAAGGCACGTCGGGGCCGTTCGCGCCGTTGCCCGACAGCCCGGCGGAAGCCGCCCGGTGGGTCGAGGTGCTGAAGACGGACGTGGGTGTCCAGGAGCCCGATGCGGCAGTCGTGGTGCCCACCTCCGGATCCACCGGCAACCCCCGGGCCGTGGTGCTGTCCCGGTCGGCGGTCGTGTCGGCCGCGTTGGCGGCGCACGACCGCCTCGGCGGTCCGGGCTCCTGGGTCTGTGCGCTGGCCCCGCACTACGTGGCGGGTCTCATGGTGCACGTGCGCGCGTTCGTGTCGGGCCATCCCGCGACCATCGTCGACCAGCACCTCACGCGCCTCGGCGACGTGACTCTGCCGGACGGCCCCGCGTACATCTCGCTCGTCCCGGCCCAGCTGTACAGGGCCATGCGCCAGCCCGATGTCCGCACGGCCCTGCGCCGCTACACGGTGCTGCTCGGCGGCGCCGCGGCGGACCGCGCGGAGCTCGACCGCGCGCAGCAGTCGGGGATCCACGTCGTCACCACGTACGGCATGAGCGAGACCTGTGGGGGAGTGGTGTACGACGGCGTGCCGCTCGGAGGCGTACATGTCGGCCTGGACGACGACGGACGCATCTCGCTCGCAGGGCCCACGACGTTCTCCGGCTACCGGCTCGACCCCGAGGCCACGGCACTGGTGCTGGACGGACGGACGTTCCTCACGTCCGACCGTGGTGCCTGGGTCGGGGACCGGCTCGACGTGCGCGGCAGGCTCGACGACGTCGTCATCTCCGGTGGGGTCAACGTCGACATCGCGCAGCTCCAGCGGATCGTCGACCGGGCTCTCGGGGTCGAGCGCGCGGTCGTGCTCGGTGTGCCGGATCCGCACTGGGGTGCCAGGATCGTCGCCGTGACCACATCCGACCTCTCTCTCGACGCGATCCGCGAACGCCTCGACGGACGCGTCGATCGTGCCGCCCTGCCGCGTGACCTTCGTCGACTCGACGTCTTCCCCCGCACCAGCAGCGGCAAGATCGACCGGCG
>PMBM01000016.1:11544-20031 GCA_003153855.1 Propionibacteriaceae bacterium
CAGGTCGGCGTCAACTACGCCAACGACTACTCGGACGGGATCCGGGGGACGGACGCCGTACGTGTCGGCCCCATGCGGCTCGTCGGCTCGGACGCCGCATCGCCGTCGGCGGTGAAGCGCGCAGCCTTCGCCTCGTTCGGCATCGCCGCGGTGGCGGGAGTCGCCGTCGTCTGGCTGTCAGGCGAGTGGTGGCTGCTCATCGTGGGGGCGGCCGCCATCCTCGCCGCCTGGTTCTACACGGGCGGCAAGCATCCGTACGGCTACCTGGGGCTCGGCGAGCTCATGGTCTTCGTGTTCTTCGGGCTGGTCGCTGTCATGGGGACCACGTACGTACAGGCGCACCGGGTGACGGCCGCGTCGTTCGTCGCCGCGGTGGCGGTCGGTCTCGTGGCCTGCCAGGTGCTCGTCGCGAACAACCTGCGCGACATCGCCGGTGACCGCGAGGTCGGCAAGCGGACGCTCGCGACAAGACTCGGGGACCGCGGGACACGCGTCCTGTACCTCGCGATGAGCGTCGTCGTCGCGGTCGCGATCGTACTGGTGGCCGCGCTGACCTCGTGGTGGGCGTTGCTCGGGCTCGGCGGTGTGCTGGTGCTGGCTGTCGCGACGCGCTCGGTCATGGCCGGAGCGGTGGGGCGCGACCTGATCAGCGTGCTTCAGCTCACGGGGATGTCGGAGCTTGCGATGTCGTTCGGGCTGGCGATCGGGTGGCTCATCCGCTGAGCCGGCGCGTGCGGGTCAGTCCTGCGCCTGACGACGACGCGCCGAGATGAGGCGGTCGAGGTAGGCGATGTAGGAGGGGTTGTCGTCGGTCGCCGTGTTCTCCAGCAGGTACTGGCTGGGCGCTGACGGAGCGTGCACGATGCGGGGGCGGGCGTACATGGTCCACAGCAGCGGACCCAGCACGGGCACCATCACAGCCCGAAGCCAGTACGCGCGGGTGAAGCGTCGCAGCTCCGACTCGTACGACGAGGCGACGTCCGCAGCGGCCACCAGCGAACCGGCTACGACGAGTCCGAGCACCCATCCGAGCATCTGAACCTCCACGTTGGGCAGGAGAGCCACACCTTTGCACCGAGCGATGGCCACCGCTGGACAAATGAGAGATCTCACGTGCAAGGGTGGCATACGGCCTCTGCGCACTCGCCTCTGGCACCATGCTTGCGTCGAGAGGAATCCGGTGACCGAACCCACGCATGGCCAGAACACCGGCGGAGGTGCCTCTGGCGCGTCTGAGCCGAACGGTGAGGACGGCTACTCCACGCCTGCCCCGCCTCGGTTCGCCGCCCCGCCGTCGCCTCTCGCGGATGCCCATTCGCCGGCCAGCCCGTACACCGTGACCT
This sequence comes from Propionibacteriaceae bacterium, assembly GCA_003153855.1. Classification (GTDB taxonomy): domain Bacteria; phylum Actinomycetota; class Actinomycetes; order Propionibacteriales; family Propionibacteriaceae; genus Fen-668. Next base: position 12,888 of record PMBM01000016.1, read on the forward strand.
CAGCCCCGAGGCCCGCCCGCGCACTCCCGATGGACGACGAGGAGCCGGTGGTCCCCGTCGTTCCTGCCGCCCCGGTGGTTCCTGCTGCCTTCGTCGCGCCCGTCGCTCCCGGCCCGTCGGTCGCGGCCGACGTTCCCGTGGCTCCGCTCGCCGCAGCTGAGGTCGTGCCCGGGGAGCCGGACCAGGTTCCGTCGCCGGATCCCGACGAGTGGGTCGAGCCGCCCATCGTGCCCAGGCCGTACGCGGTCGCCACGACGGCGTACGCGCCCGGACCGCCTGCGTACACGCCTCCGGCACAGCCCTCGCCGCAGAGCGAGCCGTTCTCCTCGACCTCACCGTCCTACCCACCGCTGGCGCAGCCGATCGGGGCACCGCTCCCGTCGTACACGTCACCCGTCCCGCCGCCCGTCGGCCGGGCCCAGGGCGAGACCGCCACTCCACACGCCGCGCCGTCGGCCGACGACGAACCCCCGGTGACGTTCCGTCCGTACGCTCAGCCCGGCTACGGCGCACATGTCCCCGTGGCGCCAGTGCAGGGCCCGCCGCCCGCGTTCGGCTCCGTGGATCCGTACGCCACCCTCGGTGGACCGGAGATTCCGACGGGATTCGGCGCCGCCAAGCCACGGACCGAGAACGTCGGCCGTGGGCTGCTGCTGGCTCTCATCGCCGTGGTCGGCGGATGCGTGCTGGCAGCCTTCGTCTATCACCTCGGCTACGTCGCCTCGATCGTCGCGCTCGCGATGGGTGGGGCGGGCATCTTCCTGTACGCCAAGGGAGCTGGATCTCCGCCGCGCAAGGGCGCCGTCGCGCTCGTCGTGCTCCTGATGGCGGGCATCCTGCTCGCGTGGACCTCGTCGGTCGGGACCGAGCTGTACTTCTACTACGTCGAGCAGACCGGCTCGAGCAACGGGGCACTGGCCTTCGCCCTGCAGGGAGCGTTCTCCCTCGACCTGTTCAAGGCCACGCTGAAGGACTTCCTGATCTTCGTCGGGTTCGGCGCGCTGGGCATCTTCGGCGTCGCCAGGCAGCTGCTGCTGCCCCGCAAGAAGTAACGAGCTGCTGCCCGGCACGTAGCGATCAGTCGGCGGACTGTGGCGCACCGTCGCGCAGCCACTGCCGCAGGGCGTAGGTAGCCCGCACGTCGTCCTCGTTGTAGTCGAGCACGCGCTGTGTCAGCTCCGCGCGCACCGCGTCCGTCTCCGCATGCACCGCGTCAGCGAACCAGGACTGGCTGTTGAGGCCGCCGGGGTTGTCGTCGCGCCACGAGAACCCCGAGCCGGAATGGGCGACCTGCTTGAGGCCGAGTCCGTACGTGCCGAAGAAGTGGCGTCGCACGACCTCGAAGAGGTCGAAGAAGGTCTCGTCGGCGAACCGGCTCGCCCAGGCGAACGGGTCACGGCCGAAGGCGTCGGCGAGCCGCTGGATGCGCAGGACCTCGTAGCGCGAGTAGTGGAAGACACGTACGGATGCGCCGGAGGTCTCCACGAGGTCGCGCAGCCAGGTGAGCGCCTCGTCGGCGAGGCGGCGTTCGGCCGAGTCCGTGAGCTCCGAGAAGTCGGAGAAGGCCACGTACAGCGGCTCGTCGTCCGTGCGGGTGTCCTTGACGAGGAAGCCCCACAGATAGACGTGGTCGTCGGCCGAGGTCTCGATGTCGAAGTCGATCTCGATGTCGGCCCGGGGGACGTCGATGGGGGAGTCGTCGAGGCGTTCCAGCTCCACGCCGGAGACCATGAGCTTGGCGCGGTGGGCGGCGATCCGGAGCCGCTCCTCGCCGCCGGGCCGGTGGGCCACCTCCGGGATGTACGCGGGCAGCAGCGTCTCGAGCTCCACCGAGGCGAGGTCGGTGAGCGTGGACACGCCGAGCCGGCGCAGGACGGCGATCTCGCGCACGTCGAGCGGTGACTTCGCGATCCGCAGCGACAGGTCGTCGTCGCCGAGCTTCGGAAGGCAGGTCTGCCACCACACGCAGCGGTCGCACTCCCGCACGCGGATCGGCATGACGACCAGTGGAGGGTCGTCCGGCGACCCGGTCTGGCGCTGGGCGACGGTGGCGACCTTGACCCTGAAGCCGTGCTCGTGGTCGTACCGCTCCAGGGCGCTCCGCTTCGTCCAGCCGGTCGCAGCGGTGCGGGAGAACGTGCGGATCTGCTTCGCGTCGAGGCGCACCCAGGCGATGCCGAGCCCGTTGCCGAGCTGGGGGATCTGGTCGGAGCCGATGATGCCACCGTACGGAGTGCCGGAGGAGGTCCTTCCGGCGGCGCCGAGCAGGCGCCAGTAGTGGGCGAGCTGCAGGAGGTCGGCCTCCCGGCTGGCGAGCCGGAGCGCGCGGCCAGGAACCTCGAGGGCGTGCGCCCGTGACGGGTCGTCGAGCGCGGAGATCGGGAACGGCTCGTGAGACGGGCCGGGCGTCTGACGCTCGAGCATGCGGTGGAGCTTGACCATCACGGGCTGGTAGCCGGGGCCGCCGTCCTGGGCGTCGTCGCCACGTACCCACAGGTCGGCGCGGCCGGAGCGGTGGCCCTGCCGGTCGAGGGGCAGCAGGCCTCCCACGATGACCTGTACGCCGTCGGCCATCGCCGCGAGGGTGGCAGCGACCTGTACGTCATGGGGCTGGTCCCGGAGCGCCCGGCAGTCCACGACTCCGTGGGCCGAGTCGATGATCAGGCGCAGAACGTCGGCCTTGAAGGACGCGCCTCCGGCGAAGAGCTCCTGGAGGGACTCGTCGAGCTCCGGTCGGTCGAGTCCGGGCAGGAACGCGTTCTGCGTCTTGACCGGACAGCTGCGCGCCGCGTAGGCGTCGAGGACGAAGTCGTTCACTGAGCCCGGCGACCCCGGTGGAGAGCGACGATGCCGCCGACGAGGTTGCGATGCTCGACGGCCGACCAGCCGGTGCGGAGCATGAGCTTCGCGAGCGCGTCCTGGTCGGGCCAGTTGACGATCGACTCCACGAGATAGTCGTACGCCACCGGGTTCGGGGACACCAGCTTCGCCACGCCGGGGACCACGATCGGGAGGTAGGTCGTGTACAGGCGGCGCCACGGTCCCCAGGTCGGCGCGGAGAACTCGCAGATGACGAGGCGACCGCCCGGTTTGACCACCCGCAGGAGCTCGGTGAGCGCGCCGTGGGTGTCCTGGACGTTGCGCAGCCCGAAGGAGATGGTCGCGGCATCGAACGCGTCGTCCGCGAACGGGAGCGCGAGCGCATCGCCGGCCACGAACGACAGCTCGGGGTTCCGCTTGCGCCCTTCGGTCAGCATGCCGAGACTCATGTCCACGCTCACCACCTGGGCGCCCGCCTCGGCGAAGGGGACCGAGCTCGTGCCCGTACCGGCGGCGAGGTCCAGCACGACCTCACCCGGCTTCGGGTCGACTGCCTCCAGCACCGCACGGCGCCACGAACGGTCGAGGCCCAGGGACGCGACGTCGTTGATCAGGTCGTAGCGCGACGCGAGGTTGTCGAACATCCCTGCGACGTCGGCACGACGCTTGGCGAGCGTGGCGCGCTGGTTGGTCGTCTGCACCCGGACAGCATGTCACCACCGACTGACAACCACGGACTCCGGCGTCCGGCATGGGGGCACCGGCGTGTGCTGACGCGGGGGAGGGACCTGTTGGCCGAAGGGGTACCCCTCTACCTCCCTCCGGCCTCTGCCCCTCCGACAGGCAATTGGTGCGCGTGTGGCGCGACGCGCCGTGGTGGGTGTCCCAGCCGTACCGATTGCCTGCCCGGTGGGTGGCGTACCGATTGCTGTCCGGCGGAATCCCGAGTGCCGGAGAGCCCCCGTTTCACGTTCGTACGGCCCGTCCCTGCAGGGCCCGTACAAGGTTTGCTGGCCTGATGCGGAACAATCTCAACTATGGCGAAGCAGCGCACTCCGGTGCTCAAGGTCTCGAAGCTCTCGAAGGCGTACGGGTCGAACCCGATCATCTCCGACTTCTCCCTCGAGGTCTGGCCCGGTGACGCGATCGCGCTGACCGGCCGCAACGGTGCCGGCAAGTCCACGATCCTGCGATGCCTCGTCGGCGCGGACAAGGCGGACAGCGGCACGATCGAGATCTGCGGCAACCGTCTGCGCGAGTCCGACCCTGCCGTACGGCGCGATCTGGCGACCGTCATCGACGACCTCGACTTCTTCCCGGACCTGTCTGTCGTCGAGCACCTCGACCTCCTCGCGCGNNCTCGCCCTGGCCACCGCGTTCGTACGGCCCCGCAAGCTGCTCATCCTCGACGAGCCGGAGCAGCGGCTCGACGTCGAGGGCGTCCAGTGGCTGGCCCAGCGGCTGAGGGCAGAGCGCGAGGCTGGTCTGGCGATCGTCATGGCCAGCCACGAACCGATGCTGGTCGACGCCGTGAGCACGAGGACGATCCGGGTGGGCGCATGAGCAAGAAGACCCGCCGCAAAGCCTCCTCGTTGCCTGGCCGCGCACCGGCGAGCCCGGACCTCGCAGCGCCGCCCACACCCCCGGCCGTACAGCCCGAGCCTGAACCCGAGCTCGAACCCGCCCGGCCGGTACGGGTGCTCATCGACATCGAGCCCGAGCCGGTCTCGGAGGACGCGCTGCGTGGCCTGATGCGCGACTGGCGCCGCGGCCGCGCGACCCGCCACCTGTGGGACATGATCCAGGACGGGTACGTGGCCGTGCTGGCCACCGTCATGATCGGCGCGATGCTCGTCTCCGTCGTGATCAGGGCCCAGGGAGCGGTCTCGGCCTGTACGTCGCAGAGCTGCCTCTCCTCGCGCACCCTGCTGCCGTGGGCCGCGCTGTGCGGCGTGCTCGCGCTCACCCTCATGGTGTCTCGCATCTTCGGACCCGTCGTCGCGTCAGCGGCCGAGGGCTTCTGGCTCATGGAGGCGCCGATCAAGCGCGCCCGGATCCTATGGGGACGCCTCGTGTCCGTCATGGCCGCCGCCATCGCGGTCGCCGCAGTCTTCGGGGGCCTCGTCGCAGCGCTGAGCGGCTCCACCTGGGCGGGGGTCGTCAACTGGGCCGTCGCTGCCGGGCTCGGCGCCGGTGGTCTCACCGCGGTCGCTGCCGAGGAGCAGACGGCCGACCGTACGTGGGTGGTCCGTACGCTCCAGTGGCTCGTGGGCCTCGTCGGCCTGGCCGCCCTCATGACGGTCGTCGCCGTCGCCGCCGGCTGGCTGCCGAACGCGGGCTTCTTCGCGGCGAGCGAGAACCGCTTCGACCTCATCGTCTCGATCGCCGGAGCCGTGCTGCTGCTCGGTGCCGGCACGCTCGCCATCCTCCGGCTCGACGAGATCCGCCGCGCTCGCCTCGTGTCCGGCGGGTCGCTGGTCGCGGGTATGCAGGGTGCGATGTACGCGCTGGACATGAGTCTGATGCGCGACATCCTCGTCGAGCGTGACGCGCTCGCCCGCGGACACGTACGGCCGACGAAGGGCCACGGCACCGGGCTGACCGCGCTCGTCTACCGCGACGCCCAGCGCCTGGTGCGCTTCCCCAAGCAGCTGATCCTGCTGCTCCTGAGCGTCGTCGTCCCGTACGCGGTCGGCGCACTCGGCCTCGGGGTCCTCAGCCCAGTCATCTCGGGTCTCGTGCTGCTCACGGCGATCGTGCCGCTGCTCGGGATGATGCGCGTCCTCTCCCGTACAGGCGGGCTGGCACGTTCCTTCCCGTTCTCGACGGCTCAGGTCCGTACGGCCGCCATGGTCGTACCGGCCATCGCGACCCTGATCTGGGTCATCGCGGTTACTCCGGCATTCCTGGGCCTCGGCACCGGGACCACGCACCTCTCGGCGACCGACGCGGCGATCCACGCGGTCGTCACCGGGCTCGCGGGGCTGCTCGGCGCCGTGCGGTGGGTGACGGCGAAGCCGCCGGACTACAACAAGCCGATGATGCAGATGGGCGGCTTCGGAGCCATGCCTCCCGGCATGATCGGCAACCTCATCAAGGGCATCGACATCGTCGCCCTGGTCTCGCTGCCGCTGCTGTTCGGCTGGTCGTACTGGATCAGCATCATCATCGCCGGCATCGCCTTCTTCATCCTCCGCGGCTCCATGAACATGGACGACATGAGCGCCGCCCAGGAGGAGCAGAAGCGGAACCTCGAGGCAGCCAAGGCCGAGGCGGCCGGCGGCAAGAAGAAGATCCCGCCGCCGAAGCGCTGACTCGGAGCCCGGGCGTCGCGTCCTGTGCCGTCGGTTTCCCAAGGGATGTGACCAAACCTGCACCCCCCACACCAGATTCGGTGTGGTCAGTGCAGGTTTGCCGACATCCCTTGGGAAACCGGCTCTGCAAACACACCTTGGGAAACCGGTTCTGCAAACACCCCTTGGGAGACCGACATGGCGCCGAGCGCAACCCTCGGACCCCGTTTGGGCTGGTTATCAGGCCTGCCGCGGGAGAGGCGCTCGGCCAGACCCAGGTTGAGCTGGTTCTGGCGCCCGTGCAGCCCGGCAATACCTGCTCAAGCCGGGTCTTGGGCTCGGGATCCCTTTGACCCTTTCGCATAACCTGCTCAACTCGGGTGCAGACGCGAATTCCGGAGCCGTCTCCGAGTCGTCCGCATCGTCAGGGGAGCGGCCCGGCTGGGCCGAAGGCGCGAAAGGAAACGGTCCCATGAGCGAGTCCACGAGCATCAGCCTCGAATCCACCAACACCCTGGATCCGTCGAGTCCCGTCCTGGTCGTCGGCGGAACCGGACGCCTCGGGGGACAAGTGATCGACGAGCTGCTCGCCCGAGGGAAGTCCGTACGAGCCCTCGTGCGCGACGCAACCGATCCTGGGTCCCTCCAGGCGAAGGGCGTCGAGATCGCCCGTGGCGACATGCTCGACCTGGGCTCGCTGACGTCCGCGATGACGGGAACCGATGCCGTGATCTCGACCGCGGCGGGCTACACACGGCGAACCCCGCAGGCGCACGAGATCGACACGACCGGGAACATGAACCTCGCCGAAGCGGCGGCCCGTACCGGGGTCCGGCGCTTCGTCCTCACCAGCATCCTCACCTCCGACCAGACGCCGCAGGTCCCTCACTTCTGGCACAAGAAGCTCGCTGAGGACCGTCTCGAGGAGCTGAACGTCCCCTTCGTCGCTCTGCGCCCCGGCGCCTTCCTCGACCAGGTGGTCACGATGAACGGCGACCCGTTCGCCGCGGGACGACTCATGTGGCTGGGCA
>PMBM01000128.1:0-122 GCA_003153855.1 Propionibacteriaceae bacterium
GTAGAGGATGGCCCCCACGACGCCTAATGCGATGGGACCGCCAATGTTGACAGCACGCATGGTGTTTCCCTCTCGTCGAGACTTCTCGTTTCCCGAATACCCCATTCGGCGCTGGGGGAAAC
>PMBM01000128.1:153-519 GCA_003153855.1 Propionibacteriaceae bacterium
GGACCTTCATGCCCAGCGCAACCGGTGCAAAGAGCTTCGGTACGCAATCGAGGTGTGCAGTCCTGTCATCGCCAGCGCTCCTCGCAAGCACGCGCTGGCTCACCTCAAGAAGCTTCCGACACAAAGGGTTGGAGTAGCTGTATCGCGACGGCTCGAAGGTGCTGCGCATCCTGTCGCTGCTCGTTTCGATCCTTACCGAAGGGTCTCGTCCTCGGGAAGCGTGATCGCGGCATGGATGAGGGTCCTGGTCCGCTCGGTGACGACCGCAAGCGACTGCCCCCCTTCCACCATCGACATGCCGACCTCGATCATTCCCCCGAGCAGTGGCCCGGCGACAGGCAGGTCGGGCACGCCCAGCTCGGACAG
>PMBM01000128.1:564-50071 GCA_003153855.1 Propionibacteriaceae bacterium
TGTCGAGGCGTTCTTCCGGGGTGCCGACGGCGGCGAGGGAGTCCTCGAGGATCTGGTTCGCCCGAGGGAACACGTCCTCGATGATCGCGGCGATGATGGCCCCACCCGAGGAGAAGTACTGGTAGACGCTGGGCCGAGCGAGCCCCGCGGCAGCTCCGACGGCAGCAGGCGTGACGGCGCCGATCCCCTGCGTCACCAGGATCTCCGTCGCAGCCCGCAACAGGGCTGTGCGTTGCCGTGACCGGTGCTCGGCGACGGTGGGCGCGGAGATCTTCGGCATCGGCTATCTCCCCCCTTTCCGTCGATTCCGTTGCATGCGGTTTTGCCCGCTGGGCAGTTCTCTGTAGGATACCGACACACGTGTCAGCAAGATCGAGAGCAAGGATCACTTTACACATGAGCTCACCAACCTCCACAGCCCTCACCGCGCCTCCGACAGCTCGGGTGCGCCGCCGCCTGTCGACGCTGGGAATCGCCATGATTGCGGCCCTGCTGCTCCAAGTGGTCGTCGGTATGGCCGACGCGCTGTGGCTGAACGTCCCCAAGACCGGGAACGCCTGGGCAGAGTCCGCGCCACTGATCCTTCTCAACGCGCACCTGCTTCTTGGCACCGCGATCACCCTGCTCGCCCTGTGGATGCTGGTTGATGCGATCCGCTCCCATGCACGGATCTGGATCATCTCGACCGTCGTCGGGCTGCTCGGCGTCATCACCGCCCTCGGCGGAGGGTCGGCGTTCCTGAGCACCAACGGCGACCCCGGGTCGTCGTTCATGATGGCGATCGGCTGCGTCGTCGCCATCGCCGCATTCATCGCACCGGCCGTCAAGCGATGACCGCCGCAACCGTCGTTCCGGCGCTGAACCCGCGGCGATGGTGGGCGATGCCGATCGTGGCTTTGGCCGTCTCGATCGTCATCATGGACGCCACCGTCGTCAACGTCGTCCTGCCCGTACTGATCCGCGATCTCAGCCTCACCTCGGCGGACGCGGAATGGGTGAACTCGATCTACGCCCTGGTCTTCGCTGCCCTGCTGATCACCACCGGTCGCCTCGGTGACCGGTACGGACGCCGACGTCTGCTCGTCGTCGGAATCCTGCTCTTCGGCGCCGGCAGCATCCTTGCCGCCCTCGCCACCGGCGCCCCCACCCTCCTCGCGGCACGCCTCGTTCAAGGGATCGGGGGCGCAGCGATCCTGCCCGCCACCCTGTCGACGGTCAACGCACTGTTCACCGGCCGCGAGCGCGGAATCGCGTTCGCGATCTGGGGATCGACCATCGGCGGCATGGCCGCCGTCGGACCCGTCGTCGGCGGATGGCTGACCACCGCCTACAGCTGGCAGTGGGCCTTCCTGATCAACATCCCCGTCGTCATCGTCGTACTCATCGGCGCACTGCTCTGGGTGCCCGAAACCAAGGACGAGCAAGCAACCCGCGGCGCCGACACCCTCGGCATCGTCCTGTCCGTCGTCGGCCTCAGCGCCGTCGTCTTCGCCCTGATCGAAGGACAACGCTTCGGCTGGTGGACATCGACCGCCAACCGACTCAGCCTCGGAACACTGCACTGGACCTGGGACATCTCCCCCGTCCCGATCGCGTTCCTGGTCGGCGTGGGCGGCACCCTGCTGTTCATCCTCCAGGAGCGGTCACGCATCAAGGCCGGAAAGCCAGCGCTCGTCGACCTGCGGCTGTTCACGATCAGGAGCTTCCGGTACGGCTCCATCGCCGCCCTCGTCGTGGCCCTCGGCGAGTTCGGCATGCTGTTCGCCCTGCCCCTGTTCCTGCAAGGCTCGCTCGGATACACAGCACTGAAAACTGGGCTCGTCATCCTCGCCCTCGCCATCGGCACCTTCCTGAGCTCCGGGGTCACACCCCAGCTCACCAACCGCATCGGAGCACGCGGCGTGGTGCGGGTCGGCCTGCTCCTCGAGGCCCTGGCCATCCTCGGCCTCGGCCTCAGCGTCGCACTGACCATCAACGCCTGGGCCATCGCCGCGTGGCTGTTCGTCTACGGCATGGGCGTCGGAATGGCAACCGCCCAGCTCACCGGCGTCATCCTCGCCGACGTCCCCATCAACGAGAGCGGCCAGGCATCCGGGCTGCAGAGCACCGTCCGCCAGCTCGGCTCCGCACTCGGCGTCGCCCTGCTCGGCACCCTCTTCATCACCACCCTCGCCACAACCCTGTCCTCGAGTCTTGCCACCCACTCGTCGCTGACCACGTCACAACAGGCCAGTGTCGTGTCTGTCGTGCAGAACTCCGCCGGCGCCGTCATCCCCCAACTCGACACCATCACCGGCCAGACCGGCCTGCAAGCCGTTGCCGAATCAGCCATGGTCACAGCGACCCGAGAGACCGTCCTGGCCGCCGCCGGGGTCATCCTCCTCGGACTGCTCGCCACCCTCGCCCTCCCCGCAGCGCCCAGAACACGCAGAGACGACCCCGTCATCGACGCCGACACAGAACCCGCAATCGTCTAGATGTACTGGTCGGTACACAGTCTCTGAAGCGACCGGCNNCTGAAATACCGGAGCGCGTACGTCCTGGTGACAGGTTGCCCTGACCCACGGCTAGCTTCCAGGGAAATGCGCGAGGCGTCGCCGCCCGTCGGGGCGGCGGGGCCAACCCCGTGCTCTCACCCCGGCTGACCGTTGGGTGTGACGACCAGGTCAGGACCGCATCCGTGGTCGTTCGGTCAACGCTTCACGGCGAACGTGGACCAGCTTGTATCGCGTAGCGTTACGCGTTACAGTCGATCTGTGATCGTCAGCTTCCGACACAAAGGCCTTGAGCGGCTCTACCGCGAGGGTTCCAAGCGGGGCGTCCAGGCCGACCATGTCTCGAAGTTGTTCCGCATCCTGTCGCTTCTTGACGTGGCACAAACCGCCGACGACCTCGCGATCCCGTCGTTCCGAACGCATCAGCTGAGGGGCGACCTCGCCGGCCATTGGTCGATCTGGGTGAACGGGAACTGGCGCGTGACGTTCAGATTCGTGGATGGCGACGTCGAGCTCGTCGACTACCAGGACTACCACTAAGGAGGGTGAGGACATGGTGATGAAGACTCCGGTGCATCCCGGCGAGATCCTGCGCGAGGACGTCCTCGCGGATCTTGGCTTGAGCGTCGGCGAGGCGGCGTCCCGTCTCGGCATCTCGAGGGTGACGTTGAGCCGGGTGCTGCACGGTCACGCGCGTGTGAGCCCGAACCTCGCCGTGCGTCTCGAGGAGGCCGGCGTGGGCACGGCACGGGCCTGGCTCGCGATGCAGTCGGCCCATGACCTCGCTGCCGAACGGGCCGCGGGACTGCCGACGGTGCGCAAGCTCGATCCCGTCGCCTGACGGTCCGTGCATCAGCGAGACGCGAATCTCACAGTTCGATATTGCACGGCTATTGCACGAAGCCGAAACCAGTGAGGCTCCACTCTGTGTTTGGCCTCGTCAGAGGCACATTCACCGAGCCCATGTGGCTGGTTCAAGTCCAGTTGGGCCCACCCTTGGAAACCCTGCGTGGCTAGGAGAAGCGCAATATCTCTCCAATGCTGGGGAACTTGTGGGGAACTACCGCGCTTCAATGCCCCGTCGCTCACGAGGCCTCAGCGCGCCGCGTCTTGGTCATGAGCGCACAGATCCGCCTTCCCTTGGACTGAGTTTGCTTGTCGATCATCTGGTCGATTGGTGCCCGGGAGGCGTAGCCGGGATGGCAGCGCGAGCAAGTCCCTCGGCGAAGGTCGGGCTCGCGCGCAGGGGGTCGGTTGCGTCACTGGGCGGCGCGCGCAGCGGCTATGACGAGGTCAGCGAATCCGCGAGGTGCTTCCAGTGGGGTGAAGTGCCCGATCCCGTCAACTTGGTGCAGGGTGGCGTCGGAGAAGAACATGTCCGTCGATCGGACCAGGAGCGAGGGAAGAGGGGGTCAAGTTCTTGCCACAGCACGTGGACGGGGAGGCTGAGACGATCTGGGGCCTGCGGCGGCTGCTCATTCAATGCATTGGCGATGTACCCGGCGCCGACGCGGTACCAGTTGCTCGCCGATTCGAACGCGCCTGGTCGGGAGTAACGATCCACCAGCTGCTCGAACTCTGCCGTGTCGACGACGAAGTCGGGGCCGGACCAATGCCGCCGGAAATGATGGAGGTACGCGCGGATATTGGCGCGTCGCCCGTCTAGCAGTTGCACGCTGAGCGGTGACCGGTGGAAGTACTGATACCAGAGTTAGGGAATGACCTTCCCGTCCAGCACTCGACGCCCGGCTCCGGGCAGCGGAGGTGATATCGCCAGGGCGCCGACGAAGGTTGGGTATTCCTTGGCCAGCGTCTGCGCCACTCGGCTGCCGATGTCGTAGCCGCCCACGATGGGTCTGATCAGTTGGAGCTCGTCGATCAGGCTGGCGATGCTGCGTGCTTGCGCTGAGGGGGTGTAGAAATGACCGGATGGCTGGTCGCCTACGGACTGTTGTCCTTCTTCTGCCTCGCCGGATCTCTTATGGAGCACTTCGCCGTGATGCAGGGGTGGAGTGTGGTCGGGTCCGACGAGTTCGCCGCCGTACACACCAAACAGAGCAATGGCATCGTCGGCGTGTATGTGATCCCCAAATTGGTGCTCACGGTCACGATCGCGGCGCTGCTTGTGATCCACCCCTCGGGAGTGCCGATCCTGCTCTTCTGGGTGAGCTTGATCCTCCTAGCCGTCTCGTGGGCAGTGTCCTTCTTGGTGGAGATCCCGACTCAACGGCGCATTCGGCAAAGCAAGAGCCCTACGTTGATCCGCCGCCTGATCGCCTTCGACTGGATCCGAGTCGGCGCAGTCGCCTTCCATGCCGTCACCGTGTGCGTCGTACTCGTCTACCAGCTGGGCTAGCTGTACTGACCGGACAGGTTAGTTGAGTCGGTACGACGGCTAGCACTCCGACCTGTTCTCCTGATCATCTCGGGTCATAGAGGTTGAGGAGCCGGTAGCTTTCATCCTCGACTGCAGTTCGAGCAGGCCTCATCCACTTGCGGGAGTCCACCATGGTGGGGTCGGCATTCAGCGAGTCGCGAACGGAGCCGGTGAAGACCTGGTTGAGGTGGGTTGAGACGTTGATCTTGGTCATCCCAGCAGCGATCGCGGCCCGCATGCCATCATCGGAAACGCCGGAGGAGCCGTGCAGAACAAGAGGGACGCTCAAAGCCGTCCGGATGGCACGGATCAGGTCCTCGTCGAGGTGGGCATCACGGGTGGTCATGGCGTGAGAAGAGCCCACTGCAACAGCCAGCAGATCGACGCCGGTATATGCGACAAAAGCCGCTGCGTCCACCGGCGAGGTGCGCGCCGACGGGTCATGAACGCCGTTCTTTCCGCCCACCTCGCCTAGTTCCGCCTCGAGGTCCACCCCGGCCGCGTGGCACAAAGCCACCATGGTCCGCGTAGTCTCGCGATTCGCTTCGTCCGAGAGTCTGGAGCCGTCGTACATCACTGACGTGACACCCAGTTCGACAGCTTCGGCGACCAGCGCAGTGTCCTCGGCATGGTCCAGATGAACCGCCACTGGCACCGACGCCGCCCGCGCCACCGCAATCATTGCAAGGCAGATAGGTTCAAGGGCGCCGTGGTACTTCACGGCGTTCTCGGAAATCTGCAGCACCACCGGCCGGCCGGCCCGCTCGGCCGCGCGAGCGAAGGCCGTGGCGTGCTCGAGGTGGATCACGTTGAACGCACCCAGCCCCGTGCGGGCCCGCTGGGCGGCATGGGCGAGTTCTCGGAGCGACGCGAGCATCAGTTCTCCGACGCCACGACGAGGGTGACGAGCGAGTCTGCGACGACTCGATCTTCGCCGGTGGCCGGCAGGAGCGCGAAATCCTCGCCACACGCAGCTCGCTCAGAGCCGAGAACCTCCATGATCCCGAAACGCACACGGGCGCCTCGCAACGGCTCGTACGCCTCACGTCCCGGCAGCAGATCCGTCCCCTGCACTGTCACCGTTGCACTTTTCACTCTGATCAAGCCGGTGATCGTAGTGAGCATGTCCGGGCCGCTCACCACGCCACGGTTGCGGTTCAGGTGGCAGACCTGGCCATTGGGCCGGTGGGCGGTGGCGTGTAGGCAGTTGGAGTGGGCAATCAGCGCCTTCGAGTCGTGACCGGCCGCAGCAAAGGCCTCGGCCAGCGTCGGGTGAGTGAGTTGTTTGGTCAGCATCGGGGGATCACTTTCCGTGGATGGTGGTGGTGACCTCGAGCGTTTTCGCGTAGGCCGGGTCGAACCGACCAGTCTCGGGGTGAGCTGCGGCCGCTGCCGAGACGCGTACGGCGAGGGGCAGCGCCGCGTCCACGTCGAGTTGGGCCGCCAGTCCGGTGGCAAGCCCGCCGACCAGCACGTCACCACAGCCGACAGGGTTCACTGCAACCACCCTGGGCGCACTCACTTCGACGGCCTTCTCGAGGCTGACTGCCAGAGCCCCTTCAGCACCAAGCGAGACCACGACCCACTTCGGACCCTGCGAGCAGAGACTGCGAGCGGCTTCGATCACCGAGGCCAAGTCGCTCAGGTCGGCCCCGATCAGAGCGGCCAACTCCTCGCGGTTTGGCTTCACGACCGTTGGAGCGGCGACCAGGGCCGCGCGTAGGAGGGCGCCGCTCGTGTCAAGGATCACCGGGCGGCCGGCCCCAACGGCCGCCCGGATCAGGGGCGCATACACGTCCTCGGGGCAACCGGAAGGGACGCTGCCCGAAAGGGTTACCACGTCTACGCCAGGCAGCAGATCCGAGAACCTCGCAGTCAGTGCTGCCAGGTCTGTCGCGGTCACGGCCACTCCGGGCTCGAGGAACTCGGTGGAGGTACCGTTCCCGTCGATAATGTTGATGCACGTACGCGTCTCGCCGGCCACTCGAACGAACTCGTCCTGCATGCCATAGGTCGCTAGTTGGCTGGTCACGAATTGCCCGGCGAACCCCCCGACAAAGCCAGTGGCCACGATGTGCTGGCCACACAGCTGCGCGCCGCGGGAGACATTGAGGCCCTTGCCACCCGCGCTCGCGGTCACTGTTGCAACGCGCTGAACCGCGCCTATCGTGATGCCAGCGACGTCATAGCGCTTATCGATCGCTGCATTCAGGGTCACGGTGAGGACGGTCACGACCTACCCACCGGGAGAACGTCGGTGCACGCCTCGCTAAGAAACCTTACTGTGTCGTGCATATCGACCCCGTTCTCTGTAATAAGAGTGTCGTGCTTGGTCATAGACAGGGATCCTGGATCGTTTCTCTCGCCAATGATCTCAAAGAGCATCCGCCGCAAGAGTGCGACTTGTTCGCCGCGGAAGGTCGCAGCGCCGCCGCCTCCATTTGTTCGACGCGTCCACGTTGAAGGCACCGATCGCCCCGTCCCTTCTTGTGGGCTTGCCGCACAAGAAGGGACGGCTCGTCCAGCGCTCGGTACATCACGCCATCCACTCGCCCAACGGTCGTACAGGCGGGGCTCGGCGATGAGTGCTCGGTGGCGCTGTTGGTAGGCCGAGGGTGTCACCAGACGGCGCCGTCCCCTCCCGTGGGCCGTGCGCCGATCACCCCTGTCGGCACAGCCGCTCCGGTCGGCGCGATCTGCTCTCGAAGACGAGCGAGCGCGGCCGGGGTGAGGGAGGCCCCGGACAGCTTGGCCGCATACAAGGCTGCACCGACGTCAGGCGGGTAGAGCGGCTCGCGGAACTCGCAGTCCCAGGGCGCCTGCGCGAGTAGTCGGACGAACTCGTCCTTGACGGTGGGCGCGGAGAACACCCCGCCCGAGTAGGAGACCGGAACGGGCTCCCCTTCCGTGAAGCCGAGCCGACGCCTGGCGGTGTCGACCAGCGAAACGAGCTCCCCCGCCGCGTCCGTGAGGATCTCGCCTGCCTGCTCGTCCCCGCGATCTGCCGCTTCCGTGACCACCGTGGACAACGCAGCCACTCGACGCCGATCACGGCGCCACCGGAGAATGGTCACGGCGACGAGGTCGAGGTCGGCGGCGAGCCCCAGGCGCGCACGCATCAGGTCGAGGAGGGGGCCTTCGCCCAGGCGCCCGTCGCTCATCTGGGAGAATTGCTGCAGGCCCCGCATGCCGATCCAGTACCCGGAGCCCTCGTCGCCGAAGAGCTCGCCCCAACCACCGACCCTGACGTGCTGCCCTTCACGTTCTCCGTAGCAGATCGATCCCGTGCCGCTGACGACGTTGATGCCGTCGTGTGCGCCGAGAGAGCCGGCCCATCCGGCCACCATGTCGTTGCCGCAGGCGAATCGGTCGTGACCGAGCGCGGCGCGCGCTGCGGCGGCGAGTGCGGGTAGATCTGCGCTGACCTCTCCATAGGCGGGAAGCCCAAGGAAGCCGTGCGCGAGCTCGGCGGGTGTGATCCCGGCGCGCTCGCAGACCTCGGCCACGCCGTCGTGCAGGACACGCGCGACCAGCGCGACCCCCTCGCGCTTGCCGAGGTAGTAGCAGCTGGGCGCCTGGATCGTCGCCGCCACGCGGCCGTCGTCGGCCACGAGACACATTGAGGTCTTGGTACCCCCGCCGTCGACACCGAGGAACACCGCTACCGCCCCCGGAAGGGGTGCACAGTCACGCCCTTGACCACGCGGTTGACCTCTCCCGATGGGGACGGAGAGTCCGGGGTGAGCCCGAGCGACAGTGAAGTGCCGAGCGCGAACAACTGTGCCACGAGCACGAACGGTAGACCCACCAAGACATCTGGGGCGTCGTCCAACCCAGGGAGCGTCCACGCGGAGTCGATGCGCTCACTTGGCCTCGATCCAAGGACGATGACGTTCTCCTCGCCCAGCTGGTGCCCCAGCTCGACTGCTATGTCCTCGTCGTACCGGCGCGTATAGGAATCGGTGGACAAATAGACGATCGCGAGACTCGCCCCGTCGAGGACAGACTTCGGCCCGTGCCGGAATCCCAGCGAGGAGTCGAAGTAGCTGACGACACTCCCGGCGCTGAGCTCGAGGACCTTGAGTGCGGACTCACGCGCCAGGCCGGTCAGAGAACCGCTCCCGAGGTAGACGACACGCTGGTAGCCACGCGATGCGAGCTCGGCCACCGCGTCGGCTCGTTCACTAAGAACCGCCGCTCCGGCCGCCACCACGCTCTCGACCATCGTGAGGTCCTGCGTGTCGGCGTTCAGCACCAGCCAGGTCGCGAGCACCATCGAGGTGAAGCTCGAGGTCATCGCGAAGCCTTCGTCGTTGGTCTCCGGGGGCATGAGGAGGACGAGCGAGCGCTCGTCTGTCCCATGGACCCTCGCCAGCTCGCCATCAGAGTTGCACGTGACGATGAGGTGGTGGACCGAGCGCAGGGACTGGTTGGCGAGGACCGTTGCCGCGACACTCTCTGGGCTGTCCCCCGAGCGGGCGAAGGAGACGAGGAGAGTCGGAAGGTCCTCGGCGAAGATCTCTTGGGGGTTCGAGACGATGTCGGTCGTCGGAACTGAGTCCACGCGGCGCCGCAGCTGCCGGGTCAGCGCAGGTGCGAGGGTCTCGCCGACGAAGGCGGAACTGCCGGCGCCTGTCAGCACGATGCGCAGATCATTGAGCGCGAGCAGCGGGCCGAGGAATTTCTGGACCTCCTCTCTACGGGACGTGATGTCGGCCACAACCCGTCTCCACATCGTCGGCTGCTGGGCAATCTCGCGACCGGTCGCCCCAGCTCTGGGGTCGCTGAGGCTCCCCGACCGCCTCGCGGCGATGCGGTCGCCCTCTGATGCGGTGGTTCGAGAGGTTGTGGTCATGACAGGCTCCTTGATAGTTCGGGTGTGCACGCGGTCGAGTAGGTACGAAGGACGTCACGAACGTGGTCCAGCGCCAGGGCGCCCGGCTCGGAATCGAGGCAGCCGGAGCGAACGCTGTCGTACTGAGCCGACGGGTGCGCGCTGATCAGCGCCACGTGCGGCGGGAACGCTCGCAGGTTGCTCTTCAGCCGCTCGATCGCCAGTCGTGGCAGTGCCGCGCGCCGGTCGGTGTGCGCCTCGATCCGCAGTCCCGAACCTCGGTCTGCAGCGCTTCGCAGGCCGAGGCGTCCCATGTTCTCCGCTGCGTCACCGTTGATGTCGACCAGGTGGACGGTCCATTCGTCGAAGGTTCGCGATGATGTGAGGTCGGTGAGCAGCCCGGGGGTGACCACGGTGCTGCTCCCGCCGATGGGGACGATCGCGCGGGCGTCGAGGCCTCGGGTCCTGAGGGCCGTCACTTGGTGCTCCCCGCCAGGAGCCCACTCACGATGTACCTGTTGAACGCCAGCGCGATCACGGCGGGCACAGCGATCGCCAGGAGACCAGCCGCGCTCATGAGCGTTGAGGGCACGACGTGTCGCCCTTGGAGTGCCGCGATGAGGACTGTGAGCGGTTGAGTCGACAGGTCGGTCGAGAGCACCAAGGGGAAGAGGAACTGGGCCCACCCGAACAGGAATGTGATGAGAGCGGTCGAGATGATTCCGGGGACTGCCAGCGGTAGCACCAGGTGCCAGAACACCTGCATGCGGCTGGCGCCGTCGATTCGGCCGGCCTCCTCGATGCTCGTCGGGATGCTGGCGAAGTAGTTGTGGAGCACCCAGACGGCCAGTGGCAGGAAGCCCGAGACGTACACGAGGACGATGCCCGTGTAGGTGTTGACCAGCCCGAAGTCGCTCATGATCCGGTAGAGCGGTATCAGCGTCGTGTTCGGCGGGAACGCCATCGTCGCTAGGACTGTGTAGAAGAGGACGTTGCGCCCGCGGAAGGTGAATCTGGCGAAGGCGTAGGCGGCGAGGGCGGCGAGTGTGACCGTGACAGCCGTCGCCGCGGTGCATTCGATGACGATGTTGAGCAGCGAGTGACGAATGCCCACCGCCACGTCGCCCTGCCCAGAGAGCAGGATGCGGAAATTGTCGAGGGTGGGGTGCAGCGGAAAGTACTCGACGGGGCGTGAACGGGCGGCACTCTCGGTCTGGAGGGCCGACTTGGCTGCCCAGTAGATCGGCACGATCGACCAGAGGATGACCAGACCGAGCGCCACTGATCGCAGCGGGTGACGGCGGGCGCTCACAGTTCGACCTTTCGGTAGACGAATCGGACGACGACGAGGGAGAGGGTCACTGTCACCAGAGCAACGAGCAGCGAGAGCGCGTACCCCTGTCCGAAGTTGAGGTTCTGGAAGCTGATGAAGTACGTCTCCATCGTCACTGAGGCCCCGGTGGAGGCCGCGCCGTTGAGCACGTAGGGCTGATCGAAGATGTTCAGGGTCGCGATGAGTGCTTGGACCATGGCCACGGCGATTCCCGGCCGAGCCAGGGGCAGCGTGATGGAGGTGAAGCTGCGCCACTGGTTGGCACCGTCGACCACAGCCGCCTCGTAGATCTCGTCCGGGATCAGCTGGAGTGCGGCGAAGATCAGCAGCGTGGACAGTGGCGTTATCTGCCAGACCTGGACGACCTCGATGAGCGCGAGCGTCAGTAGCTGGTTCTGACCGAGCAGCACAGCGTTTCCGGCACCGAGGTGGAACGTGGCGACGAGGCCGTTGATGAGACCGGAGTTCGGGTCGAATATGCCCGACCACAGGATGCCCTCGACCACGCCGGGTAGCGCCCATGGCAGGATCAGGATCGCGATGACCAGGCCGCGTCCGCGGAAGGGGTGCTGTAGGAGCACCGCCATCGCGATGGCGAGGACTGTCGAGACGCCGACGCCTACAACGACGTAGAACGCCGTGTTGGCGACGCTGTTCATCACCGTGTGGTTCTGGAAGATCTCGACGAAGTTCCCGATCCCGGTGAAGCGGGTGGGCGGATCGAGCGCATCGACCTTGAAGAACGATTCGATGATCGTGAACGCGGCCGGAACCAGGGCGAGGCCCACGATGAAGATCGCCACCGGGGCGACGAGCACGTAGGGCAGCGCATCGAGGCGCCGTCGGGGCGGGCGTGGGGTCGAGGTCGCACCGTCAAAGCGATCACCCTCGACCACCACGCCACGCCCGACATCGTGCGCCCGCGGTGTCGGCCGCGCCGACCCCCGCGGGGCGGACATCAGCCGTTCCTGGCTTGCTGGTTCGCGACCTCAGCGATGGCGCTGATAGCGTCCGCGACACTCATCGACCCGGTCGCTGCGGCGTGCAGGTTGGTGTACACAGCGTTGGAGAAGGTCGGGTACCACGTGGGCGCCCCCTGCGGGAACACCGGCGATGCCGTCTTGAGCATCGCGGCGAGGTGCGTACCGTCGGCCAGGCCGCCTGCCTGGGCGAGCTTCTCGACGACGCTGATGCGCGACGGGATGAAGGACGAGCCCCACACCTTGTCCTGGCCGTTGAGGCCGGAGAAGTCCTCCTGCGTCGACGCGGAGTTGAACCACTCGATGAACTTGGCTGCCGCGGCCGGGTTCTTCGCCTGCTTCGGGATGCCCATTCCGTCGGGGTTGGACAGGTTGCCCGCCGGACCGGTGACACCCGGCGTGGGCAGGTACTGGATCTTGTCAGTGACCTTGGAGCTGTCCTTGACGTTGTAGAGGCTGTTGATCAGGCCCGAGTAGTCGGACAGCGTGCTTGCCGCCATTCCTTGAGCCATGAGGGTCTGCTCACCCTGGCTATCGTTGACGTTGATGTTGCCGGGCGGCACCAGGCCACCCTTGATCGCGTCAACCATCCATTGGGCAGCCTTGTAGCCCGGCGAGCTGGGGTCGGTGAACTGCGGCTTGCCACTGGCGTCGAGCACGGTGCCGCCGAGCGCGCCGGTGGTCTCGTACCAGTAGGTGGACAGGCCCTCGGCCGCCGCGAACGGGATATTCAGCGGATACTCGACCACGCCTTTGGCCTTGATCTGCTTCAGGTCGTTCGTGTACTCGTCCAAGGTGGTAGGCATCGTCGTGATCCCGGCCTTGGCGAACAGGTCGGTGTTGACCGTGGTGACCATGTAAGAGGAGTCGTATGGCACCCCGACGATGTGCCCGTTCAGGGTGAACGAACCCAGCTGCGGCATGTCAGCCTTGAGCGAGTTGGCGTCGAGGTACTTCTCCAGCGGCTGGAACCACCCGAGCTTGCCCAGTTGTCCCACTCGGGACCAGTCGACGTTCGTCACGTCGGCGAAGTATGTGTTCGCGGTTGCGGCGGCGGAGATCTTGGTCTGGAGGCTGTCCCAGTCCGACGTGGCCCAGTTGACCTTGATGCCCGTCTGCTGCGTGAACGCTGCCAAGTCGGCGGCCGGGGGCGAATCGGCGGGCAGGGCAACGGTGATCGTGACCCCTGAGAAGTCGGTTGACGCTCCCGATGCGGTGGCGCTTCCGCCTCCAGCGCTGCAGCCAGCCGCGAGAAGAGCGACGGCCGTTAGCCCGGCGAGTGCGGCCCTCTGCCTGGTCACTCGTGCTTGCCTTCTTTTCATGGTCCTTGGCCCTCCTTTGGGCTGGTCCACACGCGCCAAGCCGGCGCGCATCTGATCAGTTGCGCACACCGTGTTCATTCATGGTCATCTTCTGCGCGCTTTGTGCAGACGCTAGGGCTCGTGGGGCTACATGTCAACGCTTGAGCCAATTCGAGCCACAACCTGATCGGAACGAAGCACCGACACGTTCATTTGCGCATTCTTGCTGCGTGCTCTACCATCTGGGTGTGCGTAGAGCAGACCGAATGTCGGCGATCCTCGAACGAGCGACTGAGACGGGCAGCGTCGACGTCGCGCAGCTGGCGGCCTCCCTGGGAGTATCCGGCGCGACGATCCGCCGTGACCTGCAGTCTCTGAGTGCCAACCACCTGCTGCTTCGCACGCACGGTGGGGCCGTCGTAGGAGAGGTCGGCCACGAGCTCTCGGTGGGCATCAAGGCGACCCGCAACCAGGCCGAGAAGCGACGCATCGGACTAGCTGCTGCCTCGCTCGTCGAGGACGGCGCCGTCGTCGGTCTGACCGGCGGATCGACAGCCACGGAGCTCGCCCGCGCGCTCATCGACCGGCGAGGTATCACGGTAGTCACCAATGCCATCAACATCGCCGCTGAGCTCGCCACGCGTCCGCAGATCACGCTGGTCGTCATCGGCGGTGTCGCCCGACCCTCCTACGAGATGGTCGGGCCCGCCGCCGAGATGATGCTGGACAACTACCACCTGGACATCGCCTTCATCGGGGTCGACGGTCTCTCGGTCCGCGAGGGGTGCACCACGTATCACGAGATGGAGGCCCAGACGGATCGGAACTTCCTCGAGCGTTCCCGCCGCAGCGTCGTCATCGCCGACAGCTCCAAGATCGGGCGGGTGACCTTCGCGCGGATCGTGGCCTTGTCGCGCATCGACGACATCGTCACTGACACCGGCGCCGACCCCGAGCGTCTGCGCGAGCTGAGCGAGTCCGGAGTGCGTATTCACGTGGTGTAGCCACCTCCGGCAGCCAACCGAATGATCAGTTCTGCGCATATCTTGCAGAACTGATCACTCCGGGGCAGTATTGGGCCGTGACTACGATCGCATTCCTCGGCGCCGGCAGTGTTGTCTTCACGCGCGACCTGCTCGCGGATCTGCTCGCCTTCGGCGACATCCCGGACCTGAAGATCCACCTGCACGACATCGACGTGGACAGGCTGGCGACGGCCGAGGGCATCGCGCGAGCATCTGCCAACCGCCGGGGCGCCGCACCCGCGATCACGTCATACCTCGACCGGCGGCAGGCCCTCGAGGGAGCCGACTTCGTGATCAACTCGATCCAGGTCGGCGGGTACCCGGCGACGGCCGTCGACTTCGAGGTGCCCGCCCGATTTGGCCTCCGCCAGACCATCGGCGACACCGTGGGCGTCGGTGGCATCTTCCGCGCACTGCGCACGTTCCCCGTGCTGTCGGCCATCGCGCAGGACGTGCTCGAGATCTGTCCCGATGCATGGTTCCTCAACTACACGAACCCGATGGCGATGAACGTCGCGTACCTGCACGCCGTCGCGCCCGAGCTGAAGGTCGTAGGCCTGTGCCACTCCGTCTACTGGACTGTGCGTGGCTTGTGCGACATCGTCGGAGTGCCCTTCGAGGAGGTCAGCTACCTGAGTGCGGGTGTCAATCATCAGGCATGGATCCTTCGCTGGGAGCACGACGGTGCTGATCTGTACCCACGCCTGAACGAACGCATCGCTGAGGACCCTGAGCTGCGCCGCCGGGTCCGCGTCGACATGTACCGCCGTCTCGGGTACTACCCGACGGAGTCCAGCGAGCACTCCGCCGAGTACCTCCCCTGGTACATGCACTCCGATGCCGAGATCGAGCGGCTTCGGATTCCGGTCGGCGACTACTTGGAAATCTCACGCGACAATGTCGCGGAGTACGAGGAGACGCGACGCAGGGTGCAGGCTGGCGAGGACATCGGCGAGCGAGAGCACGCTGCACAGGAATACGCGCCGCAGATCATCCACAGCATCGTCACCGGGACGGCCCGAACGATCGTCGTCAACGTGCCCAACGCGGGACTCATCGAAGGACTGCCCGAGACATTCACCGCGGAAGTCCCAGCCGTGGTGGACCGCGACGGCGTACATCCGCAAGCCGTGGGTTCGCTGCCCCTCCAGCTTGCCGCCGTCAATGCCGCCTACGTCAGCACAGGCCTGCTGACGGTCGCTGCCGCCGTCCAAGGAGAGCCGCGCCTCCTGCGGCAGGCGGCGATGGTGGACGCGAACACGTCGGCGAGTCTCACGGTCGAGCAGATCTGGGACCTCTGTAACGCAATGGTCGAGGCGCATGGCGACCTGCTTCCCCCCGCCCTACGGGTGCAGATCTCGGCATGATGTGGCAGACGGCGCGCGTCGTCGGTTCAGCACCCGTGCGTTGGAGAACACACGTCGTTGGCGCGGTCCCACACGCGCCGGTTCCGTCGGGCGTGGTGCGGGTCGCCATCTGAGTTCCGCAACCCGTTCGGATCCTCCCGCGAGACGCTGACCGGCTCTGATAGGGCTGGGTCACGTTCGACCCAACATCGCCCGAGGTGCTCACAGGGGCAGTACGTCCACGCAACCGCGCCGTATCCCGGCGGCGCCAGCTCGCCGTTGCCAACGAGGCAAGCTATAAGCCCTCCGCGGCGAGGCGGGTGATGCCGAATGCGCGGCGAAGCTGACGTCCGGCGCGGCCGAGGTCGTCGCCATCGAGGTGCCTGATGGTCAACGCTGGGTGGTCCCCCAGGGGATTGCGGTGCCGAGGATGGGCCGCTCCGCTCCGCTCCGCGGGCGAGCGGGCCCGCATCAGTGGTCACGCGGTTTCGACCGGCCCGCTTGCTCATGTACATGAGTCGGTCCGCGCGATCAGCAATTTCGTCCGGGCTCTCGCCCGGTACAGCCATCGTGGCGCCAAGTTCGTTGACCACAGATGATCACGCGAAACTGTCGCCGTCAGCAGGTTCCCGTGGATCGCCTTACAGCCATGAGCTCGTCATGGCGCAGTCCCAGGGGTGATACCTGCGGCACCCAGTCCGTCGCTACGCAGTCAGTCGAACGGGTTGACGATGTTGAGGGCGGCGACCCGGTCAAAGTCCCGCACGTTCCGGGTCGCCAGTACAGAGCCACTCACCACACAGATCCCGGCGATCTGGGCATCAGCCAGGCCCATCGGGTGCCCGCCGGCCTCGGCGCCGATTAGGACCTCGGCAGTTGCTCGTGCCGCGGCCACGTCATATACCGCGATGGTGTCGCTGAAGGCGTCGACGAGCTTGTGCCAGCGCTGTTCGATGTTCCGGCGCCGCTTGCCCTCGGGCAGCCGGCCCAGGCCGCGCTCAATCTCTTCCACTGTGACCACGCAAATGGTCAGGTTCGCAGCATCAAGTCCCTGTGCCCACGCCAGGACGGTCGCGTCGGGCTTATCCTTCATGAACTCCGACACGACGTTGGTGTCGGCGATGATCACGACAGGTCCACGGCACGGGGAAGGTCGGTCCGCGACTGGGTGGAGAGGTCCACACCGCCAATCTCGGCCACCGACGCACGCAGCGCCAGCAGGATGTTCTCCTCCGGGAGGTCCACCGCAGCATCAAGGATCGCACGCACCTCTGCCTCCACCGAGCGGCCATGCTTCGCCGCCCTGCCGCGTAGGCGTGCGTGGGTTCGTTCGTCCAGCTGCCGTATTGTCAATGCGCTCATCCCCAACCACCTCCGATAGCAATGCTAGCACCCCTATCGATCGGCTTCGCTCGCCCGCAGGACCTCGACGCCGGCCAAGGTGGTCTTTCACACCGACAAGGGGCACTCAAAAGGCCTCGGAGAGGGTCACCAGCTACGCGGTCGAGCTCCTTCGACACGGTGCCCGAACGCATCATTGCCATCAGAGGTTTTGTCACCGGCTGGAACGACCGCCCCACTCNNACGAGATTCAGACGCACGACACTAGGTGCCTAACCTGGCCGGGCGACCGCAGCCCGTCAGCTGTGCGGGGCACCCCGTTGGATGCCACGCCGCGAAGCCTCATGCCGAGGTCCGCGCCCGGAACGGGATAACGGCTGCGGTGCCCGGCGCGATGGCCGTTGGCTCGGCGAGGTTCGCGCTGAGCCAGGTGCCGAAGTTCTCTGCGTTGGTCGGGCGGAGGTAGAGGTAGCCCTGAACGCCGTCCGCCCCGATCCTTTCCAGGAGCCGCTGCTGGTTGAGGGTCTCGACCCCTTCGGCGATGGTCTGCAAACCCATTCTCTTAGCCATCGTGATGACCGCTTCGGTCACTGCGAGGTCTTCCGCATTCTCGGTGCTGCCGACGACGAACGACTTGTCGATCTTGACGATCTGAACCGGCAAGGATCGCAGCGTCGTCAGGGCCTTGTAGCCGGTCCCGAAGTCGTCGATGGCAATCACAATGCCGTGGGCGGCGAGGGCGTTGAGCTGTCTGATGGCCGCGGGCGAAGAGCCCGCGACAGCCGCGGTGAACTCCAAGACCAGTTGCTGCGCCGGCATGTTGAAGTTCCTGAGGCAGTCCAGCACGCTATCGATCAAATGCTCGTCATCGAGCTGCTGGGCGGAGATGTTGACGTGAATGGCCAGCGGCGCACTCGGATGGGCGTCGCGCCAGGTGGCGGCGTCGGCGCACGCGCGCCGTAGCACGTGGGCGCCGATGCTGCGGATGGCACCGGTGCGTTCCGCGACGCCAATGAAGTCGGCCGGGTAGAGCAGACCGCGCTGGGGATGCTGCCAGCGCACCAGAACCTCCACTGCCATGCACCGCAGGTCCGGCAGCGACAGGACGGGCTGGTAGCGCACAACAAGCTCACCATTCCTGGCGGCCACCGAAAGCTGCCGCTCGAACGACACCTCAGCCGGATCAACGCGCAGCAAACCAGCGTCGAAGATCTGAATCCTGCCCTTGCCGTGGGCCTTCGCCGCGTACATCGCCACGTCGGCATGGTGGATCAGCTGTTCGAGGTCGATCACGCCATTCGCAGTCACGATGCCGACGCTGGCACCCAGGTACGCCTCGCCGCCGCCGACCTGCATGGGAACCGCGACCGACTCGACAATCCGCTGCGCGACCTTTGCTGCCGCCTCGCTGCTGGTGTCACACAGCAGCACGGCGAACTCGTCCCCACCAAGACGTGCGCACAAGTCCTGCGGACGGGTTACCTCTCGCAGGCGGGCTGCGACCATACGAAGCAAGTTGTCACCCGCGCTGTGGCCGAAGACATCATTGACATCCTTGAAGTTATCGAGGTCGAACAGCAGAACGGTGGTTTCACCGGCACCCGCAGTATCGACCGCCGTCGATACAGCTGCGTTGAAGGACATCCGGTTGGCCAAGCCCGTAAGGCTGTCCTGCGTGGCCTGCACCGTCAACTCCTGGTGCATCTCGCTGCTGCGCAGGGCCAGGGTGACCTGGTTGGCCAAGCTCTCGACGGCGACGACCGCTTCGACGGACACGCTGCGCGGAGAGCCGAGGATCAGCCACGCACGCCCGTGGTCCTGGTGCAATTCCGGCAATGATAAGCAGACCCAGGCACACGAGAACCCCACCGCGTCGTCCAGCTCCGTGTGACCCTGAATCGTTGGAGAGCCCGTTCCGCCGTCGCCGTCAAATACCGACAGGACGGTTGCGGGCAGGGTCGCTGGGACGCCGGTGAACTCGCCCGTCGCACCAACCACGCGTAGGGCCGCTCCCTCCCTGATCACCTTCAACACGCGCAGTCCGGGCACTGCCGCACAAATCCCGCCATACGCCACCCAAGCGATCTGGCGGATCTCCACCGCCTCTGTGACACCTAACAGCTCTGACCCCACCGACATGTGCACCTTGTCCAGGCGCGCAGCCTGTTCTCTCGCCTGAACACTCGCGGCGAGGTGTCGCGCCACGACGACGGTCAGAAACATCGTCGGAAAGACACCGACCAAAGGGCCGACCGCCATGCCCCCGGTATGCCCGGGCACGTAGGGCCACAACGGGAGGGAGACGCCGATCGCGCCCGCGTACAGGCTGCACCGCAGCACGGCGCGGAGGCTCGAACCGTACAGAGAACGAAACCACAGCGCAGCGAACACCACTGAGAAGACGGCGGTCGGCTCAGGGGAGGCCAAGGCGAAAGCCAACAAGGCCACCGCGTCCACCAGGTCCATCACGAGCGGTGCGCTTCGCCGTAAGTATCCCGCGCACACGGACAGCCCGAGCACCACCGCACTGGCCACGCCAACCAGCCACATCGTGCCGTGGGCTACGGAGAGCGGCGCAGGCAGCGCCAGCACAAGGGACACCAAGACCAGCATGACGAACAGCCAGCGCGTCCCCTCCGCAAAACCCTCAGGCCGGCGAACCCGCGCCCGAACCAGAGCTAGCAATACGGACAGTCGGGCAGGCACCGCGAGCGGTGGTGTTCTGAACATGCACGTTCCCCTATCGTTCGGTAGCTCGGCTGACCGCGTGGGTCCCGTGGCTTTGCGTCCCCGCCTTGCAGCGGGTTTGCCTTTTCGTCGAAATCAATCCTGCTCAACGCATACATCACTAAATCACAAAGCAATTCGGGTTCCGCCCGGAAGGTCAATTCCCGTCAAGGGGCAGTTGCCGTCGAGGCATCTCAGGGAGGCGCTCGGGTTCCGCATTATGAGAGTTATCTCGCTCGTAGGCGTGTTCGCGAACTGGCAATAGGGAATCCGCGCCTGCTCGTTGCGTCATCGGCGGCTTGCTCGTCGCGCCGATGCGACGAAGCGAAGGACGTGGCTGAGGCCTTGGCGTGATGGCTTCCGAACGAAGGCAAGCCGGCCCTTCCCCGGTTCCGAATCCGGTGTCTCGCTGACCATGCTGCTGCGACCTGGAGTCATATCTGTCGGCAGACCAACGTTTCATATCTTTGTCCCCAAGGTCGCGGACGACTCAGGTTTCGCGAATCTACGGTGCGGTGCATCGCAAGCGTTCGAATCCGCAAGTAGGGGGGTGTCCGGGGATGGCTGAGCGGCGGGCCGGCGGTTGAGCCAGTTCTCCAGTTGATCGGCCGGCACGGGTCTGGATATGAGGTAGCCCTGAGCCTGGTCGCAGCCAAGGCGGGTCAACTCGGTGAAAGTGGAGGTGTCCTCGACGCCTTCGGCGACGACACGCAGATCCAGACGGTGGGCCAGGTCGATGGTCGAGGAGACCAGGGCTAGGGTGCGCGGGTCGTGGGTCATGGGACCAATGAACGAGCGGTCGAGCTTCAGCTCGTCGATAGGAAGGTCGCGCAAGTAGCTCAAAGAGCTGTAGCCGGTGCCGTAGTCGTCCACGGAGATCTGGACGCCGCTGTCCCGAAGCCGGGCCAGGATGGACCGGGCCCGGTCGCGGTCGGCCATCAAGAACTCCTCGGTGATCTCCAACTGCAACCCGGACGGCGGGACTGACCGCGCAGCGAGCATCGCCATGACCTTTTCGGGCAAGTTGTCGTCGACAAGGCAGCTTGCCGAAAGATTGACCGCGACGGTCACTGACCGGCCCTGGGCGGCCCAGAGCGCCGCCTGGTCTAGGGCGTTCTCTAGCACCAGCTGGGTCAGTGACGGCATCAGTCCGAACTGCTCGACCAGGCCGAGGAAGGCGTCGGGATAGAGCAAGCCACGGGTCGGATGCTCCCAGCGAATCAACGCCTCCACACTATGGACTTCAATCGTGTCCAGGTCGATCTTGGGCTGGTAGTGCAGGAGGAGCTGCTCATTGGCTATTGCGACCCGTAGCTCGTCCACCATTTGTAGTCTCGCGGCGCCGTCGGCGTCATCAGCGATGCAGTGGACCTGATAGCCCGTGGACAAGGCCTTGGCCTTGTACATGGCGACGTCGCCTCTGCGGAGCAGTTCATTGAGGTCAAGGTCGTCGTCGGAGGACAGGGCAATGCCGATGCTGACGCCACTTTGCAGTGATATGCCCTCGACGACGAATGGTTCGCCCATCGCCGCGCCCAACCTAGCGGCGGCATTTATGGCCTCGTCATGCCCGGCATCCTCGAGCAGTACTGCGAACTCGTCGCCGCCCAGGCGGGCCAGCAGGTCGCCACCGCGCAGGTTCTCCCCCAGGCGGGCACCCACCTGGACAAGCAGCTGGTCCCCGGCGCGATGTCCCAGGCTGTCGTTCACTTCCTTGAACTTATCCAAGTCCAGCATGAGCAAGGCTTGGCTTCGGTGACATGGTTCGGCCAGGCGCGTGCGCGCCTCGGCAAACAAGGCCCGCCGGTTAGGCAACCCCGTGAGCTCGTCGGTGGCGGCGGTCAGAAGGCGTTGGTGCGCCATCCCCGCGAGAAGGCGAGCGGCCGCCTCGGAACGGGCCACCGCCGCCAGCAGGGTCACCCCCGCCAGGGTCACAGCCAGTGTCGATAGGGGCACCCTGGTGCCGATGACAAGGACTCCCAACCCCGCGATGGTGGCCAACGACGAGACCGCCAGGGCCGCCGGACGGGTGGCCGGGCGAGGCGCGTGCGTCGCGGTCTGCCCGCCCTGGGTAGCACCGTCGACCCACATCGCCATGAGGGCGAGTCCGATCGCCCACCCAGCGTCTAGCGGCGTGCCCTGCACATAGGTTCCCGCGGTCGCCTGCAGCCCGTAGACCACGTCCGCGGAAGTGAAGGCGAGCAGGCCACAGACCAGCAGAGCCCATCGGCTGCCCATGCGAACCCCCCGCAGAGCAGCTATTCCGGCAATGGTGGCGACGAGCACCAAGTCAAACGCTGGGGGCGCCACCGCAACGGCCGTGGCGACGGACAAAGGGGCCGCCGTTGCGGAGTCCAGAATCGGGTCCATCACGACTGCCAACACGGCAGCTGCACCGAGGGATCCGACTGCGCAGTCCAGCCACACGGATCGTGCCAGACCCCGCGCATTGCGGCGGACCGTGGCGATCAACGCTCCCAGCAGCAGCGGGTAGACCAGCAAATACCCGACATCCGCCGGCGAAGGGAACGGCAGCGACCCGCCACCAATGGTCATGAGGATGTAGTACGTGTCGCCCGCGGCGAACGAGGTCACCCCAGCTGCCGCGAGGAGGACCTCCGGACGCCGGCGCCCGACCCGGTAGACCGCAAGCCAGCACACCGCCGCCGGCACCCACACGGTCAGCATGCCCATCCATCCGTCCACGACGGTACTGACCCAGCCTTCCAAGGCCGGGGCCCAGCCGACGCCGCGCAAGGCCAGAGCGGTCACATAGACGGCCCCAAGCAGCCACATCGCCCGCACCGCCCACGTTCGCCAAGCCAACCCTGTCTTTGAGAGCATCACTGCACCAGGTCAACGTGGCGAGAGACTGGTTGCCCAGCGACGCCGAGGGGGGTCCGCGTGACCAAGACCCGGTCCAGGGAATGCGGCCGGTTGCCGATGTCTGTGGACTGGTCCAGTTCCGGCCGGTTGCTCAGCCAGTGGTCCAACTCGACCGCAGAGACCGGCCTGGACAGGAAGTAGCCCTGGGCTTGATCGCAGCCCACTCGCCTCGGCTCGGTGAAGACGACGCTTGTGTCCCCTCCTTCACCCGCCGTCGTCGCGGCGCCGGTAGGCGCGGTGCTTCCCGTCGCGGTCCAGGTCTGTGTCAGACCGGATCCGGTCACGTGCTCGCACCGCCCGAGAAGGCGGGTCTCGGGGCTTCGTAGGCGGAGGCATTCCTTGCGTTTGCAACGACCAGCGACAGAGAGCGAGATTCGATAGGCAGGGACCTATCAAGCGAGCGCGACAACGACGCGTGTCTCCTCAAGAGTGAGCTGCCGTCTGCCCAAGCAGGACGCAGTGATACACCAGGAACACCGACGCTACCGGCGAGGCCCGGCTGGCGTAGGCGCCATGAGGATCCCCTCACCGTCACTCGTTGGCCGGCTCCTGGGGATCTCCCGCCACAACACTCGAGCGGGGTACCTTTGGAGTAACTTCACCGCTCGAATCGTCACCGGATGCTCGACTGGTCACAACTACGCATGATTCTTGCCATATGCCCTAGTGGATGCCCGATTGGCCCGGTTGGTCACCCACCGTCCGCCACTGCCGCCTGGGCGTGTTCTTTCATTCAAGTCCAGTTAGGCCCACCGCTCCACCCCGCGTCTGTCGCACAGGGCCTCCTGGGCGGCATCGCAGGTAGGAGCCGAGGTCACTGGATCCCAGCGATGGCTTCATCCGATTGATCGAACGAGACTCCGCCTGACATGCGCGGTCGAGCTCCTCGGTCGTCGCGCATCTGTCAGAACCGCAGGAGTGCCTTGATGGCCCGGCGTTCGTCCATGGCCCGGTAGGCCTCNNTCGATGAGCTCGGGCAGGTAGTCGCGCACCGGGGCGGGGCCGCCGTGGAGGTGTACGTGGGAGAAGAAGAGCTCGAGTCCGGGCAGGCTCACGTCGTGGGAGACGCCCACGTAGCCGACGTGGCCGCCCTGGCGGGTGGCGCGGATCGCCTGCATCATCGACTCCTGGGTACCGACCGCTTCCAGCGCGCTGTGGACACCGAGCCCGCCGGTGAGCTCCTTGATGCGAGCCACGCCCTCATCGCCGCGCTCGGCGACGATGTCGGTGGCGCCGTACTCGAGGGCGAGCTTCTGGCGGGGCTCGTGACGGCTCATGACGATGATCCGATCGGCACCGAGCAGCTTCGCCGAGAGCACGGCGAGCAGTCCGACGGCCCCATCTCCGATGACGGCGACGGTCTTGCCCGGTCCGACCTCGGCGGCCTTCGCGGCGAACCAGCCGGTGCCGAGCACGTCGGAAGCTGCCAGAAGGCCGGGGATCAGGTCTGGGTCGGGCATGGTCGGTGTGGCGACGAGGGTGCCGTCGGCGAGGGGGACACGCAGGTACTCGGCCTGGCAGTTCTCCGCCCCCATGGGACGGCGGTCGAGGCACGAGCTCTGGTAGCCGGCGCGGCAGATCTCGCAGGTGTTGTCCGAGGCGAAGAAGGAACCGACGACGAAGTCACCGGGCTTGACGTTCTTCACGCTCGGCCCGACCTCCTGGACGACGCCGCAGTACTCATGGCCGACGGTGACGGGGTCGACGATCGGGTCGATGCCGCGGTAGGCCCACAGGTCGGAGCCACAGACGCAGGCGGCAGCGAGCTTGATGATCGCGTCGCCGTCCTCGACGATCTGGGGCTGGGGTACCTCTTCGACGCGCACGTCGTGGGCGCCGTACAACAGGACTGCTCGCATGATGGTGTTCCTTTCGTTGGGAGTCTCGGGGTCACGCAGCGGCCACGAGCCACCGTGACGTACGGGTCAGCGCGATGGCGGTCAGCGATGCTGCGGTCAGGAGGAGGATGATCACGGCCATCGGGACGGCCGTCCGGTCGCCACCGAGGCCGGCCAGGGGAGCGATCACTCCGGCCATGCACCACTGCAGGAAGCCGAGCACCGCGGACCCGGTTCCGGGGTGTTGGGGGACCTCGTTGGACGCGAGCGCACCGGCGTTGGCCGCCACGAGTCCCTGTGCGCTCATCAAGACGAGGAAGCCGACGATGGCTACCCACAGGGGCATGCCCCACCACACCGCACCCACCAGCAGCAGGAGCCCGGCGGCCCCGGTGGTCACGAGCCCGATGGTGATCACGGTGCGGGTGCGGACCCGGCCGGCCAGCTTGCCGGCGACGAGAGTCGCNNCGCCATCACCACGAGGTAGGCGACGAACCGGGGCCGACCGAGCACCTGCCCTGCGGCGTGAACGAGCCGCCCGAGCCCGCCCGCATGGCGGCGCTCAGGCGGCAGGGTTTCGGGCACGGCGAACGCTACGGCGACGGTCATCGCCGCCGCGAAGACTGCAAGGACAAGGAAGGACACCCGCCAGTGCGACAGCAGCAGGATCAGTCCGCCCATCAGCGGCCCCACCACCGGCGCGATCCCGCCAACGCCGGCGACCACGTTCAACGACCGCACGAGATGGACTCCGGAGGCGAGGTCGACGACCACAGCGCGCGCGATCACCATGGCCCAGCCGCCTGAGAGTCCCTGTACGAACCGGGCGGCCAGCATGATCGGGATCGACGGGCTCCAGGCGCATGCCAGCGATGCGAGCGTCAGAAGGATCAGCGCGGCCAGCAGGGGCTTGCGACGTCCGCGCTGGTCCGAGACCGGGCCACCGACGAGCTGGCCGAGCGCCATGCCGATGAAGAAGGTCGTCAGCGACAGCTGCACCTGCGCGGCGCTCGCGTGCAGGTCGGTGGCCACAAGGGGGAACGCCGGCACGTACATGTCGGTGGCCAGCGGTGCGATCCCGCCGACGAACACGACCGTCGCAAGGATCGCTCCGGTCAGCGTGTCGGACGCTCCACCGGAACCTGAAGCAGGGCCTGCGTCGACGCTCATCGCCGTGCTCTCTGTCGCGGTGTGGGTCACGCTGTCCATGCAACCAGCCGACCGCCCGATGAGGGAGTCCCGCTGGATGGGTGTACTGCGAGGGTGTGTCTACCCGGGTGTCGGGGACATACCGTTGAAGCCATGGACAACCGAGCCGAGGCGCGAGAGTTCCTCACCTCCCGGCGAGCCAAGCTGGCTCCCGGTGACGTCGGACTTCCCGACGCCGGACGTCGGCGAGTCCCTGGGCTGCGCCGCAGCGAGGTCGCCGCGCTGGCCGGAGTGAGCGTCGAGTACTACGCCAGGATCGAGCGGACCGGCTTCGCCGGGGTCAGCCCGGCCATCCTGCACGCCATTGCCCGCGCACTCAGGCTGGACGCCGCCGAACGCGCACACATGCTCCACCTGGCCGAGGCGTCGGACGGGACGAGCGTGCTGCTGCGGCCGCGGCGGAGCTCGTCCCGGCCGTGGTCACCTCGACCCAGCCTGCAGTGGGTGCTCGACACCATCACGGGCGGGCCGGCGATCGTCCGCAACGGTCGGATGGACCTGCTCGCCGCCAACGCGCTGGGCCGGGCGATGCACTCATCGCTGTACGAGCGGACGGCCGCGGGCGCCCCGAACTTCGCCCGCTACACGTTCCTCGACGACGACTCCCACACCTTCTACCCCGACTGGCACACCGCGGCCGACATCTGCGTCGCCATCCTCCGCACAGAGGCCGGGCGCGACCCGCACGACCGGCAGCTCCAGGACCTGGTGGGTGAGCTGTCGACCCTCAGCGACGAGTTCCGCCGGCGATGGAGCAGCCACGAGGTACGCCTGCACGGAGCAGGGACCAAGATCTTCCATCACGGTGTCGTCGGCGACCTCGACCTGGCCTACGAGAGCGTCGACATGATCTCGGACCCCGGGCTGACGCTCACCATCTATGCCGCGGAACCAGCCTCCCGCACAGCGGGGGCCCTGCGCCTGCTCGCGTCCTGGACCGCTGCGCCCGTCGCTCCGGCTCCCGAGACACCCAAGAGATGAGGCGAGATGACGCTCGGCCGACGTTCGGGAGCCCAGTCCTGTACTACCGGGACGTGGGCCTGACGAACGCCGCACCCCAGCCCTCAGCGGGCCCGATACCGATCCTGGCGGTTCGGCTCGTCGCCCGGTTCGCGCGCCTTCTCGTCGTTGGGGACAACAGGTTACGTCCAAGGGGGCGGTGGATTCGCGGTTGCCAACGAAACGTAACCCCATCGGTCGGGTAGCGGCTGACGGCGACCACGGCCCCACGTGACCGGGAGCCCTCGGTGAAGGTCAGCTCGCAACACCAGAAGCGACCGTGAGACGTCGGGAGGTGCCACGCCATCGTCCTTGTGACGGTTCTCCGACGAGCGTCGGTTCCGTAGCATGGGGCTATGTCGCGCCGTACGTTGATCCTTGCTGCTGGGGTCGGCTCCGGCCACAAC
The DNA here is from genome assembly GCA_003153855.1 of Propionibacteriaceae bacterium. Classification (GTDB taxonomy): domain Bacteria; phylum Actinomycetota; class Actinomycetes; order Propionibacteriales; family Propionibacteriaceae; genus Fen-668. The sequence goes on from PMBM01000128.1 coordinate 27,663, forward strand.
AGTGCCGCCCGGGCCATCGAGGCCGAACTGCTGGCAAGAGGTCTCGGCGGCGAGGTTCGTCGGGTGGATGTTCTTGACACCACGAATGAGGTGTTCAACAAGCTGTACGACGACGCCTATTTCGCTTTGGTGGCTGAGGTGCCGTGGTTGGTGGGCTGGGGTTACGACCGCATGGATGCACCCTTCAAGCTCGCAACGGCGACGCGCTGGTTCGAGCAGGCCAACACGACGTCGATGGTCCGCGAGATCCGGGACTTCCAGCCCGACCTGGTGATCTGCACCCACTTCCTGCCGGCACGGATGGTGTCGCTGATGATCGCCAGGGGGCACCTCAGCGCGCCGCTGGCTCTGGTGACCACCGACTACGACTTCCAGGGAATGTGGCTCACCGTCCCGGTCACCCAGCTGTTCGTTGCGCGGGAGGAGACCAGGCAGTTCCTCCTCAGCCTGGGGCTGCCCGAAGATCGGGTGACTTCTTCCGGGATCCCGGTACGGACTGAGTTCTCCGCCCCGCTCGACGCGGAGGACGTGAGGGCCCGCTATGGTCTGCGCCCGGACGTTCCCGTGGTGCTGATCTCGGCCGGTGCTGCCGGCGGCCCGAGGACCCTGCACGTGGTTCGCCAGGTGCTGGCGATCAGCCAGGGCCTCCAGGCGGTGGTCGTGTGCGGTCACAACGCTGAGCTCAAGGAACAGGTCGACGCACTGGTGGCCGGGCGGGACGACTTCCATGTGCTGGGCTTCACCACGGAGATGCCGCAGCTGATGAGGATCTCGTCGCTGTTCGTGGGCAAGCCCGGCGGTCTGTCGAGCTCGGAGTGCATGGCCGCGGGGCTGCCGATGGTGATCATCGACCCGATCCCGGGTCAGGAGGAGCGCAACGCGGACTTCCTGCTCGAGGAGGGTGCGGCGGTGCGCTGCAACTACTCCACGACTGTGGGCTACAAGATCTCTCTGTTGCTGGCCGATCCGGCGCGGCTTGCGGCGATGGCGGCCAACGCGCGTCGGATCGGGCGTCCGGACGCTGCCGAGGTGGTGGCCAAGACCTCCTTGGCGCTGGCAGGGCACTCCTTGTGGATCAGCCGAGAAGCCCAGCGACAGATCCAGCGGGTCTCCAGCGAGGCAGAGGAGGCAGCCCAGCCCGGTGAGAACCTGCGGACACTGATCGACCAGCAGACCGGGGAGTCTCTCGCGCTGGTGCTGGAGTCAGAGTTGCCGACGCTCGGCGCCTCACCACATGCCTCGTCGGTGGAGCTGTCCCGAACCAGGTTGAAGGCCCTGCGTTGGCAGCCGGAGTACTTCGCGCTCGCGACCGCAGGGATCTGGCTGTTGGGTGATGCGGAGACGCTGGTGATCGGAGTTCGCTGACGGGGTGTCCCTCAGGGGACTCGAACCTGCGCTGCTTGCACGAAGTCGCCCCGGTGGAGCTCGTCTCCCCGATCAGTACAGCTAGCCCGCGAGGACCTGTCGGGCGAGGGCGGGGATGCTCGCGAGCTCGAGGGCGACCCGCTCGCCGGGGACCAGGCCGTCGCGGGATGAGCCTCGCAGCTGTACGAGCACGAGCTTGCCGTCCTCCAGCGCCACCGTCACACGGGACGTAGCGCCCATGAACCCGGTGGTGACGACCGTGCCCACGCCGTCGGGCGCGGGCGTGAGCGTGATGCTCTCCGGCCGGACGAGCACCGTGACGGGACCCGTCGGCGAGCCCGGGAGCAAGGGCACGGTCTGTCCCAGCACGTGCGCCACCCCATCTTTCGCGTGACCGTCCAAAGCGTTCGTCGTACCGATGAAGTCGGCGACGAACGGCGTCCGGGGATGGCTGTAGATCTCTCGAGGAGTGCCCACCTGTACGAGCCGGCCCGACTCCATGACGCCGATCCGGTCGGCGACGACGAGCGCCTCCTCCTGGTCGTGCGTGACGAACAGCGTCGTGATCCCGACCTCGGTCTGGATCCGGCGGATCTCGTCCCTGAGCTGGACGCGCACCTTGGCGTCGAGGGCCGACAGCGGCTCGTCGAGCAGCAGCACCTGGGGCCGTACAGCCAGCGCTCTCGCGAGCGCGACCCGCTGCTGCTGCCCGCCGGACAGCTGGTGGGGGTAGCGGTCGCCATGGCCGCCGAGTCCGACGAGCTCGAGGTTGTGCGCCACAACTGCGGCGCGCTCCCGCGAGGGGACCTTGCGCAGGCCGAGAGCGAACTCGATGTTGCCCTCGACGGTGAGGTGGGGGAACAGCGAGTACGACTGGAAGACCATCGCCATGTCGCGCTTGTTCGCCGGCAGCCGGGTGACGTCGCGACCGCCGACGGTCATCGTGCCGGAGTCGACGCCCTCGAGGCCCGCGAGCGCGCGGAGAGCAGTCGTCTTGCCGCATCCGGACGGTCCGAGGAGCGCGACGAGCTCACCCGGTGCGAGTTCGAGGGTGAAGTCGTCGAGAGCCTTGACCTTGCCGAACGTACGGGTGAGGTGGGACAGGCTGACGGCAGCGGAGGTCATGGTGTCGGTCATGAGATGCCCGATCTGGTCGAGGGACGGATGCGTCGCTCCTGCAGGGCGACGAGGAGGTCGAGGGCGACCATGAGCACGATCGTGCCGCCGAGGACGAGCAGCGAGACCGCGGCGGCGATCTGCCCGTCGGACAGGTTGATCTCGAACAGCGCCGTCTGCAGGTTCGTACGGGCCAGCATGCGCGCGAACGTGAACTCGCCGAGCACGACGGCGAGGGTCACGAACACCGAGGAGACGAGGGCGCTGCGCAGGTTCGGTACGAGTACGCGCAGAAGCACGGTCGGCCACGAGGCGCCGAACGACCTTGCGGTCTCGGACAGCGTCTTGAGGTCGATCGCCCGCAGGCCCGAGTCGAGGGCGCGGTAGACGTACGGGAGGCAGAGGATCACGTACGCGAACGCCAGCCAGATCGTGTTCGAGTCGAGGATCTTCGTCGAGATCACGAGGTACACGGGCGCGAGCCCGACGACGAGCACGACCGCCGGGATCGTGAGTGGCAGCAGACAGACGAACTCGACGACCTTCACCATGCGGGGCAAGCGCAGCCTGACAAGGACCATCGTGGGAAGCAGCAGGCCGAGCGAGATGACGATCGCCATGACCGCCATGACCAGCGAGTTGGCGAGGCCCTCGCGGAGCAGGCTCAGCTTGTCGGACTGCCCGCCGCCGAACAGGGCCTGCCACGCGACCGCATCCACTTTCCCGGTGAGCGGGAAGCGCACGGAGAAGTCGGCGAGCGAGGCGAGCGGTACGAGGAAGTAGACGAGCGCGAGCCCGAGGACGATGCGCCTGAACCAGGCTCCCCGAGGCTTCACTGGGACCACCTGGCGGCACGCTTCATGAGGAGTGCGTACGCCCCCATCACGAGGGCGACGACGACGATCATCCCGAATGCCAGCGCCTGTGCGTACGCGTCCATGCCGAGGTCGTTCTCGTTCCGCAGCGCGGACTCGATCTCGAGCGGCACGATGACGGACTGCTGGCTGATGAGCGCGGCGGCTGTCGCGAACGCGCTGAACGCGTTGGCGAACAGGAGCAGGAAGCTGCCCAACAGGCTCGGCAGGAGGATGGGTCCGGCGACGCGGGTCCAGTACGTCCACGTCGTACCACCCAGGTTCTCCGTCGCCTCGCGCCACTGGGGGCGCAGGCCCTCGACCGCCGGCAGGAAGACGATGACCATCAGCGGGACCTGGAAGTAGCAGTACACGAGCGCGACGCCGCCGAGCGACGACAGGAAGCCGGGGTCGGGTGTCAGCGCGGGGAACGGCGTGAGCAGGCGGGTCACGAGACCGTTGATGCCGATCGTGGCGATGAACGCGAACGCCAGCATCACGCCGCCGAACTGGGCGGTGACCGACATGAGCGCGGTGAAGATGCGTCGGCCGAGGGAGCCCGTGGGGCTCAGCGACAGGGCGTACGCGATGACGCCCCCGGCGACCGCGCCAATGAGCGCGGTGAGGGCGGAGATCCACAGCGAGGTCGCGAAGATGTTGACCGTACGAGGGCTCAGGACCTGGGTGAAGCCGTTGAGGGTGAAGCCACCGCCCCGCGCCGTGAACGCGCCCGCCACCACGAGGATCGTGGGCAGCACGAGGAAGGTCGCCGTGTACGCGAAGAACGGCACCGTGCCCAGCGCGTTCACGACAGCGGGTGAAACCGGGCGGGACGCGCTGGCAGCGTCCCGCCCGGCGGTAGTGGTGGTCGCTGTCACGCGACCGCTGCGTCCCAGTTCGCCTTGACGAACGCGGTCGCAGCCGACGCTTCGGCGGACGTCGGCGTGGCCGGAGTCCCGGACACGGACGGCAGGTTCGCCGCAGCCGTGGCGTCGAGCGTGCCGTCGGCCTTCATCGAGTCGAACAGGATCGGGCGCGCTGCGCCGGCGAGCCACATGTTCTGCGCGTCGGCGGAGTACAGGTACTCCTCCCACAGTCGCGCTGCGGCGGGGTGTGGAGCGTCCTTGTTGACGGCCTGGTTGTAGTAGGACGCGATCTCGCCGCCCTTGGGCACGAACACCTTCCAGTCGACGCCCTTGGCCTTGAGCCGCGTGATGGTCGAGGCCTGGTTGTACGTCCAGTCGAAGACCACGCCGTGCGTACCGGAGTCGATCGTCCCGGACGTGACGTCCTGGAGGTTGAGCGTCCCGGCAGCCTTCAGCTTCTTCACGTAGTCGATGCCCGGCTGGAGGTTGGCGAACGTGCCGCCGTACGCACCGTTGACCATGAGGAAGCCGTTGAAGGCGGCTCCCGCCTCGGCAGGCTTGCCGTTGAAGGCGACCTGGCCCTTGAACTTGGAGTCAGTGAGCTGGTCCAGGGATGTGATCTCACCGAACTTCGTCGCGTTGTAGCCGACGGTCATGACGCCCGTGTAGTCGTTGACCCACAGGCCGGTGGACTCCTTGTTGCCTGCGGCGATCTTGTCGAAGGCCGCGACCTTGTACGGAGCGAAGCGATCGGTCGAGCTCAGCGCCACGTTCGCGCCGACGTCGAACACGTCGGGTGCCTTGTCGGTGCCCTTGTTCTTGTCGGCGGCGTCGATCTCCTCCTTGGAGGAGGCGTCGGGGAGGATCGAGTTCACGGTGATGCCGTACTTGACCGCGAAGGCCTTCTTGATGGCTCCGTAGTTGGCCCAGTCGTCGGGGAGGGCTACGACGTTGATCGTGCCCTCGGCCTTGGCGGCCTTGACGAGGGCGTCGATCCCGCCGAAGTCGGTGAGCGAGGTGGCGGTGCCCGACTTGGTCGCGGCCGAGCCCCCCGAACTGGCCGCGGGGGTGCCGGTGGTGGACGAACAAGCCGGGACGAGCATCAGCAGTGCTGCGATACCGGCGACGAACGTGAACTGCTTGCGCACGAGGTACTCCTCTTCTGTGGTCGATTCGAAACCACAGTGCTCATAGCAAATCCACACTCGGTAAATGGCGGATGCCTGGGAGGTGAACCGGTGACGTCTAGTCAGTGGAGGACCCCGCGCGGGTCGACTCACGTCCGCTGCAGACGTGGATTGGCCCGGCCCGGCCTTCAGCAGGGAGGAGTTGAGGGTACGACGTCGGCGCCCAGCAGCTTCTCTGGCTGCCATCTCTCTTCGAGATTCTCGCGCCTCGAGTTGTCCGGAGTTGGGGCACGACCTGAGCACCTTGAGCTATCGAGTCAACTCGCCACGAACGTCGGTCACCAGCCGCGCGAGCACCCGCGAGGCGACCCCGAGCCGAGAGCTGTGAAGAAGGGAGGGGAGGGGTACAGGACCGAGCGTTTCAGCCATCTTGCTCATTTGAGTGGGTGGGCGCATCAGCCGCCGTGGGCGAGCACATCGTCTGCCATGATCCGGGTGGATGGCCCAGTTCCTCGCTCCGGGGCGACGGTCGCCTAGGACCGTAGGAGGCCTATACCGATGATGGATTCCCTGATCCAGCAAGCCGTCACGACGGCCACCCAGACACGCGCGATCGCCTTCGGTGAGTGCGCGCTCTCCGCCACCGGCGACTTGTTCGCGGACCAGTTTCCAGGTTCCCGAGTGCTGGTCGTGGCCGACGAGAACACGTTCGCGGCCGCTGGGGAGCCGGTCGTAGCCTCATTGCTCGCAGCAGGGGTGGCGTTCGTCGAACCACCGTTCATCTTCCCCGGAGTGCCCACTCTGTACTCGAGCTACGACAACGTGGAAGTGCTGCGCGAGCACCTGCGTCCACTGACGGACACCGTCGTGTGCTCGATCGCCGCCGGGACCTTGAACGACATCGCCAAGCTCGCCAGCGGAGAGCTGGACAGGCCGTACATGAATGTCTGCACGGCGGCGTCAGTCGACGGCTACGCCTCGTTCGGCGCCTCAATCTCCGTGGACGGCTTCAAGATCACCCGTGACTGCGCCGCACCAGCAGCGATCGTGGCGGACATTGGCGTGATGGCCGGCGCCCCCGCACGCCTCACCGCCACCGGCTATGGCGACCTGATCGAGAAGGTTCCGGCCGGGGCAGACTGGATCCTTGCTGACGAGCTGGGCATCGAGCCCATAGATCCGTACGTGTGGGGCCTGGTCCAGGGGACGCTGCGGGATGCGCTGGCCTGCCCCGACAGGATCGCCGCGAGGGATCGTACGGAGATCGCGAAGCTGGCCGAAGCCAACATCATGTCCGGGCTGGCGATGCAGGCGATGGAGTCGTCCCGCCCGGCCTCAGGGGCGGGACACCAGTTCTCGCATGTCTGGGAGATGGAAGGCCACGGCTTGGACTGGGAGCCGCCCCTGTCCCACGGCTTCAAAGTGGGCATCGGCACGATCGCCTCGTGCGCGATCTGGGAGGCGACCCTCGCGCTCGATCTGCAGCAGCTGGACGTGGACCGGGTGGTGGCGTCTGCCCCGTCGACCGAGGAGCTCCAGCGGCGGTGCCGTCAGCTGCTCCGACCGAGGATCGCGGAAGCGGCGCTGCCTCAGATCCTCGCCAAGCACTTGACCGGGGAGGCTCTGCGCGCGCGCATCGAGCTGATCGTGGAGCACTGGCCGGAGATCTGTCGACGGGCTGCGCCGCAGCTCCTCGCGCCTCAAGAGGTGATGGACCGGCTCTGGGCGGTTGGCGCCCCGCACCATCCCTCACTGATCGGCATGGATTGGGAGCGGTTCCGGATGACCCACTTCAAAGTCGCGCTGATCCGCAGCCGGTACACCGTGCTTGACGTCCTGAGCGATCTGGGTCTGTACGAAGACGTAGTCGAAGGCCTGTTCAGTGCGGGAGGCTTCTGGGGGCGGCATGCCACCCCCGAGGCCTGACGAGCTGGGCAACATCCGCGCAATGGAGCGAGAGGATCTGAAATGACGGAAAACAAGGGCGAACGATTCATTGTCGGCATCGACTTCGGAACCCTTTCGGGACGAGCGGTGATCACGCGGGTCAGCGACGGGGAGATCGTCGGCGAGGCTGTGCATGCCTACGAGCACGGGGCGATGGACCGTGTTCTGAGCGCTGGCGACGGCCGCGAGCTGCCGCCAGACTTCGCCCTGCAGGTCCCCGACGACTACCGGCAGGTGCTGCGCAACGCGGTGCCGCGGGCGGTGAGGGCCTCCGGGGTGGCACCGAGCGACGTCGTCGGCATTGGCGTGGACTTCACCTCGGCGACCGTGATCTTCGCGGATGACGACGGTGTGCCGATGTGCGAGCACGAGCGGTTCCGCAACGAGCCGCACGCGTACGCCAAGCTGTGGAAGCATCACGGCGCACATGAGCAGGCGCACCGCATCGTCGCCTTGGCCAAGGAGCGCGGCGAGACGTGGCTTGCCCGCTACGGCGGGGACCTGTCCTCCGAGCTCCTGATGCCGAAGGCGCTCGAGACGCTGGAGAAGGCGCCGGACGTGTACGCGCAGGCGAGCCAGATCGTCGATGCCGTGGACTGGATCACCTGGCAGCTCACCGACACCCTCAGCTACGCCGCCGGCGACTCGGGCTACAAGCGGATGTACCAGGACGGGCGATACCCGTCGCCGGAGTTCCTGGCCGCTCTCAACCCCGGCTTCGCTGACGCGTTCACCGACAAGATGACGGCCCCCGTGCTGCCGCTGGGCGCCCGGGTGGGCGGCTTGAGCGCGACAGCGGCCGCGTGGACCGGTCTGATCGAGGGCACCGCCGTGGCGAGCGGCAACATCGACGCCCACGTTCACGCCGTGAGCGTGAACGCGGTCAAGCCCGGTCAGCTGACCGCGATCCTCGGCACCTCCACCTGCTGGGTCCTCTCGGCCGAGGAGTACCGCGATGTGCCGGGGATCTTCGGAGCCGTGGACGGTGGCATCGTTGCGGGAGCCTGGGGGTACGAAGCGGGCCAGTCGGCTGTGGGGGACATGTTCGACTGGTTCACCGCAAACTGCGTGCCTCAGCAGTACGTTGACGCGGCCGACGCGGCCGGCATACACCTGAATGACTACCTGATGTCGCTCACCGCAGGGGACGAGGTGGGTGCGAGCGGCCTGGTCGCGCTCGACTGGTTCAACGGGAACCGGTCGATCCTCATCGACTCGAACCTCTCGGGGCTCGTAGTGGGACAGACACTACGGACGACGGCGCCTGAGATCTTCCGCGCGCTGGTCGAAGCCTCCGCGTTCGGCGCCCGGATGATCATCGACAACTTCGAAGCCCACGACGTCCCGATCACCGATGTGACGGCCGCGGGAGGACTGCTCAACAGCGCGTCCATCATGCAGCTCTACGCTGACGCGCTGAGGCGCCCCCTGTCCGTCGCGGGCGTGGCCCAAGCCGGTGCTCAGGGATCGGCGATCTACGCTGCGGTCGCCGCCGGCGAGTATCCGGACGTCGTGGCCGCGGCCGCTGCCATGGGCCGGGTGCGCCATGACGCGTACCTTCCAGACCCTGATCGCGCGGCTGGCTATGACCAGCTCTATGCGCAGTACGCCGAGCTGTACGAGCTGTTCGGCAAGGGCACCGAGGTCATGCACCGGCTGCGGGCGATCACCCGTGACGCTCTTGCGCGGCGCCCTCAGCTGTGACGTCGTACGCCGNNGCGACGTGGCGAGCGACTGAGCTGCTGCCCGACCGCAGCGAAGAGGTCGTCTCTGCCTGCCGGCATGGTCAACGAGAGGAAGACATGGACCTGTACGAGCACGTCCGAGCTGACATCGACCGCCTGAAGGCCGAGGTCGCGGCACTTCACGCCGAGCTTCCCCGCAACGGCCTCGTGGCGTGGACGGCAGGCAACGTCTCCGCCCGTGTCCCGGGTGCCGACCTGCTGGTGATCAAGCCGTCGGGCGTCTCCTACGACGACCTCAGTCCCGAGGCCATGGTCGTCTGTGACTTCGAGGCGAACCTCGTCGAGGGCAGCCGCAACCCGTCCTCGGACACTGCTGCGCACGCCTACGTCTACAAGCACATGCCCGCGGTCGGCGGAGTCGTGCACACCCACTCCGACTACGCCACTGCCTGGGCGGCGAGACACGAACCCATCCCGTGTGTGCTGACCATGATCGCCGACGAGTTCGGGGGCGACATCCCGGTGGGCCCGTTCGCCCTGATCGGCGACGACTCCATCGGTCGCGGAATCGTCGAGACGCTGAGCGGCAGCCGGTCGCGGGCCGTCCTGATGGCCAACCACGGCCCCTTCACGATCGGGACGGACGCGCGGGACGCGGTCAAGGCCGCCGTCATGGTCGAGGACATCGCTCGTACAGTCCACCTGTCCCGCCAGCTCGGCGAGCCCGTGCCGATTCCGCCGGCCGACATCGACAGGTTGTTCGACCGCTACCAGAACGTCTATGGACAAGGGGTCGACGCGTCGCCGAAGAGCACGTGAGCACGAGGTCGTTGATCGCCTGAGCAGCAGCCTCGTCGGCCTCGAGCCGACGCCGAGAGCATCAAGGCTCGGTGACGAGTGGCCGACGAGTGAGGCTGGTCGAGGCGGGAGGAGGGGAGCCGCGCCCGATCTCACCTTGGGGGCGACCTGCGCTCGGACCGATCGCTCGCTTGACTGGATCGCGTCACGCCCATCACCTCGTGCCGGCTCGACCTGCCTGAGGGGCCAGCCCTGCGATCCCCGTCATGGGAAGAGGGCGGATCTGAAGAAGCGAGGCGGGAACGGGACACTGTGGCGTGTCCGCTCCCGCCTCGCCCCCCGCTCGGAGGTAGCAGGCGTGACTCACCGAATGCGAGCTCCGTCCTCAGGATCGAACAGGTATACCCGGTGAGAAGAGACGTTGAACTCGGAGATGTCGCCGGAGCGCAGCTTCGCTCCGGCCACCGTCTGGACGACGACACGCTTGTCTGTACCGTGCACGTCGAGACGCACCAGGCCGTACTCCATCAGATCCTCGTAGACGAACACCGTTCCCTTGACCCCAGGCGCGAGGAAGGCATCCTGCGGCCGAACGCCCACCGTGACCTTCTGCCCGTCCTTCGCCGATATGACGCTCGTCTCCAGCACTCCGCCAGCCACGTTGACCAGAACCTTGTCGCCATCCCGGACCACCGTGCCGTCGAGCAGGTTGATCGCGGGCTCGCCCACGAAGTCGGCCACGAACAGGTTCGCCGGATCGTCGAAGATCTCGTCCGGAGTCCCGAACTGCTGGATGATCCCGGCGTCCATCACCGCCATTCGGTCAGACAGCGTCATGGCCTCCGACTGGTCGTGCGTCACCACGATCGTCGTGTACCCGAACTCGCGCTGAAGCAGCTTCAGCTCGCGGCGGACCCGCTGGCGCTGAGCGGCGTCCAGATGGCCGAGCGGCTCGTCCAGCAGCAGCACAGGTGGTTTGCGGATCAGTGCCCGCGCCAACGACACCCGCTGCTTCTGCCCGCTGGACAAGGCAGCCGGGCGTTCTTCGAGCATGTCCGTCATGTCGAGCCGGCGGGCCAGCTCGTCGACCTGCTGCATCGCGTCGTTGACCTTGCGCGCCTTCAGCCCGTACGCCAGGTTCTCCCGCACCGACAGCGGCGGATAGAGCGCGTACGACTCGAAGCCCACGCCGACATTGCGCTTCGCGGGAGGGAGGTCGTTGACCCGCACCCCACCGATGAGGATCTCGCCAGAGGTGATGGTCTCCAGGCCGGCGATCATGCGCAACGTGGTCGTCTTGCCGCACCCCGACGGACCGAGCAGCGTGATGAGCTCACCTGGCCGGATGTCCAGATCCATGCTCTTGACGGCTTCTACCCCACCCTTCTTGCGCGGGCCGGTGCGGTAGATCTTCTGCACCTTGCTGAGCGAGAGCGGCAGCGCGGCCTCCTTGCGTTCAGTCAGCACCGTGTTGCTCACTGCTCGACCTCCTTGGTGACTGGGCTGATCTGTTGGGCCGACCCTAGGCGGGCGGTGTCTTGACCGGGGTCCCCTCCGGCGAAGACATGGATCTGCGGCACGTCGATCGACAACACCACGTCGTCGCGTTCAGCTACCGCCTTGGACGAGTCCGTGACCACGATGAGGTGGCCGTCGCCCACAGACACCTCGAGTTCTATGTCGCGACCGAGCCGCTCAGAGATCCTCACGGTGCCCTTGATCTGCACGTGGCCGGGGACCTGGACGCCAGGAACCAGCTCGGAAGGCCGCAGGCCCAGCCGGACCTTGCCCTCGGAGAGGCCGTCGGGCTTGGGTATGTCGATCGCACCGGCGAGCGCCGTGATCCGGCCGTTGGCGACCACGGCGTCGATCAGGTTGATCTCAGGCTGGCCCAAGGACTTCGCCACGAACGAGTCGATCGGCTCCCGCCAGATCTCGACAGGCGTGCCGATCTGGACGAACTTGCCGTGCCGGAGCACCGCGATCCGATCCGCAAGGGCTAGCGCCTCCTGGTAGTCGTGAGTCACGTAGATCGTCGTGGTGTTCGAGTTCTGCGCGATTGCCTTGAGCTCCGCACGCATCGTGGCGCGCAGCTTGGCATCCAGGTGGGAGAGGGGCTCGTCGAGCAAGTAGATGTCGGCTGGCCGGATCAGGACACGCCCCAGCGCGGTGCGCTGACGTTGCCCGTTGGAGACCTCCCGCGGGAACCGGTCAAGCAGCTGGTCGATGCCCAACGTCTTGGTCACCGTGAGGATGCGCTGCTCGATCTCGTCGGCCGAGTAGTGCCCGGTGCGCCCGGACTTCAACGGCGAGGCGAGGTTCTGCCGGACCGTCTTGTTCGGGTACAGCGCGTACGACTCGAACGCCATCGCGATGTTGCGGTGGTAGGGCTCGACCATCGTGAGGTCGATACCGTTCACCGCTACCGAGCCCTCCTCCATGTCGACCAGCCCGGCTACCGACTTCAGAGTGGTGGTCTTTCCTGCCCCAGAGGGGCCCAGGATCACGAAGAACTCGCCGTCGTGGACGTCGAAGTCGAGGTGGTCGATCGCCGTCAGGCTGCCGTACTTCTTCGTAATGCCGCGAACTGAAAGAGTGCCCATATCAGCCCTTCACCGCCCCGAAGCTCAGGCCCTGGACCAGGTATCGCTGGATGGTCAGGGCGAGGATGAACGGCGGCAGTGCGCCAAGCACGCCGGCTGCTGCCGTGAGGTTGTAGTACGCCTGGCCGCCGCCACCGAGGAACTTGGTGATGGTCACCGTGATGGAGCCGGCGTTGGTGAGGATCAACGGGAACATGTAGTTGTTCCAGGCGAAGATGAAGGAGAGGAGCGCGGATGCCGCGATGCCTGGCCGAACCAGGGGAAGAGCGACCATCAGGAAGGCGCGCTTCCGTGTATAGCCGTCCAACAAAGCTGCCTGTTCCAGCTCCTCCGGCATGTCCTGGAAGTACGAACGCAGGATCCACACCACGAGCGGCATGGTGACCAGCTGCAGCACCCAGATCATCCCGACGGGGGTGTCGAACAGTCCGATCCGGTTGAAGATCACGAACACGGGGATGATCACCATCAGCTCCGGCGCGAACCGGAAGGACAGGATGTTGAACATGAGACTGTCCGAACCCTTGAACTTGAACCGGCCGGCAGCGTACGCCGCGGGGATGCCGATCACCAGGGACACCAGGACGGCTCCCGCACAGTTCAGGACGCTCAGCAGGATGGCCGACTTGAAGTCGACACCCGTCAACGTCCGCCCTCGATCGGTCAGGACGGTGATGAAGTTGTCCAGCGTCGGGCTGAACTGGAAGAACGTCGTGGTCTGCTCGGCTGGGGTCTTCAGTGCGAGCAAGAACATCCAGAGGACAGGGAACAGGCTGAAAGCGAACCAACCCACCAGTGCCAGGTCCCCGAGTATGCCCCCAGTGGTTACGCGCTTCTGGCCGGGCATCAACTCTTTGGCCATGTCAGCCCTCCGATCCCGCGGCGCGAGCCTGCGCCTTGTTGAGCAGCTTCACGAGCTGGTTGGCGACGACGTAGATGATGATCCAGAGCAGGAACATATAGGTGCTGCCCATCGAGTAGTTGAAGTTCAGCACCGACTGGATGTAAGCCCCCACCTGCATGGACTTGGTGGCATCGCCAGGCCCGCCGCTGGTGAGCACGTAGATGATGTCGAAGATCTTCAGACAGTCCATGAACCGGAAGATCACGGCGACCAGGATGTACGGCCACATCATGGGCAGCATCAGGCGACGGAACACGTAGAACCAGTTGGCGCCGTCCACAGCTGAGGCCTCGAAGGGCTCCTTGGGCAGCGACCGAACGCCTGCCAGGACGAGGATTGCGACGAACGGCGTGTAGATCCAGGCGTCGACGAGAACGACCGACCACAGCGCTCGATCGGCATTGAGGAAGTCGAAGGTGGAGCCCAGCCCGAACATGTAGTTCAAGACGCCGAACTGCGGGTTGAACATCAGCTTCCACATCACCGCAGCGATCACGGGTGCAATCATCAGAGGCAGGATGAGGACCTTCTCGAAGATCTTGCCGATAAGGCTGGACCGGTTGAGGAGCAGCGCAATGCCGATGCCGAGCACGGTTTCGAGCAGGGTCGCGGCGATCGCAAAAGTGACCGTTACACGGGCCGAGTTCCAGAACGCCGCGTCAGTGAAGACGTAGATGTAGTTCTGCAGCCCGACGAACTTGGGTGCGGGATTGGTCGCGGAGTAGTTGAGGAAGGTGTAGTAGACCCCCAGTGCGAATGGGTAGAGGATTCCGATCAACACCACTGTCGCCGGGATGGAAAGCAGATATGGCCTGAACTGCCGCCGTGCGCGCGACACGGTCGGGGGCTGGTGGCCCCCGACCATGTCCGTGCTTGTCGCGGCTCGATCAGGATCTGAGGTTTTTACACTCATGATCGAGTTGACCGGTCCTTTCGGAGAGGTGATGGTTAGCTTGCCTGCTTCTTCGTGACTGACGCCGCGAGTTGATCCAAACGGGTCTTCGCGTTTGCTCCGCCGTAGATGTCCTGCAGCGCAACCGCCCAGTCCTCAGTCGTCTCGAGGAACTTCTTCTGGGGGGTGAACAGGATCTTGGACTCGGAAACAACCTGGTCGAAGGCCTCCAGGTAACCCGGGAAGGCACTGAGGCTCTGCTTGAACGCACCGTCGAACACTGACTTGCGTGGCGGGTCGGCCAGCGTGCCCGTCTGGACGGCCTTGGTGGTGGCCTCCTTGCTGGATGCCCACTGCATGAACATCCATGCTGCCAGCTTGTTCTTGCTCTTGGCGTTGAGTCCGAGCGCCCAGGTCCAGATGTTCGTGGCGTACGAGCCGCTGGCACCCGGAGGGCCAGCCCACCAACCGAGGTTGCCGGCCATCTTCGAGGCGCCCGGCTTGTTCTTCGGGTAGGTGGCCGAGTCGGCGTCGTAGACCATCATGGCCACGCCGTCACCCAGGTCGCCCGTGCACTGCGGGTAGTCGTACGTCGTCCAGGAAGTCGGGCCGGCGTGCTTCGCAAGGTCAGCCCACTTCTGGGTGAACGAGACCGCTGCGTCGGAGTTCATCGCACCGGTGAGGGCGCCATCCTTGAGCTGGTAGTCCACGCCGCCTTCGCGAGCGAACTGGGACATGAAGCCCGGGTGGATGGTGGCCCACGACCGCGAACCGCGGAAGGCGATGCCGTACTGGTTCTTCGAGCGATCGGTGAGGCTGACAGCCAGGTCGATCAGGTTGTCGAAGGAGGTGGGCAACTTGATGCCCTTGGCGTCGAAGACCTTCTTGTTGTACGCGATGTTGTTGATCTCGAATCCCCACGGGATCGCGTAGGTGCCACCCGTGCCGACCTTGCTGCCCGTGTTGAAGTCCCACTTCATCGAGGTGCGCAGGCCTTCGTAGATGTCCTCGTAGTCGTACTCCGGAGCGGTTGCAGACTCGTTCTTGAGCCACGGATCCAGGTTCTCCAGCCACCCGGGCGGGCCGTACTGCCAGACCCAGTAGGCGCCCATCATGAAGACGTCATGGGTGCCCTGGCCGCCGGCGAGCTCGGTGTTGAGCTTCGTGAAGTAGTCGGCCTCTGGGACGAGGTCGGCCACGACCGTGATGCCGGTCTTCTCGGTGAAGTCCTTGAGCATGGGCTCATAGGTCTGCTGGTAGACGTGGGGGGTCTGGAGGAGGTGCAGCGTCGTGCCGGAGGCCTTCTTCCAGTCGAACGCTCCGGTGACACCGTCTGCGGCGCTGCCCCCTCCGGCTGCCGGAGTGCCTCCGACACCCACGCACCCAGACAGCAGCGAGCTCGCTGCAAGTCCGGCGGCGCCGACTCCCACGGCACCAAGGACATTCCGACGCGTCAGCATCGCTTTGGGTAGGTCAATCATTGTTCTGGCTCCTTATCCGTTCCTTACAGGGAGAGTTGACTGAGTGCGGCCTAACCAACTCCTGAGTTCGGGACACCGGTGATGCCACCGCCTGCTTCGGCTGCGCGAAGCTAGAAGGCTTTCCGTGGTGCAGCAGCCCTGCTGTCCCACGTCCTGATTCCCGACGCGGCGCCTTGTTTGGACGCCGAGCCGGCACTCGACGCTGAGCGGCGTCCGGAGTCCTACTCCCGAACTCCCGCCTCAGTGCGGGTACCAACCTGCGTTGAGGCTACGACGGCCTCGGTGGGGGGAGATTCGGGCTGTCAACCATTCGCTCGTTTGAGAGGTAACGAAACGGTAACGTGTGGAGCTGGGCGCGATTTCCCTTGTCAAAGGCAGATTGGTTGTGCCGGACGCGACGGGACGCTCCGCGTCTGGAGGCCCAAGCTGCTCTGCGCCATGAGCGTCGGGGCATGCCCGGCCGACCGAGAAACATTCAGGTCGACCAAGGCTTGTTCGGCGCCACATCGCACGCGCCATGAGGCGCTGCTGCGTCATGGTGAAGCCCTCACCGGTGGGTGGCTCGACGCGGACCGGGGGTCGAGCGTCGGGGTCGCTTGCGGATCCCGCGAATCAGTCGAGATCGTCCGGCCGGACGCGCGGAAGGCGAAGCAATGCCTGCGCGAGCTCGACGTCGATCACGAGATCCTTCACGAGACCCGACATGCAGGCAGCGCGAACGGCTGGTGCCTTCGCAGGGTCCGAGACTGCAGCGATGACCCGCGGCACTCGCCCCAGCTGATGCGCCGAGATGGAGAGGCAGTGCCGTCCGAGCCTTGCGTCCACCACGTGCCCGTCCTCGCCGAGGGCGAACCCGCACAGCTCAGCGATGCCGCCCGCGAGCATCAGCTGCTCGGAGAAATGGACCGGAAGGGTCGAATAGGCAACGCCGATCGGTCGGGGACCAATCACTCCGATAGTGACCACCGCAGTGGTGACCCGACTGAATCCAGCCAAGGTGGAGGCCACGTTGGGCTGCCGCCGCAGGGCGCTTGCGGTTCGCGCGTCGTCGATGAAGAACGGAGCGGGGAAGAAGTAACCCGGTCCGCCGGTGAGGGCCAGCGCTCGCCGAAGCAGCCGCCGAGCGGAGTTGCCCGTGTCGCCGGCGTTGCGCCCTGTCAGGAGTCTGATCTCCACGTTCGGCATCTCATCGAGGTCGTCGAACATCGCGTTGAGCGTTCGGCCCCACCCGATGCCGAGCACCTCGCCTTCCTCGATCATGTCTCTCACGTAGAGGCCGATGGCCCGACCGACGGCCGTCCGGACGCTCGGCACGTCTCCGTATACCTCGAGGACATTGGCGTTGGGGATGTTCAGATGGTGTGAGACAGCCTCGGACAGCTCCTCGATCATGCCGCCGCTGTTCAGGGTGTGGGTCACGACGCCGACCTCTTCCGCCTGGGCGAGCAGACGAGCGACGCGGAACCGGGAAATGCCCAGCTCCTCGGCGATCTCGATCTTCGACTTGTGTTCGACGTAGTAGGCCTTGCTGACGATCATCATCTCCCGCCGAGCAAGGCTCGCCGGCCGGAAGCCGGTCTGTCTGGAGCTGCGCGTCACACCGCGTGGGGCTGCAGCCCCCGGCATGGGATCGTTCGGCTTCATCTCAGTCTCGACATGGCGTTTCCCGTGGGGTCGCGTCGCCTCCCCCACCGCCTCGTCCTGGATGTCGTCGCACGCGGCCATGACTTCCGCGATCACGCTACTCACCGCTTCTTCTCCGCCTCGTGATCGACCACCTTGTGGATCTCCTCTCGGAGCGCCGGGTAGGCCGCGCAGTACTCCTCGAGGTAGAACTCATATTCCTCGTGACGGTCGACGTTCGGCTGGAGGGTCTCGACCTCGTGGACCATGTTCACGGCTGCCGTCTGCAGGTCGCTGTAGAACCCGGCGCCGACCGCCGCACACATCGACGAGCCGAGGGCGACGGCATCCCCTACCTTCGTCATCGTGATCGGCACGCCGGTGACGTCGGCGTGCATCTGCATCAGCGCGCGACTCTTGGTCATGCCTCCGGCGGCCACGAGCTCGGTGACCTCGAAGCCGGCACGGCTCATCTCGCGCAGGATATGGGCCGAGCCGTAACAGATGCCCTCCTGGATCGCGTGGTACAGGTGGGCCGGCGTGTGAGCCAGCGACAGGCCCCAGATGATGCCGCGGGCCTTGGAATCGGTGTAGGGGGTGCGGTTTCCCTGGAAGTACTCGTTGACGATCAGTCCGTCGGAGCCGACGGGGATGGAGGCGGACTCCGCGTTCAGGACCTCGTAGGCGTTCGCCCCGGTGCGGTCGGAGGCCGACACCAGGTCGCGGGCGAAGTTGTCCTTGAACCACTTCATCACCGACCCGGTCGACACTTGGCCGCCCTCGACGGTGTATTGCCCGGGCACGACGCCATCGGTGTAGCCGCCGAAGAAGCCCGGTCCGTGCAACGGTTTGGCCGACTGGCCCGACAACACGTGCGAGGAGCCGGTGATCAGGGCGACCTTGCCCGGATTGACCACTCCGAGGCCGATCTGCCCCGCCCACGCGTCAGCCGGCCCTTGCGCCACGGGAATTCCGGGCCGCAGCCCGAGGTCGTGTGCGGCAGCTGCGGTGAGTGTCCCCACCTGGACGCCGAGGTCGACGACTCGGTCAGGCAGCTTGTCGAAGACGTCCCCGCAGCCGATGTGCTCGTAGAACTCGACCGGCCATCCGCCGCGGTCGCGGTTGTAGTACATGCGCTGGGCCGCGGAGTTGATGTTGACCGTCCACTCGCCGGTGAGCTTGAAGTGGACCCAGTCCGGCGCATCGACGAGCCGGTGGGCCGCCGCATAGGTTTCCGGCTCGTTCTCCTTCAGCCACGCCGCCTTGAACGGGTACCACTCGGCCGTCGCGGGCATTGTGCCACCGCCGTTGTAGAGACGAGCCCAGTGGTCGGTGGTGAGCGCACGAGCCGCCTGTTCGGTGGCGCGGACGTCCATCCACATGATCGCGGGGCGGAGTTCTTTGCCCGACGCGTCCATCGCGACCACGGTCATGGTGGTCGCGTCACATGAAATGCCTGCGATCTCCGCGGGGGACACGCCCGACTCGACCAGTGCGCGCCGGGTCGACCCCTGCAGTGCGAGGTACCAGTCGTCCGGGTTCTGCTCGGCCCAGCCCGGGCGCGGGTGGCTTGTCCCGTAAGGTACGGCGGCCATGCCGATCGGAGTGCCCTCCAGGTCGAAGATCGCGACGCGGCAGCTCTCCGTCCCGTAGTCGATGCCCATCACGTAAGGTCCCGGCATTTCGCTCTCCTTTGATGCGCCCAGGAATATGAGGTCAGTGGATCTTCAGTCGGGGTCGGACTCGGTCCAGCCGAGTTCGTCCCAGATGTGCGGGGGAATGAGCCGGTCGATCCGGTCCAGCACCAGCGTCGGGGCCAGGTGCGGCGGGAGCGCGGCGACATCGTCCGCGGTCGCCTCCCCTGTGAGCACCACGGCCGACATCATGTCGCTGTCCAGCGCCATCTTGATGTCTGTCTGGAGGCGATCGCCCACCATGACGGACCGCTCCACCGAGGCACTCGGCAGGGTGGACATCACCGTCCGCAGCATGATCGGGTCCGGCTTGCCGAGGCTGCGGCGGCAGGTGGTGCCGGTGCAGGCTTCGATGGCTGCGGTGATCGCCGCGCAGTCGGGCTCGCCGCGTCCGCCGGGGAACGGGCAGAACCGGTCCGGGTTGGTCTGGATGAGGAACGCCCGCTGGTGGAACCAGATCGCGTCGAAGGCGATCTGGAGCTTGCGGTAGTCGAAACCCCGGTCGTAGGAGGCGATCACGATGTCGATCTCCGCCGGGTCCTCACTCATCCGGATGCCGGCTGCGGCAAGCGCCCGCTTGAGCGGCTGTTCCGAGATCGGGAAGACCACAGCATCGGGGTGATGGGACTTGAGCCAAGCCGTGGTCGTGACCACCGTGTTCGCGATGTCCGCAACGTCGGTGGGAAGGCCCAACGTAGCGAGCTTCTCCGCGTACTGCTCCGGGTCCTTGGTCGGATTGTTGGAGAGGAACCGCACCGGGATCTCGCGGCGACGCAGCTCCTCGATCATCCGGGCTGCGCCGGGCAACAAATGGTCGCCGAGGTAGATCGTGCCGTCCATGTCGAAGACATAGGCGTCGAAGAAGTCACTCGGGAGCCTGAGAACGCTGGGAGACGCCATAGCGCGCTTACGTCTCCTCACTGCGGATGCCAGCCTCAGCGCGTCGTCGCGCTGAGATTGGCGCCCACGCTAACAGGTGATGAACGAACGTGCAACACATTTGTTCAGTGCGCGAAGAACCGACGCGGCTGGAGAGTCGTCGAAGCAGCTTCTGAGCCACGGAGACCACGCAGCGGGTTGGCTCGATGGCCGAGCCAGAAATGATCCCGGTCGGGGGGCGCGAAGCAGTGGCGCCGATCCACGAAGTCGTACGGGATCTAGCTTCTTCGGCCGTTCATCGTCTCCGGGGTGCCAGGCGTCCTCGGCCTGACTCCCGTCTCTGAGGGGACGTCTCCACCCCGCCCACTGGCAGGTCCATGATCGCGTGCGCGGTCGCCGAATCGGTGACGAGGCGGTTGATGAAGCCGCCGCGAGCGGCCGCCACCAGCCCTCGGGCCTTTTCAGTGCCCACGGCCACTGCAATCGAATGCGGTACCCGGCGGAGGTCATCGAAGCCCATTGCGAACATGCGGTCGAAACCCTCGAAGGGGACGGGTTGGCCGTAGACATCAAAAGTCCGGTTGCTGATGTCGCCCTCGACGTTGGCCAGGTCGGCGCCCGTCCGGCGCAGCACGTCCGGCAGGGAGACGCGAATGCGAGGCGGCATGCCCACTCCGAGCAGGGCGCACCGCGCCCTGCGCCAGAGACTCATGACGCGCTTGATCCCAGGATCGGTCTGTAGTGATCGGTAGATCTCACTCGAAGGCAGTACGGGTGCGTGCAGGAGCACGGGGGTCGCGCCCGCGTTGACCGCCAGGCTTCGGGTGACCTCGTTCGTCTGGTAGTACTCCTCGTGCTCGTCCTGGCCGCCGACGGAGGGCACCACCAGCACCCCCGGAAGCGAGATGAGCTGCTCGCGGGAGATGTCGAGCATGGTCGCCCCGGAGCCGATCACCAATGCGTCGCCTGGCTTCAGTTGGGCCTCCATGAGCAATGTGGCGACCGAGGGCGCCAGCACCGGTCCCGGCCGCGCCCCCATGGCGTTCGGGGTCACTAGGACACGAGCCAACCCGAGGCGCTCCTCCAACGCAGCGCCAAGTGAGTCGAGCTCGCCGGCGGCCGGGTCTCGAACCTCGATGTAGACCACGCCCTGAGCACGCGCCTCGGTCAGGAGTCGACTCACCGTCGCACGGCTGATCCCGAGAAGCTCGCCAATCTCGGCCTGGGTCCGATCTTCCTTGTAGTAGAGCCAGGCGCCGCGGTAGAGAAGGTTGGTTGGAAACCGCGGGCCGCGACCGTTGTCGCCGTCCTCCACCTGTCGAGCTGGTGTCATCTCGCCTCCTCGCGCCATCCCCCTCCGGTCGGCGGGTTCAGTTGGACGCGTGTGAACATTATTGCTAGACAGATGTTCACACAGCAACTAGCGTCGCGTGAGGATGAAGTAGGCAATTCAAGGCTTCCTCCCGCTGGGCCGGTCGACAAGGCCTCGTCCGCGAGGTGCGGCCGGGACGTGGGCCGACCGGCCGCGGTAACTATCACACAGTGGCGCGCCGGCCGCAGCCGGCGCGGCGCACACCGAAGGAATGAACCATGGGAATGCGAATCGTCATCGGTTGCGACGACGCAGGCATCGAGTACAAGAAGATCCTGAAGGCGGACCTGGACCTCGACCCGCGGGTCGACGAGGTCATTGACGTCGGCGTCCACGAGGGCGAGCACACCCCGTACCCGCACATCGGCGTTGCGGGCGCTCGAGCCGTGGCCGAGGGTCGCGCTGATCGCGCCCTGCTGATCTGTGGCACGGGCATGGGCGTTGCCATCGCGGCCAACAAAGTGCCAGGGATCAGAGCCTCCGTGGCCCACGACTCATTCTCAGTCGAACGCCTCGTGCTCTCCAACGATGCGCAGGTGCTCACCCTCGGTGCCAGAGTGATCGGCATTGAGCTCGCGCGCCGCCTGGCCAAGGAATGGCTCGGCTACCAGTTCGACCCGAACTCCGCCTCGGCCTCCAAGGTAGCCGCCCTCAGCGAGTACGAGCCGCGCGCCGATGTCGTTCCCACAGAGCCGTCGGCTCGCTGCGACTAGGCACTGCGCCTCGTCGATCGGGCTGGCGGCCGACACTCCCGGGCTGCGGGCGAGTCAGCTCGATCGCCGCGGTCAGTCCTGGTGGCCGTACCTGGAGATGTAGGCCTCGACGAGCTCACGGGCCTCGCGGTCCTCGATCTGCTTCGGCGGATGCTTGCTGAAGTACGCGGCCGGCTCGATGATCGCGCCCGACAGACCGGCGTCGAGGGCCAGCTTGCAGCACCGGATCGAGTCGATAGCCACGCCTGCGGAGTTGGGTGAGTCCTCGACCGAGAGGCGCACCTCCAGGTTCATCGGCACGTCCCCGAAGTGCTTCGACTCGATCCTCAGGAAGCAGATCTTGTTGTCCTTCTGCCACGCCACGTAGTCGGACGGCCCGACGTGGATGTCCCCCGGTGCGATCGACTGGCCCCTGGCCTCGATCATCGAGGTCACGGCTTCCGTCTTGGACGTCTTCTTGTCGACCAGCCGCTCGCGCTCGAGCATGTTG
>PMBM01000064.1:0-25109 GCA_003153855.1 Propionibacteriaceae bacterium
GTCTTGGTGTCGCCGAAGTAGTCGGAGCCCCACACACGGTCGATGAGCTGCCCGCGGGTGAGCACACGCCCAGGGTTGCGAAGGAACATCTCCAGCAGCTCGAACTCCTTGAGAGCGAGGCGTACGGTCTCGCCGTTCAGCGTGACCTCGTGGCGCTCCACGTTCATCCGTACCGCGCCGGCCTCGATCACGTCCGACAGCGGCTCGTTGTCCTGGCCGCGACGCAGGACGGCCCGGATCCGGGCGACCAGCTCGCGGTGGCTGAACGGCTTGGTGACGTAGTCGTCGGCGCCGATCTCGAGCCCGACCACCTTGTCGATCTCCGAGTCACGCGCGGTGACCATGATGACCGGAACGCTCGAGACCTGCCGCAGCTGGCGGCACACCTCGACGCCGGAGAGGCCTGGCAGCATGAGGTCGAGCAGCACGATGTCCGCGCCGGCGCGAGCGAACTCGTCCAGACCGGTACGGCCGTCGGCCGCAGCCACGACCTCGTACCCTTCGCGGCGCAGCATGTACGAGGTGGCCTCGCGGTAGCTCTCCTCGTCCTCGACGAGCAGCACACGGGTCATGGAGCGACCTCCTGGTCGGGTGGAACCGGATGATCCGGCGTGATCCACGCCGGGAGTCGAAGGGTGAACGTGGACCCGCTGCCGACCTTGCTCCAGACGGACACTGTCCCGCCGTGGGCCTCGGTGACGAGCTTGACGATCGACAGGCCGAGGCCCGTACCGCCGGACGCTCGGCTGCGGTCGGGGTCGACCCGGAAGAACCGGTCGAAGATCCGTTCCTGGTCGGCCTCGGCGATGCCGATGCCGTTGTCGGTGACGGCGATCTCGATCACCTCGTCGTCTCCGCTCTTGCGGCGGGCACAGGTCACAGCGACGCGTGCACCATCGTGACTGTACGAGATGGCGTTGGCGATGAGGTTAGCGACCGCGTCGATGAGCTGTGGGCCGTCGCCGATCACGTCGCCGGGATCCCTGTCGGACACCGTGAGCGTCACGTGGCGCGCACGTGCTGTGGACGCCAGCCGGTCGACGGCGCGACGGACGACGGAGCTGACGTCGACGGCCCTCGCCTCGCGCAGCGGGTCGTCCGACTGCAGCCTGGACAGAGTGATGATCTGCTGGACGAGCTCAGCGAGCCGTGCAGACTCACGCTGCATCCGGGTGGCGAAGCGGATGACCATCTCGGGGTCGTCGGACGCCTTCTCGACGGCCTCGCTCAGGAGCCCGATCGCGCCGATCGGCGTCTTCAGCTCGTGGCTGATGTTCGTCACGAAGTCGCGGCGCGACAGGTCGATGCGGTGCTCCTCGGAGATGTCGCGGGCGAGGACCACGACCACGCCGTCACGCAGGGGCGCAACCGCAACGGCCAGGTTGGCGGGCACCGCGCTCGTACTGCCCGGACGCTCGATCGTGGCGTGGTCCGCGAGACCGGTGCGACGTACGGAGCGTACGAGCTCGAGCATCCGCGGCGACGCGACCCGCGAGCCGCGCGCCAGTCCCATGGCCCGGGCGGGTTCGGTCGCGTCCAGCACGTCGTCCTCGTTCCCGACGAACATCGCCGCGACGCCGCTCTCGATGGCGACGATCAACGCGTCAGGGGGTACGGCGGGTGTGGTGGGCTCCTCCATGACGGGGTCGCGACGCGAGTAGCGCCCCACGAGGAGACCAACGGCAAGGGCGATCGAGCAGAACAGCACGACCAGCCAGGAGCTCACGCCTTGATCCTATGCAGATCCGGGAGGGCGAAGCCCGCCCAAGCGGTCCACGCAGGTCCCGTCAACCAAGGGTTCGGCCCTCGTTAACCTTCGCGTCGCCCAACTTCACCCGGACCGCATGGCTGGGCCCCGTACCGTGAGCGACCGCAGGACCAGACATCTATGCTGAGACCGCGGCGCCCCGGCGGCGCTGTTTCAGAGGACAGGCAGGATATGCGCGAGACCTACCACGGGCAGCTGGACGCCATCGTCGTGTCCCTCGTCGGACTCACCGAGACCGTGGCGGATGCGGTGAACCGCGCCACGCGGTCCCTGTTGGACGCCGACCTGCCCTTGGCCGAGCAGGTGATCAGCGACGACAGGATCGTGGACGCCGCTCACGACGACATCGAGCAGCGCGCGTTCGCGCTCCTGGCCCGTCAGTCGCCGGTGGCAGGCGAGCTCCGTACGATCGTGGCCGCGCTGCGCATGACCAACGCGCTGGGCCGCATGGGTGACCTGGCCGCTCACGTCGCGAAGGTGGCGCGCTTGCGCTACCCCGACTCGGCCGTGCCGGACGCGCTGCGCGAGAACTTCCGGTCCATGGCGACTCTGGCCGAGTCGATGGTGCGTACGGCGGCGCAGACGCTGCGCGACCGCAACGTCGAGAACGCCGCCCAGCTCGCCGAGGACGACGAGGAGATGGACGAGCTGCGCGCCTCGCAGTTCCGCGTCCTGCTCAGCGACGACTGGAGCGAGGGCGTCGAGAAGGCCGTCGATGCGGCACTGCTCGGTCGCTACTACGAGCGGATCGCGGACCACGCCGTGAACATCGGCAGCCGCGTCATCTACCTCACCACCGGAAGTGCCCCCGAGGGAGACCAGTGGCCGAAGGCCTGACCGCGTCCGTGCCGGCGTGAGCGGTCAGGGGACCTCGTAGTCCAAGGGCTCCGTGAGCTCGAGGCCGTCCTCAGCGATCCGGCACAGCGTGCCGACGGGCTGACGCAGGACGACGAGGCTGTACGCGATGTCCATCTTGCAGGCCGTGACGTGGAACGCCGCGGGCACGATCAGCCACCCTGCGCCCGGCCCGATGGCAACGCCCACGATCAAGGCCGCCGTCAGGAGCACCGCAGGAGCCAGCTCGACGAGCACGAACGTGCCACGTCCGTACGGCGCTTCCTGACGGTCCAGGTTGAGCAGCGGGTACGGCGTGGTCTCGAAGTGGAAGCGTGGCTTGTGCCCCACCGCCAGCATCGCCAGCGCATGGACGCCCTCGTGGAGGAGCCAGATCCCGGCGCACTCCGCGAGGAGGATCCCGACGACGAGGAGGATCCCGAACTCACCGGAGAAGGGGATGCGCCCCGGGGTGACGTGCGTCGACAGGTACAGCCAGCCGAGGAGAAGTGCGGTCACCGGGAAGGCGATGAGTCCGGTGAGCCCCAGTGTGACCTCAGCGGCCCTGCTGCGCTCCCACAGCTGGACCACGGATGCCGCGCCTACTTCTTGCCCTGGTTCTTGACGGCTTCGATGGCGGCCGCTGCGGCGTCGGGGTCGAGGTAGCGACCACCGGGCGTGACGGGACGAAGGTCGTCGTCGAGCTCGTACAGCAACGGGATGCCCGTGGGGATGTTGAGCCCCGCGATGTCCGCGTCCGAGATGTTGTCGAGGTGCTTGACGAGCGCGCGCAGCGAGTTGCCGTGGGCCACGACGATGGTCACCTTGCCGGAGCGCAGGTCGGGCACGATCGCGTCGTACCAGTACGGCAGCATGCGGACGACGACGTCGGCGAGGCACTCGGTCGCCGGACGGGCCTCGCTCGGCAGGTCGGCGTAGCGGGGGTCGTGGAACTGCGAGAACTCCGCGTCGTTGGCGATGGGGGGCGGCGGGGTGTCGTACGAGCGGCGCCACAGCATGAACTGCTCCTCGCCGTACTGCTCGAGGGTCTGCGCCTTGTTCTTGCCCTGCAGGTCGCCGTAGTGGCGCTCGTTGAGGCGCCACGAGCGCTTCACCGGGATCCAGTGACGGTCGCAGCCGTCGAGGGCGAGGTAGGCGGTGTGGATGGCGCGCCTCAGGACGGACGTGTGCACCACGTCGGGCAGCAGGTTCTCGGTCTTGAGAAGCTCTGCGCCGCGCTTGGCCTCAGCGACGCCCTTCTCGTTGATGTCGACGTCGACCCAGCCGGTGAACTGGTTCTTGGCGTTCCATTCGCTCTCGCCGTGACGGAGCAGAATCAGCGTGGAAGTCATGGGGCCAGCCTATCGGGACGAGGGCGTGGCGCACGGCCTGGGTTGGTCCCGCCACGCAGGATGACCTCATGAGCCTGCCGATCGAGGACTACGCCCTGATCAGCGACTGCCGCACCGGGGCGCTCGTCGGTCGGAACGGCAGCATCGACTGGCTCTGCCTGCCCCGGTACGACTCGCCGTCGGTGTTCGCCGCCCTGCTCGGTGACGAGGAGCACGGGCACTGGATGGTCGCGCCGACCGACCCGGAGGCCACCTCCACCCGGCACTACCTGGACCGTACGTTCGTGCTCGTCACCACGTGGACCACCGCCACCGGCGAGCTCGAGGTCTGCGACTTCATGCCGCACGGCGACCACCTGTCCAACATCGTCCGGCGCATCCGGTGCGTGCGGGGCGAGGTCGACGTGGTCGAGGAGCTGCGGATGAGGTTCGGCTATGCGACCGCGCTGCCGTGGGTACGACGCATGGCGGATGGCGACGCCGAGATGCTGGTCGCGATCGCCGGGCCGGACGCACTCGTACGTCGCGGACCCGCGCTCGTGGCCGGCGAGCGGCACCACGCCGCGACCTACACGATGGCCGAGGGCGAGACCATCGACGTGTCGCTGACCTGGTTCCGATCGCATCTCGACCCGCCCGACGCGATCGACGTCGAGGCGGGGCACCTGGAGACGATCCGCTGGTGGCGCGACTGGGCCTCCCGGTACAGCCACGAGGGTCCGTACTACGAGCACGTCATGAGGTCCCTGCTCGTCCTGCGGGCGCTCACCGACGAGGCGACCGGCGGGATCGTCGCCGCGGCGACGACGAGCCTGCCGGAACAGTTCGGCGGCCAGCGGAACTGGGACTACCGCTACGTCTGGCTCCGGGACGCGGCCCTCACGCTCGCCGCGTTCCTCACCCACAGCTACGTCAGCGAGGCGCAGAACTGGCGCGCCTGGCTGCTTCGTGCGATCGCCGGTGATCCCGCCGACATCCAGACGATGTACGGGCTCGCGGGCGAGCGGTACCTGCCGGAGCGCGAGCTCAGCTCGTTGCCGGGCTACCAAGGGGCTTCACCCGTACGTGTCGGGAACGCGGCCGTCGACCAGTTCCAGGGCGACGTCATCGGCGAGATCATGGTCGCGCTCCACGCCGCCCGGGAGGCGGGCGTCACCGAGGACGCGTTCTCGTGGCCGCTGCAACGGTCGCTGCTGAGCTTCGTCGAGGAGCACTGGGACGATGCCGACCATGGCATCTGGGAGATCCGCGGCGACCCCCGCGCATTCACGCACTCGCGGGTCATGATGTGGGCCGCTCTCGACCGTGGCGTCCGAGCCGTACGCGAGTGCGGTCTCGACGGTCCGGCCGAGCGCTGGGAGTCGTTGCGGGACCGGATCCGCGACGAGGTCGAGTCGCAGGGCTTCGATGCGGCGCGGAACTCGTACGTGCAGTCGTACGGCTCGAGCGCTGTGGATGCGTCGCTGCTGCACCTCGTACAGGTCGGCTACTGCGGCGCGGACGACCCCCGAATGCTGGGGACGGTGGCGGCCCTCGAGCACGACCTGCTCCAGGACGGGCTGCTCATGCGCTACCGGGTCGACGACGCATCGGCCAACGGTCTCGACGACTTCCCTCCGGGCGAGCACCCGTTCCTCCCCTGCTCGTTCTGGCTCGCAGAGCAGTACGCACGGTCGGGCCGCCTCGACGACGCCCGAACCCTCATGGACCGTCTCGTGGGCCTCACGAACGACGTGGGCCTCCTGTCCGAGGAGTACGACACGTCGACCGGCCGCCACGTCGGCAACACCCCTCAGGCGCTCACCCACCTTGCCATGGTGCAGGCCGCCGACTGGATCGCTCGCGCGGCCCAGGGACAGAGCTGACGCGACGGCGGCGTGGTCAGGAGGGGCGAGGTTCCGGACGGTCGATGACACGCTTCCACGTGCCGTCCGGTTGGCGCCGGACGACCTGGACCCTCGTCCCCTTGTCGTCCGCCGAGGGGGTCGCCGTGAGGGCGATGTCGCCGGCGTACAGGGTCGGCAGGGCCTGCTCGACCGCGACCGTCTGCTGACCCGAGAACGCCTTCGCCATGAGGTCCCGGATCGCCTCCCGTCCCCTCGTGATCTGCCCGGGCGGGAACGCCATCACGGCGTCCTCCTCGTACAGGTCCGCGATGCCATCCGCGTCACCCGCGTTCGCTCGCTCGACGAACAGCCTGGTGATGTCCTCGGGCGTCAGCGCCCCGTCGTACTCGCCGCTCATGGTGGATCCTCTCGTCGATGGTCCTTACCCTCGGGGCACGTCGACGAAACCAGTCCGCCGCGTTGGCTGGCAGAATCGCCTCATGACCCGACCCATCGCTCTCGTGACCGGAGCATCCTCCGGTATCGGCGCCGCCACCGCGCGCCACCTCGCCGCTGACTTTCGTGTGGTCGTGGCCGCCCGGCGGGCCGACCGGATCCAGGCCCTGGCCGACGAGATCGGCGGACGGGCCGTCGCGTGCGACATCACGGATGCCGCGCAGGTGGCTGCGCTGGCCGACTCGATCGGGGACCGGCTCGACCTGCTCGTCAACAACGCCGGCGGCGCGCTGGGCCAGGAGCCGGTGGCCGACGCGGACATCGAGGCGTGGATCGACATGTACGACAAGAACGTCATCGGGACCGTACGGGTCACCAAGGCGCTGCTTCCCGCGCTGCGCACCGCCGGGGGCACGATCGTCTTCGTGACCAGCGTGGCCGCCGACGGTCCGTACGAGGGTGGCGCAGGTTACTGCGGCGCGAAGGCCGCGGAGCGCATGATCGCCGGCTCGCTGCGGCTCGAGCTCGTCGGGGAGCCGATCCGCATCTGCGAGGTGGTACCGGGCATGGTCATGACCGAGGAGTTCTCGCTGACCCGGTACGGCGGCGACGCGGCGCGCGCGGCCAAGGTCTACGAAGGCGTGCCGGGGCCGCTCGTCGCCGACGACATCGCCGAGACGATCGCCTGGGTCGCGAGCCGTCCGCACCATGTGAACATCGACCGCATCGTCGTACGTCCGCTCGCCCAAGCCGCCCAGCACAAGGTCTACCGGGTCTCCTGAGGGGCATCGCGCGTGCATTCACTAGGAGATACGCGCACGCTGATCGACATGCGCGGCAGCGAGCCGCTGGAGGCCGGTCGCTGCAGACGACCCGCCGCGGCCCGTGCGGTGGACGCGGTGTGACGGGTGTCGGAGGTCACTGACAGGATGCACGTGTGCGTTTCGTCGTGATCCGTCATGGACAGTCCACCAACAACCTCCTCTGGGAGACGACCGGCAGCGAGACCGGCCGCCACCCCGACACCCCGTTGACCGACACCGGCCACCGGCAGGCAGAGCTGCTCGCCGAGCACCTCGAGGCCGTCCTGCCGTGGCACGTCGACGCCATCTACACCAGCCTCATGGCCCGCGCCGTACAGACGGCTGCCCCGGTCGCGGCGGCACTCGGCCTGCCGCTGGTCGGGCGCACGGACATGTTCGAGGTGGGCGGCCCCTTCGAGCTGGAGAACGAGACCCTCGAGCGGACCCCGTACCCGGGCGCCTCGGTCGACGAGCTGCGCGCCATGTCTGACCGCCTCGTGCTGCCCGACGGCGCCACGCCCCGGGGATGGTGGCGCGGACCGGTCGAGAACGAGACCAGCGGCCCCCCGAAGCGGGCACGCTCGCTGATCTCCGACATCCGGGCGAAGCACCACGACAACACGACCGTGGCGCTGGTCAGCCACGGCTACTTCTCCCAGTTCCTCTTCCGGGAGTTCATGAGCATCGACCAGATGCCGGGCTGGATCGAGATCCACAACACGAGCCTGAGCCTGTACGAGGACTCGCCCGAGTTCGCGAGCTGCCGCGCGCTCCGCCTCAACTGGACCCCGCACCTTCCGGAGCACCTGGTCACGAACTGAGCGGAGTCTCAGCGTCGGCGGCGGAGCAGCAGCCATCCTCCGGCCCCGGCGACGACCATCAGGACGCCCAAGATCCCGAGCAGCACCTTCGTGGTTCGAGGTGAGGCGCCACTCGAGGGGCCGTCCGACGGGTGCGGGGTGGCCGAGCTCTTCGAGGCAGTCGCCGACGGGGTCGCCGTGACGGAGCCGGGCTTGCCGTACGTGGGCACGCCGGCTTCNNAGCTGGTGCGCAAGTCTGACGACGCGAACAACCTTCGTGGCGCGAAGAACATCGCCAGAAGGGTTGTGCGGGCACCCGAAAGGTTGTGCGGAGGGGATCACTCGGCCGGGCATGACGATGGCCCGCACCGGATCGCTCCGGTACGGGCCATGCGTACGACGTCTACTCGAACTCGACGAGCCCCTGGCCGCCCGAGACGGACTCGCCCTTGGACACGAGCACAGCCTTCACCTTGGCATCGGCAGGAGCCGTGATCTCGGTCTCCATCTTCATGGCCTCGAGCACCACCAGGACCTGGCCGGACTTGATCTCGTCGCCCTCGGCGACGAGGATCTTCGACACCGAGCCGGACAGCGGCGCGGTCACGCCGTTGACGACGGAAGCCGGCATGGACGCCGTCTGGGGGGCCGTCACGCCGGTGCCCCCGATGACGATCGCCCCGAGCTGGGGCCGCTCGGTCTCGTCGACCTCCACCTCGATGTCGTACACGACACCGTTCACGGTCACCTTGAGTCTCATTGTCTGTCCTTATCGCAGGTGGATGGGTGCGTGTTCGAGCTGGCCGCGCCGGGTGGCCGCCGTCCAAGCGGCGGTGTTCCGGTTGAAGTGGGCCTGGCGCTTGCGGGCGCGGTGGCCGAGGTAGGCCGCGACGGCAGCCGCGATGGCGACCATCACGTCCTCGGAGACCTCGTCGTTGGTCAGCATCCGGATGCTCTTGATCTCGGACTCGAGCGAGTCGACGCGCTGCGACAGGCTCTTGACGAGCTCGAGAAGCTCAGCGTTCGTGTCGGTCATCGATCACACCGGCCCGAGGCCATGCTTCTTGGCGGGCCGCAGCTCGCGCTTGTTCACGAGCAGCTCGAGCGCCATCGCTACCTTCCGACGGGTGTCGGCGGGGTTGATGATGTCGTCGACCAGACCGCGAGACGCGGCAACGAACGGCGTGGAGAAGGTCTCGCGGTACTCGTCCACGAGCTCCTGACGCCTGGCCTCGGGGTCGTCGGCCGCGTCGATCTCGCGCTTGAACACGACCGACGCCGCACCCTCAGCACCCATGACCGCGATCTCCGCGGTCGGCCAGGCGAACACCTGGTCGGCGCCGAGGTCCTTGCAGGCCATGGCGATGTAGGCGCCGCCGTACGCCTTGCGCAGGACGACCGTGATCTTCGGGACAGTGGCAGCCGCGTAGGCGTACAGCATCTTCGCGCCGTGGCGGATGATTCCGCCGTGCTCCTGGGCGACACCGGGCAGGAAGCCGGGGACGTCGACGAGCGTGACGATCGGGATGTTGAACGCGTTGCAGAAGCGGATGAACTTCGAGCCCTTGTCGGACGCGTTGATGTCGAGCACGCCNNACCTCGAGGAAGTCGGAGTGGTCGACGAGCCGTGCGATGACCGTACGGACGTCGTAGCCCTTCGTGCCTTCCGGCGGGACGAGGTCGGCCATCGTGTCGTCCGGCTCCACGTACGGGTCCGGGTCGACGATCGGTGCGTCCTCGGTGTTGTTGCTCGGAAGGAAGCTCAGCAGCTTCTTGGCGATGAGGATCGCCTGGGCGTCGTCGTCGGCCACGAAGTGGTTGACGCCGGAGATCGCCATGTGGGTGTCGGCACCGCCGAGCGCGTCCTGGGTGACCTTCTCACCGGTGACCTGCTCGATGACGTTCGGGCCCGTGATGAACATGTGGGCCTTGCGGGTCTGGATGACGAAGTCGGTCAGCGCCGGCGAGTACGCCGCGCCGCCCGCACACGGGCCGCAGATGATCGAGACCTGCGGCACCGCGCCGGAGAGCTTGACGTTCGCGTAGAACACCTGGCCGTAGCCGGACAGCGAGTCGATGCCCTCCTGGACACGGGCGCCTCCCGAGTCGTTGATGAAGACGAACGGCGTGCCGCACTTGAGCGCCGACTCCATCATCTGCACGACCTTGACCGAGTGGGTCTCGCCCGCGGAGCCGCCCATGACCGTGAAGTCCTGGCTGGCCACGTGGATCGGACGGCCGAAGACCGCGCCGCTGCCCGTGACGACACCGTCGGCAGGCATGTCGGCCTTGTCCATCCCGAAGGTGACCGTACGGTTCTTGCGGAACAGCCCGATCTCCTGGAACGTGCCCTCGTCGAGTAGGGCATCGAGGCGCTCGCGCGCCGTCATCTTGCCCTTGTCGCGCTGCTTCTGAAGCTTGTCCTCGCCGCCGCCGGCGCGATTGTGGATCCGCGCTTTGTGCATCTCCTCGATGCGGTCGGCCATCGTGCGCGTCTTGACCTTCTTCACCACCATGCTCATGCCCTTTCGACGGTGACGCTGTGATCGCGCCCACCCAGTGAGACCTTGTAGGTGATCGGGCCGGTGACGGCCTGAGTATTGCCCGCCGCGGCTTCCTTCTCCTTGGCCAGCTGCTCCGGGGTCTTGCCCACGTTCTTGGGGCCCTCGTCACGAGTCTTGAAGAACCCGGGGGCGACGCTCGGGAACATCGCGTACGTCAGCACGTCCTCGTCGGACCCGTCGTTGCCCTCGAGCTTCGCGGTATCGGCGACCAGCGTGTCCCACTCGGGCTTGAGGAGGTCCGCCGGGCGCACCGTGATGGGCTCCTTGTTGGCCTGCAGGTGGGCGATCTCGACGACCTCGGGGTTCCGCTCGCCGATGCACTCGCCGTAGTAGCCGAGCATGAGGTCGGCGAACTCNNTTGTAGCGGCCCATGAGCACGTTGAACACGGCCTGCGTGCCGACGATCTGGCTCGAGGGCGTGACCAGCGGCGGGTGTCCGGCGTCGGCCTTGACGAGGGGAACCTCCTCCATGACCTCCTTGATCCGGTCGCCTGCGCCCTGCTGCTTGAGCTGGGACTCCATGTTGCTCAACATGCCGCCGGGGATCTGGCTGGAGAAGATGTCGGTGTCGACCAGCGTGGCCGACTCGAACTGCTTGTACTTGGGGCGCACCGCGGCGAAGTGGTCGCGGATCTTGATGAGACGCTCGGGATCGAGGTTGGTCGTGTACTCGGTGCCCTTGAGCATCGCGACGAGCGACTCGGTGGGGTTGTGGCCCGGGCCGAGCGACATCGACGAGATCGACGTGTCGACCACATCGGCGCCCGCCTCGATCGCCTTCATCAGGCTGACCAGGGTCACGCCGGTGGTGGCGTGGCAGTGGACGTTGATCTGTACGTCGCCGTACGTGTCCTTGATGCCCTTGACGATGTCGTACGCCGGCTGCGGCTGCAGCAGAGCGGCCATGTCCTTGAGCGCGATCGAGTCGGCACCCATGTCGAGCAGCTGGCCGGCGAGCTTGATGTAGCCCTCGGTCGTGTGGAGGGGGCTCATCGTGTAGCAGATCGTGCCCTGGGCGTGCTTGCCGACCTTCTTGACCTCGGCCATCGCCTGAGCCATGTTGCGCGGGTCGTTGAGGGCGTCGAACACACGGAACACGTCCATGCCGTTCTCCGCGGACTTGTCGACGAACCTGTCGACGACCTCGTCCTCGTAGTGGCGGTAGCCGAGGAGGTTCTGACCCCGGAGCAGCATCTGCAGCTTCGAGTTCGGCATGAGCTTGCGGAAGGTCCTCAGACGCTCCCACGGGTCCTCGTTGAGGAAGCGGATGCAGGCGTCGTACGTCGCCCCGCCCCAGCACTCCACACTCCAGTAGCCAGCCTGGTCGATGTCCTCACAAGCACCGACCATGTCCTCCATCGCCATACGGATGGCGATGAGGCTTTGGTGGGCGTCACGGAGCACGACCTCGGTCACACCGATCGTTCGCGTCATGAGTCCATCCCACCAGGCTGTCCCATGCGTGCCCATACCCCATGGGGGTTACCGGCGACCGAAATCAGGCGAGCAAGGCGGGCGGGTGGATGAGAATGCCACCCGCGACGTCCTCGATGAGTGCCCCAGGTGGCTCCCGCAAGGCCCTGTACGCGACGACCCAGTCGTTCATGCACACGCCGAGATGGATGCCGAACGGGATCACGAACAGCCCGCCGGCGCCCGAGCGGAGACCCACGACGAGGGCGAGACTGACGAACACCGTGGGCGCGAGCGCGACGATCGCGTACCTCCCGCGGGAGAAGCGCTGGCCGAGGGCTGTGCAGGACAGATAGGGCACCACTCGGGCCACGTGGGACCAGCCGAACCGGGGCTTCCCGCCGTACGTGGAGATCGCCAGCCCGTGAACCCCCTCATGGGCGACCAGAGCGACACCAAGGATCACGGCCATTGCGACGACGTCGACGATGGTGACCGTCAGCCGCTGTGGCGCACGGCCTGCGAACGCGACCATGAGCGCCGCGTAGGCCGCAGCCAACGCGACGACGGTGCTCACGAGGCTCAATCCGAGGCTGGTCGACCGGGAAGGCCGCCAGACCAGAGGACGTGCGTCGTGTGGGCCGGTCTCCACGGGACGAAACCTACCGGCTCTGACATGTCGATCCCAGTGTCTCGGCCTCGGCTTCAGGTCCGCGACCATCATCCGACAAGCAGTGATGGCGGCTGCGTAGGTTGTCTGTATGAGCAGCTTCGCCATCGTCGGCTCCGGGTTCCGCTCCTCGATCTACTGGGAGGTGGCCGCCGGGCTGGCGGGGGTCGACTGCGTCGGCGTCGTGACGCGACGTCCGAGGGCGCTGCCCGTACCGGCGTACGACTCCGTGGGCGCGCTGCTGCGGGACCACAAGGTCGACTTCGTCGTGACGTCCACGACTCCCGCCGTGACTCCGCATCTCATCGCCGAGTCCGTCGGACGCGGCCTGCCCGTACTGACGGAGACGCCTCCGGCGTGGTCGGCCGATGAGATCGTCGACCTGTGGCACACGGTGGGCGCGGCCCAGCTCGTACAGGTCGCTGAGCAGTACCACCTCATGCCTCTGCACGCGGCGCGCCTTGCGGCTGTCCGGGCGGGTGCCGTCGGACGCGTCGGGCAGGTGCATGTGTCGAGCACGCAGCTGTACCACGCGGTCTCGCTGCTGCGGCGCTTCCTCGGTGTCGGCCTCGAGGGCGCAACGATCCGCGCCGGCCGCTTCGCCGCGCCGCTGGTCAACCCGCTCGACCGGGGCGGCTGGACAGGCGACCTCGAGCCGCACGACGCGACGACCACCCTCGCCACGCTCGACTTCGGCGCCGGACGCAGCGGTGTGTACGACTTCACGGACAACCAGACCCGTAACCTGCTCCGGACGCGACGCCTGCTCGTCCGTGGCAGCCACGGCGAGCTGTCCGACGAGACCGTGGTGCATCTGGTCGATGCGACCACCATCACCCGGACGACCTTCAGCCGGCGCCAGACCGGCCACGACCTCGACCTGAACGGGTACGCGACGGACCACATCGCGCTCGGCGACCAGGTCTACTGGCGCAACGCCTGGCCACATGCCCGGTGGACCGACGACGAGCTGGCGATCGCCGCGCTGCTCACGCGGATGGCCGCCTGGGTCGATGGCGAGGGGCCGGAGCCGTACCCGCTCGTCGAGGGCTGTACGGACCAGCTGCTGGCGCTCGCGATCACCGAGGCGGCCGAGACGGGCAGGGCTGTACGGGTGGAGCCGGCGACGGTTCTCGCCTGAACCTCGCGAATGGTCACAGAGTCGTCTTCTTGCGGGACGAATCGACGGATCCGTGACCAGTCGAGGTGCTCACACGGGCGCTCCTGCCAGACGAAGGGTCGACCGCATCCTCTCCACAGAGCGCTCAGGGCGGCGGTACACGTCGAACGACGTGAACACGCGCGGCCGCCATCCAATGCTGTCCAGCAGCTCTCGACTGGCGGTGTCCTGTCGCAGCCGCCAGTCCGAGGCCCGACCAGCGCGTACGTCCTCCTCCCGATCCCGTTCCGAATGGTGCCGTCCGTCGTAGTCAGCCGCCACGCGCCAGCGCGGCCACGACAGGTCGGGCTTGTGGAGGGGGGTCCAGGTCCGAGGCGCTGCCCGCCGCAAGATCGCACCAGGTCCTCCACGGTGAGGTGATGAGCAGCCCGTCCTTGACGATCACGTCGCCGGGCGCCAGGTCGGCCCGGTGTCCGACGAGTCCCCGCCCCCGCGGCCGACCCGCCAGGGAAGGGACCGTGACGTGGACGGGTGTCCCCGTGTCAGGCTCGAGTGCCCGGTACGTGGCCGACGGTCGGCTCCCGTGCGTTGGGATGAGCCAGCCCCCCAGCGCCACAGCGGTGTCGTGGGAGAAGACCGCGTCCGCGGGCAGGGCCAGCACGGCGGCACGGCACCGCTCGACAAGCGTGTCAGGCGCCTCGGCCATGACGCGTACTCCTGTCCAGGGCGCCCTGAACCGCCGACCGGACAGCACCTCATCGGTGAGGCCCAGCTCCCTCCCCATGGCGACGGTGAAGGGACCACGGGCCAGCCCTTCCGGAATCTCACGCACGATCTGAGCCTGGCCCAACCAGGGACGGCGCGCTCGGGTTGTCCACAGCCCCTGAGATGCCGCAGACGCACGTGCGAACGGCCACAGAACTGTCGTTCGCCCCAGGGGTTGGCCGGTTGCGTGACCACTCGGCGTCGACAGTCCCGTACCGCCCCGGTCTACCGGGCCGCGGTGCTCGCTCGACGTCCGGGTTCAGCGCGGGAAGTCGTCGCGCTCGCGGACCCGGTCGAGCACGGGATCGTCGAGCTGTCGGGCCAACGAGGGGTTCAGCCGAAGTGCTCGCCGCAGGGCGGTGACGGCGTCGACGTCCTCGCGGCGAGCCGCGTACGCCTCGGCGAGCGTCAGCCAGTACAGCCCAGACCGGCGGTTCTCGGCGACGGCTGCGCGAGCATCGGCCAGCGCACCACCGAGGTCGCCTGCGCGACGCCGGCAGACCGAGCGGTTGTTGCGGTACGTGGGATGCGAGGGCGCCCACTCGATCGCCGCGTCGTAGTCGACCAGAGCAGCCTCGTCGTCCCCGGTCGCCGCCTTCACCCAAGCCCTCAGCCCGTACAGCTTCGCCACGAGGGCGGGGCGGTCGATGTACGGGAGGAGCTCGAGCCCTGCGGTGAGATCGATGATGGCGCCGGCGGGGTCCGCATCGATCCGCAGCCTGGCCCGTGAGCAGAGGGTCTCGGCGATCTCGCGCAGCACGTCGCTGCGGGGCCTCACGTTGTAGGCCTCGACGAGCTCCGCCAGCCGAGCCGAGGCACCGTCGTGCTCGGGGCAGTTGCCGAAGTCGAGGACCAGGCCGTCCGCGAGCGACAGGATCACGGAAGCGAGTGTTCCAGACCTAGGTGGTGGTCGCAGACCGAATGCCGGGGATGCGTCGCTTGAACTCGCTCATGAACAGGTCGTGGAGCGCCTTGGAGTCGGTGACCCCGCCCAGGCTGGGCAGCGTGCCTCCGGCCGACTTCTGGCAGACCGTCAGCCAGGCCTGGCCCATCGCGAACGTGAACACCCCCGCGACCGAGGCGCTGATCGCTCCGCCGGCGATCGTGCCCGCGCCGGGGATGAGCTTGATCAGCGACGTGAAGCTGGCCCGGCCGGCGGTGGTCGCGACGGCCGTCGAGGCGACGGCTGCGATTCCGGCCCTGTCGACGCCCATCCCGTACAGCTGGGCGATGCGCGCCATCATCGCGAGCTGGAGCGGTACGAGCAGGGCTGCGTCCGAGAACGGGATCGGGGTGGCGGCCGCGGCCACCGACGCGGTCACCGTCGCGCCGATGAAACCCTGCGCAGCACGCGCCTTGGCATCGAGGTCAACTCGTTGAGCAGCGACCAGCGCGGACTGTACGGCTTCGGGAACTGCCTGAAAGGTGGCATGAACCAACTCGCTCAAGCCGTATGGCGGCTGACCAGAGAACTGGTCCCTCATCGCGTAGGTCATGAACGGGCGACCGCCGAGGATCGGCAGCTTCAGCGACTCGATGTGGCGGGCGAGCGACACCGCGTCGGGGTGGAACTGGTTGTCGCGCATGGGCACCTGCGTGAGGACGAGCAGGACGGGGATGTCGAGCTCGGCCAACGCGCGGATGAACTTGGCCTCGGACTCCTCGAACCGGCGGTCCATGCCGCGGACGCAGTACCAGGCGCAGTGGATCTGCTCGGAGAGCGGCTTCTTGCGCAGCCCCTTGACGACGTCCCGGAGCTCCTTGACGAGCACGCCGTCGTCGCGGCCGATCTCGAGTCCCTGGGTGTCGAAGATGCCGAGCGTGCCGCGGCGGTCCACGTACAGGTGGCTGCCCTGCGTCACCGGCTCCCCGATACCGGTCTTGGCGACCTCGGTGCCGAAGACGGCGTTGATCAGGGTCGACTTGCCCGTCCCGGTCTTGCCGAAGACTGCGAGGTTGAACCTGCCGATCGCCGCAGCCTGTCGGTCGAACTCGGCGCGGAAGGATTCTGTGAACCAGTCGGGCACGTCTCCAGGGTACGGACCGGGCAATGCGGCGGGGTCGAGACACGGCCACCGGCAGGCGCGAATCTCGTGACTCCGGCTCTGCCCTAGCCTTGAGCCATGGCGGATCGTTCCCTCGTTGTCGAGGCCAAAGGTTGGCCACAGCCTCCTCAGCTCGCGTGGCGCAGCTACATCCAGCGCCGATCCATCCTCCAGCTTCTCCTCGGCTTCGTCGTCCTCGGCTTCGCGTCGGCGCTTCTGTGGGGGTTCTCGTTGCGAAGCGACGTCCCGTGGACCCTCTTCTCGGTCGCCTTCCTGGTCGTCGCCGTCGTTGTGATCCTCGCGAACGTACGGACGCTCGGACGGATCCACCTGATCCCGGTGGACCGCCGGGTCCCGATCACCATGCCGTTCGCGTTCGCCATCGAGGGCGACGAGCTCGTCTTCCCGGAGTTCGTCACCAAACCCGAGGAGCGCTGGCCCCTGCGTGAGACGCACGCCTCTGCCGGGAGGGTGCTCGACGTGGTGACGTTGACCTGCCCCGGACGTCGTACGCGCCGCTTCTTCGCCGTCGCGATCCGCATCCCCACGCTCGAGGCGGCGCGACTCGTCAACGACCACCGGCTGGCGCTCGACAACAGACCCGACGCGTAGCAACGAGCGGTTCGCGGCAAGTCTTTGCTTTCTGACTTGTAAGTCAGTAGAACGGGCGTAACGTTCCACGAGTTCCCCAACGCAAGGAGGCGTTCTTTTCGATGCCCACGATCAGCATCCAGCTCTACACACTCCGCGAGGCCCTTGAAGCCGACCGCGACGGCACGCTCGCAGCGGTCGCCGCGATGGGCGTCGACAAGGTGGAGCCTTTCGGAATCGAAAACTTCGACTGGCTCCCCGAGGCGCTCGCCGCCGCCGGGCTCCAGGCCGACAGCGCTCACGCCGGAATCGTCCAGAACCCCGAGAAGGTCCTCGCCGCCGCCAAGAAGCTCGGGGTGACGACGGTCTTCCAGCCGAGCCCGGACCCGCGCAACGCGTTCGAGTCCGCCGAGGACCTCAAGACCTTCACCGATGCGCTCAACGCCCAGGTCGACGCCTTCGAAGCCGAAGGCATCGTCATCGGCTATCACAACCACGACTGGGAGTTCCTG
Organism: Propionibacteriaceae bacterium; assembly: GCA_003153855.1. Lineage (GTDB taxonomy): Bacteria > Actinomycetota > Actinomycetes > Propionibacteriales > Propionibacteriaceae > Fen-668. The sequence goes on from PMBM01000064.1 coordinate 17,520, forward strand.
GGCGCCACCATCGACGGCCAGACCCCGTACGACTACTTCGTCTCCCTGCTCGACCCCCGCGTGGTGCTCGAGCTGGACACCTACTGGGCCTCTGCGGGCGGCGTCGACCCGCTGTCGCTGTTCGAGAAGTACGGCGACCGGATCACGCACCTGCACGTCAAGGACGGCCCCGTCGAGGGTGGCCACGGCGTGGTCAACGTCGTGCTGGGCACCGGCGCGATGGACATCCCTCCGATCCTCGAAGCCAGCCCGGACCGCACGTGGGTCCTGGAGTTCGACGCCGCCACTGACCCGGTGGCCGAGTCGGCCGCCAGCATCGACTACCTCAAGGAGAAGAAGTGAGTGCAGGAGTCGGCGTCGTGGGCGCCGGAAACATCTCGCCCCAGTACCTGAGCCACATCGCCACGTACCCCGAGCTGGAGATCGTCGCGATCTCCGACCTCATCGAGGAGCGGTCGGCCGAGAGGGCCGAGAAGTACGGGATCGCCACCCACGGCACCCCCGGGCCTGACGGCTCGGACATCATCTACGACAACGCCGATGTCGAGTACGTGATCAACATCACGAACCCGCAGANNCCGCTCGGCCTCAACCTCGAGGGTGCGAAGCAGATCCTCGACGAGGCGAAGGCGCACGGCGTGGTCGTGGGCTGCGCGCCCGACACGGTGTTCGGCCCCGGCTTCCAGACGGTCCTGCGCAAGATCCGCGGCGGCGAGATCGGCACCCCGATGGGCGCCGTCGCGATCATGCAGCAGCCAGGCCCGGACCTGTGGCACCCCGGACCGGAGTTCCTGTTCCAGGTCGGCGCAGGCCCGACGCTCGACATCGGCCCGTACTACTTCACGGCGCTGGTCCTCGCCCTCGGCCCGGTCGTCAGCGTGACGGCCGGCGGCGGCAAGGCGCGCGAGGTCCGCGAGGTCATGTCCGGCCCTAAGGCGGGCACGAAGTTCGACGTCGAGGTCCCGACGACGATCCGCGCGCTCCTTCGCCACGAGTCCGGCGCCACGTCGCTGGTCCTGCTGACGTTCGACTCCGGCCTCAACCGGCACGGCTTCCTGGAGTTCCAGGGCACCGACGGCGTCATCGTCTCTCCGGATCCGAACTTCCACCACGGCACCGTCGTCACCCACAAGGCCGGCAAGGTCGTCGAGGAGCTCGTGGTCCCCGAGGCCGGCATGGGTCGCGGCATCGGCCTCGTGGACATGGTCCGGTCGATCAAGGCTGGTACGCGTCCGCGCGCCCAGGCCGACCTCGCCTACCACGTCCTCGAGATCATGTTGTCGGTTGAGAAGGCGGTCGAGTCGAATGAGACCATCACCATGACGTCGACAGCCCCCGAGATCGACCCGATTCCGGCAGACTGGTCACCGCTCACGGCTGACTGACAAACACACACATCGACCGGTGGCGCCGAGGCCTGGTCTCGGCGCCACTGGTCTGCCCAGGGGGAAGAATGAAGCTCGGAATGTTCACGGCAGCGCTGCCGATGTGGTCGCTCGACCGGATCGCGGAGTACGCGTCGGGGCAGGGCTACCGGTGCATCGAGGTGGCGTGCTGGCCGATGGTCGAGGGTCGCCCGTTCCAGTCGGCCCACCTGCCGATCGCCACGTGGTCCGGCATGCACGTCCATGCGACCAAGGCCCTGCTGGAGCGCACCGGGATCGAGATCTCGTCGCTCGCCTTTTACGAGAACAACCTCATCGGCGACCTCGATCGCCGCCAGGAGATCCGTACGCACCTCAAGGGCGTCATCGACGCGGCGGAGTCGCTCGACATCGGTCTCGTCGGCACCTTCATCGGCCGGGACGTACGGAAGTCGGTCGTGGAGAACATGGCCGAGGCGGAGCGCATCTTCCCGGAGCTGGTCGACTACGCCGGCGAGCGCGGGGTCAAGCTCATGATCGAGAACTGCGTCATGGAGGGCTGGCACCCCGACGGCTACCCGGGCAACATCGCGTACTCCCCGGAGCTCTGGGAGTGGATGACGACGAAGCTCGGCCTGTACCTCAACTGGGACCCGTCCCACCTCCAGTGGATCGGCATCGACCCGATCGAGACGATCCGTCCGTTCGCGCAGTACATCGTCCACGCGCAGGCGAAGGACGTGGAGCTGTTCGAGACGGCGCGCAACCAGTACGGGTTCTACGGCCTGGTCCAGAAGGGCGACCGGCCCTGGGACATGGGCTGGTGGCGCTATCGCGTCCCGGGCCGCGGCGCCGTCGACTGGGCGCACATCGTCGACCGGCTGGACGAGGTCGGCTTCACCGGCACCCTGTCCGTCGAGCACGAGGACCCGGTGTGGGGCGGCACCCCGGAGAAGGTCGTCGAGGGGCTGAACATCGCCCACCGGACCCTGAGCCCGCTCATCAGCAACACCCCGTTCCACGCCGCCGCAACCGTCTGACCTCTCACACAAAGGACACGAACCATGACGAAACTTCGGGTCGGCATCGTCGGCCTCGGCTTCATCGCGACCGGCAAGCACCTGCCCGGCCTCGCGGCGCACTCCGACCTGGCCGAGGTCGTCGGCTTCTGCGACTTCGAGATCGACAAGGCGGAGACGGCGAAGGACCTGTACGGATCGGCCGACGCGTACACGACGACCGACTACACCCAGCTGCTCGCCGACCCGAGCATCGACGTCATCCACGTCTGTACGTGGAACGTCAGTCACGCCGAGATCGCGTGCGCGGCGCTGGAGGCCGGCAAGCACGTGCTGTGCGAGAAGCCGATGGCGATCACCGGCTCCGACGCGCGCCGCATGGTCGAGACTGCGGCTCGGACCGGCAAGAAGCTGTCCGTCGGCTTCCAGAACCGCTTCCGTCCCGAGAACCAGTTCCTGGCCAAGGCCATCGCCGAAGGCCGGCTCGGCGAGATCTACGCCGCCACGGCCCATGCCGTACGCCGTCGTGGCGTGCCCACGTGGGGCGTCTTCACCGACAAGGAGAAGCAGGGCGGCGGCCCGCTCATCGACCTCGGCGGCCACGCGATCGACCTGGCCCTGTGGTACATGGACAACTACGAGGTGGCCTCGGTCACCGGCGTCGTGAACCACAAGCTCGGTGACAGGCCCGAGGGCAACATGATGGGTCTGTGGGACCCCGCCACGTACACGGTCGAGGACTCGGCGTTCGGCTTCGTGAGGTTCACCAACGGAGCGTCGCTGTACGTGGAGTCGTCCTGGGCGCTCAACGTCGCGGACTCTCGCGAGGCGTGCGTGACGCTGTGCGGCACCGAGGGTGGCGCGGACACCGTACAGATCGCAGGTTCTCAGAACCTCAAGGTGACGCTCAACAACGTGCAGGGCGGCGGCCTCGTGAAGACCTCACCGGAGGTCGGAGCGGTCGTCTTCAGCCCGGGCAAGCCCCCGCTGTCCGGCATGGACCAGGCGGCGGTCGACGAGGCCGGGTCGTGGCTCACGGCCATCCTCACCGACGGCGAGCCGCTCGTCACCGGGCACCAGGCGTGCGTCGTCACCGAGATCCTCGACGCGATCTACACCTCCGCCGCCACCGGCAAGCCGGTGTACTTCAACGAGGTCTGAGCCCCGAAGCCACGAGGGCCCCGCAGGCATGAGGTCTGCGGGGCCGACATGCGTCGTGGCTCAGTGGTCCAGGTACGTGTCGATGCCCGACAGGTCGATGACGGTGTTGGTCTCGTGGGACGTACGTGCTGCCTCGAGGACCCGCATGCACCGTACGACCGACTCGTTCGTGATGGCCTTGGACGCCGTCCCGTCGATCACCGCGAGCACGTTGCGGTAGAAGTCGTTGACGTCTGTGGCGAGACGCGGCAGCGGCAGCACCTCGACGTTGTCCTGCACCTTGAGCATCTTCGAGTAGTCGATGATCCGGGGCGCCATCGTCTTGGTCATCCCCTGCCCCGCGACGACGGGCTCGGCGTCCGGCTCGACGTCCTCGACGCGCCGTACGATCTTGCCGTTCATCTGCCAGTCGTCGACCGTGGCGGTGCCGCGCCTGCCCTTGAGCTGGAACTTCGGCCCGGGCGCGTAGTTGTCCGTCGTGCAGGCCGCAACCGCCTCGACCCCGTTCGCGAACGTGACGTAGATGAAGAAGCCGTCCTCGACCGGCGCGCCCATCGTGTAGCTGAGCCGCCCGTACACGGTCTTCACCGGCGAGGGGACCATGAGAAGCAGACGGTCGACGAGGTGGACGCCCCAGTCGAGCACCATGCCGCCGCCACGGGACGGGTCCCGACGCCAGTCGCCGGGGATGCCGCGTGACCCGTCGATGCGGGACTCGATGTAGGTGACGTCGCCGAGCGACTTCGCGTCGTACAGCTCCTTCATGACGAGGTAGTCCTCGTCCCAGCGGCGGTTCTGGTGGACGATGAACACCTTGCCGGACGCGGCCTCGGCGGCCGCGACCTCCTGGATCTCGTCGACGCTGAGCATCGCGGGCTTCTCGGTGACGACGTTCTTGCCGGCCGCGAGGGCAGCCAGGGCGATCGCCTTGTGGACCTCGTTCGGGGTGCAGATGAAGACGATGTCGACGCTCGGGTCGGCGAGAGCGTCCTCGAGATGCGGGTAGACATGCAGCCCTGCTTCAGTCGCCTCGTCGCGAGCGATCGGGTCGATGTCGACGACGCCTGCGATCTCCTCGCCGAGAGCGGTCAGCTTCTTGATGTGGGTGAAGCCCATCGTGCCGTAGCCGATGATGACGAACCTATGGTGCATGAATCCCCTCGTCGGGTAGCGTGCCCGCAGCGGCGCGGGTCGGCGCCAAGCCTACGGGCCTCTTCAGGACAGGGCCACGCGGGACAAAGTCGCTCAAGGCACGTATCAGATGGGTCCTCTCGGACTCTATGCATGACGAGAGCTCGCTCTCCCCCGTCAACGATGCAACGGAGAGACCATGACCAACCTGGTGACAGTTGCCACTCGTCGCTTGGCCCGGCTCGTCGGGCGCGCGCAACCATCCGTACCCTCGCGGGACGCCTCCTTCGTCGGCATCGCCACACTGACGACCAGCCGGCCCGACGTTCGCGGTCCTTTTGCGCGCCCTGTCAGCGCTGACCTGTGCGTCGACGCCAACGGCGGCGTCACCGTGACCTCGGTGTACGTGGAACCTGTGAAGTTCGGTTCGGTCACGTGCGCCATCACGCTGCTGCCTGGGACGTGGCGCGGGACGTACGCGCAGGGCGAGCTCCAGCTCGTCCTGGGACTGCACCTCGGCGTGAACGTGCTCCGGGGGGCCGAGGACTCCGACATCACCCTGACCCTGACCACCACCGCGGCACAGGGTGCGGCGAACGGGCCAGTTGCTGTCGCTGGAATCACTGTCGCCGGCACGGCGATGTTCCAGGGTGGCTACCTCGGTGGCCGCACGGCGACCGTGGTCGTCGATGGCGAGATCGTCCCGGTGGCTGAGGAGCTCGCAAGCCGGAGGGCTGCCGATGCCCGTCCGAGCAGGACGTTCTCCGCTGCCCGTCCGAGCCGAGCGGTTGCCTGAGAGACGGGGGTCCCCGGCCGGGCGGCCGCCGGTTGGCACGTGCGACGGAAGCTCCCGTGTGAATCGTCGGCAGTTACGCTGCGGGCATGGAGTTCACCTGGACTGACTCTCTGGCGGCTTTCGAGGCCGCCGCACTGTGGTTCGTGACGACGGCCGCCGAGGTGGGCGACCGCTGGGAGAAGCCGGGGCTGGGCGAGTGGGACGTACGCTCCCTGGTCGGGCACACCAGCCGCTCGTTCGTCACGGTCGAGGCGTACCTCGCGAAGCCGCCCGAACAGGTCGACATCGAATCGGCACCGCTGTACTACGCGGCGACGCGCTCGATCGCCCGTGGCTCGGGGGTCGCGCAGAGGGGCAGGGACGCGGCGCAGGCGCTGGGTGACGATCCCGCAGCTGCCGTGGCCGAGCTCGGCTCGCGGGTGACAGCCCTCGTACGGCGCTCCACCGGTGACGAGCTCATGACCACGATCGCCGGGGGGATGCGACTCCGCGACTACCTGCCGACACGTACGTTCGAGCTGGTCGTCCACACCTGCGACCTCGCCGTGGCGCTGGGCCTGCCTCCGGCATCTCCCGGGATCGCGGCGCGTCAGGCGATGCAGCTCGTCACCGAGCTCCTGGTCGACGACGCTCGCATCGGCGAGGCCCTCCTGGCGTTGACCGGCCGAGGCCCCCTCCCGCCCGAGTTCTCGGTGATGTGACCACGCGTCGAGCGCAGCGACGCCCCTAGTCACGACGAGCTGGCGCGTCGCGGGCCAAACTGTCCCCGAGCACGCCGCTGCGGGAGTGTAATGCCGTACATGGGCAACTCCTCCCCCGCTGTCTCCATCGCGGGGCTCCGGGTGAAGCGCGGCAAGGTGCAGGTGTTCGACGGTCTCGACCTCGATCTCACGCCCGGCCGCATCACAGGTCTCTTGGGTCCGTCGGGCTGCGGCAAGTCGACGCTGATCCGCTGCATCGTGGGCATCCAGAAGGTACAGAGCGGCACCGTGACCGTCCTGGGACTGCCCGCCGGCACGCCGGCTCTGCGTCGCCGCGTCACGTACTCGTCCCAGCAGGCCTCCGTGTACACCGACCTCAGCGTCGGCGAGAACGTCGCCTACTTCACCCGCCTGTACGGGCTGACGTCGAGCGAGACGGACCGCGTCATCTCCGCGGTCGGGCTCGCCGACCAGCGGCGCCAGCGCGCCGACGACCTGTCCGGCGGCCAGCTCACCCGTACGTCGCTCGCCATCGCCCTGCTCGGCAAGCCCGAGCTCGTGGTGCTCGACGAGCCGACCGTCGGCCTGGATCCCCTGCTCCGCTCGGAGCTGTGGGGCATCTTCCGCGGGCTCGCCGACTCCGGGATATCGCTCATCGTCTCGAGCCACGTCATGGACGAGGCGAACCGGTGCGACGACCTCCTCCTGATGCGCGCAGGACGCATCGTCGCCCACACGACGCCCGCGAACCTGCTCGTCGAGTCGGGCAAGTCCGACCCGGACGAGGCCTTCCTCGAGCTGATCCGGCGCGACGTCGCCGGCCCGCGTCACAGCCTCGACACCCCCAACGAAGCGCCCGACACGGCACCCCGGCACGCAGAGGAGGACGGGCGATGAGACTCCTTGCGACGGCCGGACGGGTGCTCAGCCAGCTCCGCCGCGACCCCCGTACGGTCGCCCTGATGGCGTTCCTGCCCATGCTGCTCGTGGGTCTGTTCGCGTGGGTCCTGCCCGCCAACCAGTTCGACCAGCTCGGGCCGATGCTCATCGCGCTGTTCCCGTTCATCGTCATGTTCATCGTCACCAGCATCGCCACGCTGCGCGAGCGCACGTCCGGAACGCTCGAGCGACTGCTCACCACGCCCCTGCGGAAGGCTGAGCTGCTGTTCGGGTANNAGCCTCTGGGTGGTCGGCGCGATGGCTGTGGTGAATGCCTTGATGGGTACGGCTCTGGGCCTGCTCGCCAGCGCGTTCGCGCGCACCGAGTTCCAGGCGGTGCAGTTCATGCCGCTCTTCGTGTTCCCGCAGATGGCCCTCGGCGGCGTGTTCATGCCGCGCTCGCAGATGCCCGACGTGCTGTCGGCGATCTCCGACTGGCTGCCGCTGTCGTACTCGATCGAAGCCGTCCAGCGCGCCTC
>PMBM01000064.1:25148-26090 GCA_003153855.1 Propionibacteriaceae bacterium
GCTCGGGAGAGCACCTGTGCCGCTCGCGGAGAGTGATTCGGCGCGTCGGGGGTATGGGCATGCGCAGAGGACCGACGAACGCGGTCCGACATCGCGTCACGGAGGTAGAGATGGCTGCAACGAAACCCCCCGCATCCCTGGCCATGGTCACGATCGACTGCGCCGACCCGAAGCGTGAGGCCGAGTTCTGGGCCGCCGTGCTCGGGTGGGACGTGACGTACTCGGAGGGCGACTACGGGATGATCGGCGACGGCTCCCAGCGGGTGGGCTTCGGACGCGTCGAGGGCTGGAAGGCGCCGGACTGGCCCAACACGTCCGGTACGAAGCAGTTCCACTTCGACCTCGCCGTCGACGATCTCGAGGCCGCCGAGAAGACCATCACCGACCTCGGCGCCACCAAGCCCGCCGAGCAGCCCTCGACGGACTGGGTCGTCCTGCGCGACCCCGACGGCCACCCGTTCTGCCTGACGAAAGCCGCGAACTGGGGCTGACGAGTCACGGCGCTGTGCTCCGCCCTTCGTGACGCCGGTCGGCTTCGCCGACGGACCCTCAGGGAACCGCCTACCGGCAACGGCCTATCTACAGCGTCTGCTCCGTACGGGCGATGATGTCGTCCTGCGTCGCCTTGGACAGCACGTTGAAGAACGCGCTGTAGCCGGCCACTCGTACGATCAGGTCGCGATGACGCTCCGGGTGGGCCTGGGCGTCGAGCAGGGTCGCGCGGTCGACCACGTTGTACTGCACGTGGAACCCGTCGAGCCGGTTGAAGAACGTACGCAGCAGGAGGATGAGCTTCTTGCGGTCCTCCTCGTGTCGCAGCATCGCCGGCGAGACCTTCTGGTTCAGCAGCACGCCGCCCGTGATGTGCTCGGTGTCGAGCTTCGACACCGACTTGAACACGGCGGTCGGCCCATGGGTGTCGGCGCCGTGGCTCGGTGAGCA
>PMBM01000064.1:26101-27928 GCA_003153855.1 Propionibacteriaceae bacterium
GTGTTGTGGTGGGCGTAGATCTCGTCGATGCACGAGGCGTACGCGTCGACGAGCAGCCCGTCGACGTAGTCGTCGTCGTTGCCGTACTTGGGTGCCGCATCGAGCAGCGCCTGGATGTCCGCGCCGCGCTCGCCCGCGAAATCCGTAGCCAGCGCGTCCCAGAGCTCAGCCGCGGTCACCGTACGGTCCTCGAAGACGCACTTCTTGATCGCCGCGAGCGAGTCTCCGAGGTTGGCGATGCCGACCTGGAGACCGGAGATGAAGTCGTACACAGCCCCGCCCTCCTTGATCGGCTTCCCGCGGCCGAGGCAGTCCTCGACGAGCGTCGAGCAGAGGATGTCGGCGACGGTCTCCTCGAGCGCGATGTCGCACGCCGAGTCGAGGATGACGCAGTGGCGCTGGAACTCCCGCACGGTCACGTCCCACGCCTGCATCAGCTCGTCGAAGCTGGTCATCTCGGTGAAGTGCGGGAACGGTGTCGAGAGCGGGGTGCCCGTCTTGGGATCGGCGCCCGAGTTCATCGCGACGAGCAGCGTCTTGGGGAAGTTGAGGAAGCTCATCCCCGTACAGCGGTAGCCCCACTTGCCCGGCACCGCNNCGCATCACCTCGATGCACTCCATCATGAAGTCGTCCGCGAGGCCCTTGTGGTAGCGGACCGTGAGGTTCGGCTGCGGCAGCTTGGTCTGGGCGACGGAGCGCAGGACGAGGTACGACAGGGGGTTGACCGCGTCGCGCCCGTCGGTCGTCTGGCCGGCGACGGTGACGTTCTGGTACAGCGGGCCACCGGCGCTGAACCGCGTGTGCGACCAGCTGCGGATCTTCGCGATCGTGATCGTCTTGATCCACAGGTTGGTGAGCAGCTCCGTGGCCTGGTCTCCGGTGATGCGGCCGGCGGCGAGGTCGGCGACGTAGAACGGGTTGAGGTACTGGTCGAAGCGGCCGTACGAGAGGGAGTGGCCGTTGGACTCGACCTGCAGGCAGAGCTGTACGAGCCAGACGGCCTGTACGGCTTCGTGGAACGTCTCGGCCGGCTGCTCGGGCACCTTCGTGAGGATGCGGCTCATCTCGGTGAGCTCGGCGGCGCGGGCGGCGTCGGGCTCGGTAGAGGCGAGGTCGGAGGCCAGCGCGGCGTAGCGATGGGCGAACGCGACAACCGCGTCGAGCGTGACGAGCACCGAGCGGTAGAAGAAGGACTTCTTGAGCTGGGTGGCGTCGGTGAGGTCGAGGTTCTTGAGGAGGGTCTCCGTACGGAAGCGGTATCCGGCGAGACCCTCGCGCAGGACGCGTCCGTAGTCGACGGCGATGTGCGCATCGCCGGACGTGATGTTGCCCTCGGGGTGGATGATGCCGAGGTCGTAGAACGTACGGCTCGCCGGCGGCATGAGGCTGAGGCCGCGGTCCTTGAGCGTGTTGTGCTCCCAGAACGGGGCGATGTCGCGCAGCTGCTGCTTCGCCTGCTCGGTGATCGTGAAGCGGTCGCCGGGCCGCGCGTCGAACTCGTCGAGCTCGTTGATGACCCAGTCCATCGCGTACTCGGGCATGATCGGCGCCGCCCGGTTCGCCGAGGCCTGGTTGCCGGCGATGAGGGTGGCGGGCTCGATGAAGATGCTCATGTTCTCGAGGACGTTCTTCACCATGAGGGCGCGGAGAAGGACCATGGGCTCGTTCTGGTGGAGCTTGTACGTCTCGGTGGTGAGCATCGCGCGCTCGACGCAGACCGACTGCGGCGTGTCCAGCAGCTCCTCACGCCACGCTGCCATCCTCGGCGTGAGTCGCCCGAAGTGCGGCTCCTCCACTGTCACCGGCGGCTGTACCAGAGTGCTCAT
>PMBM01000100.1 GCA_003153855.1 Propionibacteriaceae bacterium
GTCACGAAGTACTGCGAGATGTAGCCGCGGTCGAACTGCATCCCCTCCGTGTATTCCTTCTCGATGCCGATCGACTGACCTTCCTCGACGTTGATGACACCGTCCTTGCCGACCTTGTCGAACGCCTCGGCGATGAGCGCACCGATCTGCTCGTCACGAGCAGAGATCGTGGCGACCGATGCCATGTCGGCGGTCGAGTCGATCGCGCGAGCCTGCGAGCGGAGCTCCTCGGAGAGTGCGATGACGGCCTTCTCGATGCCCTTCTTCAGGCCCATCGGGTTGCCGCCGGATGCCACCGCACGAAGACCCTCGTGTACCAGGGCCTGCGCCAGCACCGTGGCGGTCGTCGTGCCGTCGCCGGCCACGTCGTTGGTCTTGGTGGCGACTTCCTTGGCGAGCTGTGCGCCCAGGTTCTCGTACGGATCGCTGAGCTCGACCTCCTTGGCGACGGTCACGCCGTCGTTGGTGATGGTCGGAGCGCCCCACTTCTTGTCGAGGACGACGTAGCGTCCCTTGGGGCCCAGCGTCACCTTCACGGTGTTCGCGAGGATGTCGACACCACGCTCCAGGGAGCGACGCGCCTGCTCGTCGAACTGAAGGATCTTTGGCATGTGTGTCCCTTACTTGGTGACGACCGCGAGGATGTCGCGGGCATTGAGGAGCAGGTACTCGTTGCCGTCGTACTTGACCTCGGTGCCGCCGTACTTCGAGAAGATGACGATGTCGCCCTCGGCGAGATCCAACGGGATCCGCTTGCCGTTGTCGTCGGTGCGACCGGGGCCGGTCGCGATGACCTTGCCCTCTTGCGGCTTCTCCTTGGCGGTGTCCGGGATGACAAGGCCGGAAGCAGTCTTCTGCTCGGCCTCCAGCGGCAATACGAGGACGCGGTCCTCGAGCGGCTTGATCGTGGCTGCCACGTCAAGACCCCTTTCACTGTTCGGTGGTGGCCGGTCGGCCACTGGGTACAAGGTGTCGGGACGTCGTCGCGGTGCCGTCCCGAACGCTGGCACACTCAATGGTTGAGTGCTAACGAAGAATCTATACCTGCGTTAGCACTCGATCAAGCCGAGTGCTAGGACGGCCGCTGCCGTCCCAGGCCGTCGCCCAGATCGGGTGCAGTCGGCCCTCGTCCATGCGAGGCTGAGAAAGACGAAGGAGACCCAGATGCCCTCATCCTGGTCGACAGACATGATCTGGTGGCACGTCTACCCGCTCGGCTTCACCGGTGCCGAGCGGTCCCTCGCCGATGCCGGACCCGACCCCGTACCGCGCCTCGCGCAGCTCGAGGCCTGGCTCGACTACGCCGTGACGCTGGGCGCGAACGGCCTGATGCTGGGACCCATCTTCCGCTCGACGAGCCACGGCTACGACACTCTGGACCACTTCGAGATCGACCCCCGGCTCGGCACGACCGACACGTTCTCCCACCTCGTCGCAGCCTGCCGCAGCAAGGGCATCCGGGTGGCCCTCGACGGAGTGTTCAACCACGTCTCGCGCGACAACCAGATCGTCCAGCGCGCCATCACCGGCGGCCCCGACTCGCCGGAAGGCCACTGGATCACGTGGGTGGACGGCTACCCGCGGTGCTTCGAAGGGCATGAGACGCTCGTCGAGCTGAACCTGGCCGAGCCCGCCGTCATCAGGCACGTCATCTCGGTCGTGTCCCACTGGACCGACATGGGCGCGGACGCGTGGCGCTTCGACGCCGCGTACGCCCCCGGACCCGACGCGTGGCGCCCCATCACCGACGCGATCCAGTTCATCCAGCCGGGGACCTGGCTGATGGGCGAGGTCATCCACGGCGACTATGCCGACTTCGTGAAGCGCTCCGGGATGAGCACGGTGACCCAGTACGAGCTGTGGAAGGCCATCTGGAGCTCGCTCGCCACGAAGAACTTCTGGGAGCTCGCGCACGCGCTCAGCCGCCACAAGGCGATGCTCGAGCAGTTCGTCCCGTACACCTTCGTCGGCAACCACGACACGACCCGCATCGCGAGCCAGCTGTCCGACGAGCGCCACCTCGAGCACGCGGTGGCGCTCCTCGCGCTGCTGCCCGGCATCCCTGCCGTGTACTCGGGCGACGAACAGGCCTTCACCGGCGTGAAGACGGAGTCCTTCTACGGTGACGACGCGATCCGGCCCGAGTTCCCGGCCACGCCGTACGAGCTCCTGCCGTTCGGCAGGAGCGTGTACGAGCTGCACCAGCGCCTGCTCGGGCTGCGGCGGCGACACCGGTGGCTGTGGACCGCGACCGTCACGACACGCGAGCTCGCGAACGAGTTCGTCATCGTCGAGCTGACGGGGAGTGCCGGAGAGCGGCTCGATCTCGCGTTGAACCTGCACGACGAGCCGGCACCCCTGCCGCCGGGCACCCTACTGGACGCCTCGGAGCGCGAAGCCTCGACCGTCCCCGCGCACGGCTGGGCGGTCGTCGAGCCCTAGGTCCGGCGGACCACCAGGGCCACGGCGCCGTCGGGGGTCGGGGTGAGCAGCAGCGTGGCCACCTCGGGACCCTTGGGCGCGAGACGGCGACGCAGTGCCGCCGGGTCGACGTCGATGGCGCGCTTCTTGATCTCCAGGGTGCCGACGCGGTTCTGCCTCACCCAGGCGCGGAGGTCCTTCTCGCGGTACGGGAGGCGGTCGAGCACCTCGAAGGCGACCGCGTACGGGGTCGGCCGGTGCTCCTCGGCCGTCAGGTAGGCGACGCCGGGGGCGATGCCCGTCGCGTCGAGCGTGGCGGCCAGCGCCGGAACGGCTCCGGAGCGGATGACGGCCGGGTCCGGTTCGTACAGCCAGCTCCCGATCGGCCCCACCGGCAGCGCGTCGTCCGTGGCATCGAGACCAGCTCCGGCCGGCACCAACAGCGCGCTGCGCCGCCCAGGACCAGCGCCGGCGCCGGCCCACAACGCCGCCTCGACGAGGTCCCCGTGGTCGGAGACCCAGACGGTCTCGCCGTGGTCGGGCAGGAGCCTGTACGGGATGCCGGGACCGAGCTTCAGGCAGGCAACCCGGCGGCCGTCGGCGAAACCGGAGACGACGTCCCACGACGGGCTGAGGTCGGCCACGTCCCAGGACCGGCCACGAGCCGTACGACGCGCAGGGTCCAGGAAGACGCCCGCTTCGAGGGGCACATCGCCGCGCAGGTCTTCGATGTCGCCGACGACCACACGGGCGTGCGCCCCCAGGTTCGCCGCAGCGAACGTCGCCGTGACCGGATCCTTCTCGACGGCGGTCACCGCGAGACCGGCGTCCACCATCGCCAGTGCGTCGAGCCCCAGCCCGCAGCCGAGGTCCCAGACCCCGGCGACACCGGACGCCGCGAACCTGTCGGCGCGCCACCGCGCCACTGCCGGCCTGGTCGCCTGCTCGACACCGTCGCGGGTGAGGAAGAGATGCGACGCCGTCTCCCCCAGCTTGCCCACCGCGGCACGCCGCAACGATGCCTGGGTCAGGACGGCGGCCGCCTGGTCAACGGGAAGCTCCCGTCGCCAGCGGTCGGCGGCGCCCAGCGACTCGGAGTCCCGCTCCCCCGCGGCCCTTTCGAGCCACGGCGCCGCCTCGGCCGAGACCAGCCACGCCGCCACATCGAGCTCCATGGCGGGCAACCTATCGGGTCCACGGAGGCCGTTCGGCGTCCTATGCTCGGGCCATGAAGGTGCTGAAGAGCGTGCTGGTCGTCCTGGGTCTGCTGGCGGTCGCCGGGGCAGCCGGTCTCCTGGTGAAGAACGTCTGGGACCTGCGCATCCTGTACGAGGTGGCGATGGCCAACAAGAGCCAGCCGTCCGTCGTGAACCCGACGAACCTCGTGCTCATCGGCGCGGGCCTCGCCGCGGTCGGCGGCATCGTTCTCGGGCTCGGACTGGGTCTTCCGCGTCGAACGCCCAACGCCGTCCGGCACGAGACCATCGAGGAGCTTCACCGTCAGACCACGGCTGACGCCGCGGTGCAGGCAGCCGCGCTGCACGAGCCGGTCGACGAGCCTCGTACGGATCCGCAGGCCTGAGTCAGCCGGCGATCGTGCCGTACTCGACGCCCTTGACGCACTGCGTGGCGCCGGCGGCGACCTTGGCCTTGATCTCGAACGTCACCTTCTGACCGGGGGCGACCTTCCTGAGCACGCTGTAGCCGCGGCCCATCACGTCACCGGTCGCGTTGGTCCAGCTGACGGTGACCAGGAAGTCGGCGGTGGCCGGCTGCGTGGAGGTCAGCGACCCGGAGACCGACTCCTGCCCAGCGTCGGTCTTGCACTCCCCCAGCGTGAGGTCGCGGATCGCACCCTTCGCGTCAGCCACCGTCGGAGGCGTCGGCAGGTCGGTCGGCGAGACGCGGCTCGGGTCGACGGCCGGGACCGACGAGGCGGGAGCGGTCGCATCGGTGCTCGGCTTCGTGCAGCCGGTGAGCGCCACGCCCGCGACGACGGCGAGGGCGATACCGGCAGTGAGGTTGCGCAAGGTCTCTCCTCGGGGTCAGACGAGCTGGTCCTGGTCACGGCGGCGGCGTCCTACGACCGTGAGCAGCATGCCCAGACCGAGGATAGCGAGGCTGACGGCGAGCGTTCCGATGCTCACCGGCGAGCCGGTGTTCGGAAGCTGAGTGGTCGGCGTGGGCGGGCTCACGGCGGTGATGGTCACCGTAGAGGTCGCGGTGAGCTCGATCGTCCCGGACTCGACCTCCGCGCCGAGAACGCTGGCCACGGCGGTGTTCTTGATCCAGCCACGAGCCGCATCCGCGGCGGTCACCGTGTACAGGCTTCCGGTACAGAGCACTGAGCTTCCGGGCGCCAACGACGCCGACGGGCAGCTGACCGACGCGAGCATCGGGTCCGTGACCTTGAGGGAGCTGAGCGTCACGTTGCCGGTGTTGGTCACGAGGAACGTGAACGTGACGTGGTCTCCGGCCAGGACCGGACCGGTCGCATCCGCGTGCTTGATGAACGCCAGCTCGGGCTTCGGGATGAGCGGTGTCGTCACCGTGCCGTCGGCGGAGACCGAGGCGTCGAACGGTCCCACACCCCTGACGGTGGCTGTGTTGACGATGCGGCCGGCATCAAGGTCGGCCAGCGTCAGCCCGTACGTCCCGGTGCACGTCATCGAGGCCAGGGGCGCCAGGGTCACGGTCGGACAGGACACGTCCGGGATGAGCGGATCGGTGACGACCAGGCCTGTGAGGGTGACGTTGCCGGTGTTGGTGACGACGAACGTGTACGGCACCTCGCCGCCCGCCTCCATCGCCGTCGGCCTCCCGGCGGTCTTGGCGATCGCCACCGACGGCTGCTGCACCAGCGTCGTGTCGAGCGTGTCGGTCGCGGTCGCGTCGTCGTCGAGGCTCATCGGGTCGCCAGACGGGGGGTTCCCCCAGGCCGCGGCCGTGTTCCGGAGGTGGCCGGCGTCGATGTCGGTCTGCGTGAGCGTGTACGTCACCGTGCAGGTCGTCGACGCGTTCGGCGCCAGTGTGCCGTCGGGGCACGACACCGGACCCGCCGTCGGGTCGGACACCGTGATGTAGCCGAGCGTCACGTTGCCGGTGTTCGTGACCAGGAGGCTGTACGTGATGGTCGAGCCCACGTACAGGCCGGTCGGCGCGGGCGCCGACTTGTGCAGCGTCAGCGCGGGCTGGGCCGGGATCGTCGTCTGGGTGCCCGACGAGTCGCTGACATCCGTCCCGAGCGGTGACGTGGCGGTCACCGACGCGTTGTTGACGACGGTGCCCGAGTCGATGTCGTCCTGCGTCATCGCGTACGTGACCGTGCAGGTCGTCATGCCGTTCGGGTCCAGCGTGGTGACCGGGCAGGTGACCGTACCGACGAGCGGGTCCTCGACGCTGATGTGGGTCAGCGTCACGTTGCCGGTGTTCGTCACGACCAGGCTGTACACGATGGTCGAGCCCGCGACGACGCCCGAGGGTGCCCCGGCGTGCTTCTGCAGGGTCACGGCCGGCGTCGGCGTGATCGCGGTGTCGATGGCGTTCGTCGCGGAGACGGGGTCACCCTGCGGCGGGTTCGCCGAGACGGTCGCCGAGTTGGCGACGTGTCCGGCGTTGACGTCGGCCAGCGTGAGCGCGTACGTCGCCGTACAGGTCGTGCTGGTCCGAGGCGCCAGGTCGGTGACCGGGCAGATGACCGTACCGACTCGTCCGTCGCTGACGGCGATGCCGTGGAGCGTGACGTTGCCGGTGTTCGAGACCAGGAACGTGTAGGGGATCGTGGTACCCACCGTGTTGCCGGCTATCGGTCCGACCGACTTCACGATGGTGACCTGCGGTGCGGCCGAGATGGGCGTGACCGCGCCACCCGTGCCCGATGCCGGCGTCCCCTGCGGGGAGAGGGCCGACGCGGTCGCGAGGTTGGTCACGCTGCCGAGGTCGACATCGGCCTGCGTCAGCACGTACGTCCCGGTGCACGTGGTGGCCGCCCCCGGCGCGACGGACGCCGCCGGGCAGGTCACGGTTGCGATCTTCGGGTCGCTCACCGAGACGCCGTGCAGCGTGACGTTGCCGGTGTTGGTCACGAGGAACGTGTACGAGACGGTCGAGCCGACCGTGCTGCCCGACGCCGTACCCGTCTTCTTGAGGGTCAGCGTCGGGACACCGGGAACCAGCGTGTCGACGCTGGTGGTCCTGGTCGTCGGTCCGCCTGTGGGCGGCGTGCCGGACGCGGTGGCGGTGTTCGCGACATGCCCGGCGTCGACGTCGGCCTGCGTCAGCGCGTACGAGGCCGAGCACGTCTCGGAGGCTCCCGGAGCCAGCGACGGGACGGGGCACGTGACTGTCCCGACCTTGGCATCGCTGACACCGACCGCCGTCAGCGTCACGTTGCCCGTGTTGGTCACGAGGAAGGTGTACGGAACGGTCGAGCCCGCGGAGCTGCCGGTGGCCGTGCCGGCGGTCTTGACGAGGGCGATGCCAGGCGATCCCGGGAGGGGCGTCGTCACGGAGTCCGCCGCGGTCACGGCCGGGCCGGACGGGGGGTTCGCCGAGACGGTCGCCGAGTTCGTGAGGTGGCCCGCGTCGACGTCCGGCTGGGTGAGCGTGTACGTCGCCGTACACGTCGTGCTCACGCCCGGCGCCAGCGTGGTGACAGGGCAGGTGACCAGTCCCACGGTCGGGTCGTCGACCGTGATGCCCGTCAGCGTGACGCTGCCCTCGTTCGTCACGAGGAACGTGTACGACACCGTCCCGGTCGCTGCGTCGACCGTGGGAGCGGCGGCCCGCTTGTCGAGCGTGACCTTCGGGGTGGCCGTGATCGAGGTGTCGATCGCGTGGGTCGCAGTCACGGGGTCGCCGGCGGGAGGCGTCGCGGAGGCGGTCGCCGAGTTGGCGACGTGACCGGCATCGGCATCGGCCTGGGTGATCGTGTACGTCCCCGTACATGTCGTCTGCGCCTGTGGCGCCAGCTGCGTCACCGGGCAGGTGACCGGCGCGACCTTGGGGTCGTTCACCGCTACCGCGTGGAGCGTGACGTTCCCGGTGTTGGTGACGACGAAGCTGTACGGGATCGTGGACCCGGCCGAGTTGCCGGTGGCCGTGCCCGCAGTCTTGGTCATGGTGACGCTCGGCGTCGGGGGCACGAGGGTCGTGATGCTGTCGCCCGCCGTCACGGCCGCACCCTTGGGCGGCGTCGCCGACGCGGTCGCGCTGTTGTCCACGTGCCCGAGATCGACGTCGGCCTGGGTGAGCGCGTACGTGGCGCTGCACGTCACCGCGGCACCCGGGAGCACGTCACCGGCCGGGCAGGTGACCGTCCCGACGCGTGTGTCGCTCACGGCCACTCCGTGGATCGTCACGTTGCCGGTGTTGGTGACGAGGAACGTGTACGGGATCGTCGAGGTCGCGGTGCTGCCGCTTGCGGTCCCGGCCGACTTCGTGAGGCTGATGCTCGGGGAGGCCAGGATCACGCTGTCCGTCGAGTCCGTCGCGTGCACCGCTGCGCCCACGGGCGGCGTGCCGGAGGCACTCGCGGTGTTGACGACGTGCCCGGCGTCGACGTCGGCCTGCTTCACCGTGTACGTCGCGGTGCAGGTCGTGTCCTCCCCCGGCGCCAGCTGGGAGGCCGGGCAGGTCACGGCGGTCACCTTGGGGTCGTCCACGGAGATGGCGTAGAGCGTGACGTTGCCCGTGTTGGTGACGAGGAACGTGTACGCGATGGTCGCGCCGACCTTCGTGCCGCTCGGCAGGCCGGCCGACTTGTCGAGGGCGATCTGGGGGCCGGCCGTGATCGTCGTGTCGACGGAGTCGACCGCCGACACCGTCGCGCCGGTCGGCGGCGTCCCGGACGCCGTCGCGGTGTTGAGCAGGTGGCCCGCGTCGACGTCGGCCTGGGTCAGCGTGTACGCGGCGGTGCAGGTCATGGCCGCGCCGGGCACCAGCTCGGCAGCCGGGCAGCTCACGGGAGCGGCCTTCGCGTCGCTGATGCCGATGCCGCTCAGGCTGACGTTGCCCGTGTTCGTCACGAGGAACGTGTACGGCACCGTGGCTCCGACGGTGTTCATGTGCGTACCGGACTGCTTGTCCATCGTGATCGACGGGTTGCTCGTGAGCGCGATGTCGTTGCTGTCGGTTGCGCTGACCGGCTTGCCCGACGGCGGGTTCGCCGAGACCGACGCGGTGTTCACCACGTGACCGGCGTCCACGTCCGCCTGCGTGACCACGTACGTGGCGGTGCAGGTGGTGTGGCCACCGGGCGCCAGCGTGGACACCGGGCAGCTCACCGGACCCACGAGCGGATCGTCCACGACGACCGTCGCCAGCGTGACGTTGCCCGTGTTCGTCACCACGAAGCTGTACGGGACCGTGGCGCCGACCGTCGTCCCGCTCGGTGCCCCTGCCTGCTTGTCCAGCGTGATGCTCGGCGCCGACGGGATGACTGTGTCCTTGGAGCCGGTCGCGGTGACGGGCGACCCCGTGGGAGTGAGGGCCGAGGCGGTCGCGGTGTTCGGCACGTGCCCGGCGTCGACGTCGGCCTGGCTCAGCGTGTACGTGGCGGTGCAGGTCACCACGTCACCCGGCAGGAGCGTGGTCGTCGGGCAGAACACCGAGCCGACCTTCGGGTCGCTGACGCTGAGCAGATGGAGCGTCGAAGCGCCCTCGTTGGACGCCACGAACGAGTACTGGATCGTCGAGCCCTCGGTGTTGCCCGACGGTGCGAGCGCCTGCTTGACGAGCGTCAGGACAGCCGTCGGCACGAACTCGGTGTCGGTGGAGTCGGACGCGCTCACGGGGGCGCCGATCGGCGGGGTGGCGGACACGCTCGCCGTGTTGTCGATGTCGCCGAAGTCCACGTCCGTCTGGGTCATGGCGTAGGTCGCGGTGCAGGTCACCGACGCTCCGGGCGCCAGCGTCGTGACCGGGCACGTGAACGGCTTGAGCATCGGGTCGTCGATCCCGACGTTCGAGAGGGTCACGTTGCCGGTGTTCGTCACGAGGAACGAGTAGAGGATCGTCGACCCCGTGGTGTAGCCCGAGGGCGTACCGGCCGTCTTGTGCAGCGTGATCGAGGGGGCCGCGGGAAGCAAGGAGTCGACCGAGTCGACGGCCTCGACGGCGCCACCGATCGGCGGCGTCCCGGTCGCGGTCGCGGTGTTCGCGACATGGCCGGCGTCCACGTCAGCCTGCGTCAGCGTGTACGTCAGCGTGCAGGTCGTCCGGCCGCCGGGGAGCAGCGTCGACGTGGGGCAGGACACCGCGCCGGCCGTGGGATCGGTGACGCTCACCGAGTGGAGCGTCACGTTGCCTGTGTTGGTGACGACGAAGCTGTACGCGATCGTGGAACCGGCGCTCGTACCGGTCGGAGCGGCTGCCTGCTTGTCGAGCGTCAACGACGGGCTCGCGGGGATCAGCGTGTCGGTCGAGTCGGTGCTCGAGACGACGGCGCCCGACGGAGGATCGGCGGTGACCGTCGCCGTGTTGGCGGCGTGCCCTGCGTCAACGTCCGACTGCGTGAGCGTGTACGCCGCCGTACAGATCGTCTGCGCGCTCGGCGCCAGGGAGGTGACGGGGCACGAGACCGTACCGACCAACGGGTCGACGATCGTGAGGCTCGACAGCGTGACGTTGCCTTCGTTCATGACGACGAACCTGTACGGGATGGTCGCGCCGGCACTGGCCCCGGTCGCGGCCCCCGCCTGCTTGTCCAGCGTCACGGCGGGGGTCGACGGGATGGGCGCGTCGACCGTGTCGTAGTGCGTCACCGTGTTGCCCGACGGATCCTTCGACGTCACGGTCGCCGTGTTCGACACGTGCCCGGCGTCGACATCGGCCTGCGTGAGCGTGTAGCCGGCCGNNGTGACCTCGCCGACGTTCATGACGTCGAACGTGTACGGGACCGTCGAGAGCGCCGTGTTACCGGTCGCCGTGCCCGCGTGCTTGGTGATGTTGATGCCCGGGGAGGCGTCGACCGGGGTGTCGACGCTGTCGCTGCTCGTCACCGGGGAGCCCGTGGGCGGCTTCGCCGAGACGCTCGCCGTGTTGGCGACGTGGCCCGCGTCGACGTCGCCCTGGGTCAGCGTGTACGTGGCGGTGCACGACGTGGAGCTGTGCGGAGCGAGCGTGGTGACCGGGCAGGTCGCACCGCCGACGACCGGGTCGTTGATCGCGACCGCGGTCAACGTGACGTTGCCGGTGTTCGTGACGACGAACGTGTACGGGATCGTCGAGCCCGCGGTGTGCCCGCTCAGCGCGCCGGACTGCTTGTCGAGCGCAACCCGCGGTGCGGGCGCCACGAGCGTGTCGATGGAGTCGCTCGCCGAGACCGGACTACCGGTCGGCGGGTGGGCCGTGACGGACGCCGTGTTCGGGACGTGCCCCGCGTCCACGTCGGCCTGCGACAGCGTGTAGATCGCCGTACATGTCGTCGAGGCCTTGGGCGCGAGCACGGTCGCCGGGCAGCTGACGCTGACGATCTTGGGATCGGCCACCGCGACGGAGGTCAGCGTGACGTTGCCGGTGTTGGTCACCTGGAACGTGTACGGGATCACCGAGCCGGCCGTGTTGCCGCTGGCGGTGCCCGCGTACTTGTGGATCGAGATGCTCGGGATCGCGGTGATCGGCGTGTCGGTGGAGTCGGTCCCGTGGACTGCGCTGCCGGTGGGCGGCGTGGCCGCCACCGACGCCGTGTTGGCGACGTGGCCGGCGTCGATGTCGGTCTGGGTCAGCGTGTAGGTCGCCGTACAGGTCGTCGACGCACCCGGCGCCAGAGAGGTCGCGGGGCAGGTGATGCTGCCGACCTTGGCGTCAGAGACGGCCACGCCGGTCAGGGTGACGTTGCCGGTGTTGGTCACGACGAACGCGTACGGGATCGTCGAACCCTCGGTCCCGCCCGTCGGCATGCCGGCCTGCTTGTCGAACGTCACCTTGGGTGCCGAAGGGATGAGCGTGTCGACGGAGTCCGACCCCGACAAGGGCTGACCCGACGGCGGAGCGGCCGACGCGGACGCGCTGTTCGCGACGTGGCCGGCGTCGACGTCGGCCTGCGTGAGGACGTAGGTCGCGCTGCAGTTGACATGAGCCCCCGGCGAAAGCGTCGTCGTGCCGCAGCTGACGGTCCCGACCTTGGCGTCGGTCACCGACACGTTCTTCAGCGACACGTTCCCCGTGTTCGTCACGACGAACAGGTACGAGATCGTGGAGCCCGCCGTCACGCCCGACGGAGCGCCCGCCTGCTTGTCGAACGTCATGCCCGGCGAGGACGTGATCGTCGAGGTCGCCGTGTCGGTCGAGGTGACGGGAGGACCGGACGGCGGCACCGCGGACAGTGTCGCCGTGTTGACGACGTGCCCGGCATCCACGTCGGCCTGGGTCAGCGTGTACGTCGCGGTGCAGGTTGTCTGCTCCCCCGGCGCCAGCGTCGTGGTCGGGCAGAACACCGAACCCACCATGAGGTCGGTGACGCTCAGCAGGTGCATCGTGACGTTGCCGGTGTTGCGAGCGTGGAACGTGTAGACGATCGTCGAGCCTGCGCCCGTGCCGGACGGCGTCCCGGCCTGCTTGCTGAGCACCATGCTGGCTGCGCCCGGAATCAGCGTGTCCGTACGGTCCGTGGCCGTCGCGCGTGCACCGGAGGGCGCATCGGCCGACACGTTGGCGGTGTTGGCCACGTGTCCTGCGTCGACGTCGGCCTGGGTCAGGAAGTAGGTCGCCGTACACGTCGTCGTCGCTGCCGGGGCCAGGACGGTGGTCGGGCAGGACACCTCTCCCGCAGTGGGATCGTCGACGGCGATCGCGGTCAAGGTCACGTTGCCGGTGTTGGTGACGACGAAGCGGTAGAGGATCGTCGAGCCGGCGGTGTTCCCGCTCGGCGTGCCCGCCTGCTTGTCCAGCGTGATCTTCGGGGCCGGAGCGACGAGCGTGTCGGTCGAGTCGGTCGCCGTGACCGCCGCACCGGACGGCGGGTTCGCCGACGCGGTCGCCGTGTTGGCGACGTGACCGGCATCCACGTCGACCTGCGTGACCGTATAC
Organism: Propionibacteriaceae bacterium; assembly: GCA_003153855.1. GTDB lineage: Bacteria > Actinomycetota > Actinomycetes > Propionibacteriales > Propionibacteriaceae > Fen-668. Next base: position 12,451 of record PMBM01000100.1, read on the forward strand.
GTGGCCGTACACGTCGTCGTTGCTCCAGGTGCCAGCGTCGTCGCGGGGCAGCTCACCGAGCCGGCCTTCGCGTCGGAGATCACGAGCGCGGTGATCGTGACGTTGCCGGTGTTCTGGACGACGAAGAGGTACGGGATGGTCGCACCGGCCGTGCTGCTCGAGGGGACGCCTGCCTGCTTGTCGAGGGTGATCTTCGGCGCGGACGCGACCGGCGTGTCCACCGTGTCGGACGCAGTGGTCGTGCCGCCGGTGGGCGACGTACCCGACGCCGTCGCGGTGTTCGCCACGTGGCCGGAGTCGACGTCGACCTGGGTGAGCGTGTACGTCGCGGTGCAGGTCGTCGACGCCTTCGGCGCGAGGGTCGCGACCGGGCACGAGACCGTACCCACCTTGAGGTCGCTCACGCTCACGGCGTGCAGCGTGACGTTGCCGGTGTTGGCCACCAGGAACGTGTACGGGATCGTCGAGCCGGCCGTGTTGCCCGTGGCCGTCCCCGCCTGCTTGTCCACGGCGATCGCCGGCAGGGACGGGATCGGCAGGGTCACCGTGTCGGTCGCCGTCGCTGCGGCACCGCTCGGCGGGTTCGCGGAGACGCTCGCGGAGTTGACGACGTGCCCGGCATCGACATCGGCCTGAGTGAGCGCGTACGTGGCGGCGCAGGTGGTCGACGCACTGGGCGCCAGTGTCGTGGCCGGGCACGTCACCGTACCCACCCGTGCGTCGGTCACCACGACGCTGGTGAGCGTCACGTTGCCCGTGTTCGTCACGAGGAACGTGTAGGGAACCGTCGAACCGGCGGTGGTCCCGGTCGGCGCCCCGGCAGCCTTCTTCAGCGTGACCTTCGGGGCGGACGGGATCAGGGTGGTGACCGAGTCGGTGGCCGACACCGCGGTACCGCTCGGCGGGTTGGCCGACGCACCGGCCGTGTTGACGACCTTCCCGGCGTCGACGTCGGACTGCTTCAGCGTGTACGTGGCCGTACACGTCGTCGCCGCTCCGGGCGCGAGCTGCGTCACGGGGCAGGTGACCGTACCGACTTCTGCGTCGCTGACCGAGACGCTCGTGAGGGTCACGTTGCCCGTGTTCGTGACGAGGAACGTGTACGGGATCGTCGATCCCGCGGCGTTGCCGGAGGCGGTCCCGGCTGCCTTCTTGAGCGTGACGCTCGGGGTCGAGGCGATCGGCGTGGTGATCGAGTCGACGGAGGTCACCGCGGCACCGGTCGGCGGGCTCGCGGAGGCGGTCGCCGAGTTCGTGACGTGACCCGCGTCGACGTCGGCCTGGGTGAGCGTGTACGTGGCGGTGCACGTCGTGGAACCTCCGGGCGCCAGCGAACCGGACGGGCACGAGACCGTACCGACCTGTGCGTCCGTCACCCCGACCGTCGTGAGGGTCACGTTGCCGGTGTTAGTGACGAGGAACGTGTACGGGATCGTCGACCCGGCCTTGTTGCCCGACGCGGTGCCGGCCGTCTTCTTCAGCGTGATCCTGGGCGCCGAGGTGATCGGCGACGTGACCGAGTCGGTGGCGGTCACCGCGGCACCGCTGGGCGGGTTCGCCGAGGCTGTCGCCGTGTTGACGACCTTGCCGGCGTCCACGTCGGACTGCTTGAGCGTGTACGTGGCGGTGCAGGTCGTCGACGCGTTGGGCGACAGCAGCGAGACCGGGCAGGTGACCGTACCCACCTTGGCGTCGGTGACGGCGACCGTCGTGAGGGTCACGTTGCCGGTGTTGGTGACCAGGAACGTGTACGGGATGGCCGAGCCGGCCGTGCTGCCGGTGGCGGTGCCCGCGGTCTTCTTCAGCGTGACGCTCGGGGCCGACGTGATCGGCGCGGTCACGGTGTCCCGCGCGGTCACCGTGGTGCTGTTCGGCGCGGTCCCGCTCGCGGTCGCGGTGTTGACGACGTGGCCCGCGTCGACGTCCGCCTGGGTCAGCGTGTACGTCGCCGTGCACGTCGTCGCCACCCCAGGAGCCAGGGTGCTGACCGGGCAGGTGACCGTACCGGTGGTGGCGTCGGTCACCCCGACGGTCGTCAGCGTCACGTTGCCGGTGTTCGTGACCAGGAACGTGTACGGGACCGTCGAGCCCGTCCTGTTGCCCGACGCGGTGCCGGCTGCCTTCTTCAGCGTGACGGCCGGCGACGCCGTGATGCGCGTCGTCGTCGCAGCGTTCGCAGCCACCACGGCACCCGACGGCGACGTGCCGGAGACGCTCGCGGAGTTGTTCACCACGCCGGCGTCGACGTCGGCTTGAGTGACCGTGTACGTCTTCGTACAGGTCGTGCCGGCGCCTGGAGCCAGGCTGGTCGCCGGGCAGGAGACCGCGCCCACCGTCGGGTCGCTGACGCCGACCGCGTGGAGCGTCACGTTGCCGGTGTTGGTGACCACGAACGTGTAGGTGATGGTGGCGCCGGCCGCCTGGGAGCTGGGCGTCCCTGCGGTCTTGGCCAGCGAGATCGACGGCGTCGCCAGGACGGCGGTGTCGGTGGTGTCCTGTGCTGTGACGACGGCGGCGTTCGGCGAGGTGCCGTTCGCCGTCGCGGTGTTCGCCACGTGTCCCGCATCGACGTCGGTCTGGGTCAGGTGGTAGGTCGCGGTGCAGGTGGTCGAGGCGCTGGGCGCCAGCGTGCTCACGGGGCAGGAGACCGTACCGGCCTTCGGATCGTTCACCCCGACCGTGGTGAGCGTCACGTTGCCGGTGTTGGTGACGAGGAACGTGTACGGAAGGGCCGAGCCCGCCGCCGTGCCGGCCAGCGTTCCCGCCTGCTTGTCCACCGTCAGGGAGGGCGACCGCGTGATCGGCGTGCTCACCGTGCTGGTCGCGGAGATCGCCGTTCCCGTCGGCGGAGTGCCGTCTGCGGTCGCGGTGTTGGTGACCACGCCGGCGTCCACGTCACCCTGGGTCAGTGTGTACGTCTTCGTGCACGTCGTCGAGACCCCGGGCGCCAGCGAGCTCGCCGGGCACGTGACGGGACCGACCTTGGGATCGGTGACGCCCACGCTCGTCAGGGTCACGTTGCCTGTGTTCTTCACCACGAACGTGTAGGTCACCGACGAGCCCGCCGTGTTCGCCGACGGGGTGCCCGCCGACTTCACGAGCGTCATCGCCGGAGCAGCCGCGATCGCCGTGTCCGTCGAGTCGATGCCGGTCACCACGGGTCCCGACGGAGTCGTCCCCGACGCGGTCGCCGTGTTGGCCACGTGTCCTGCGTCGACATCGGTCTGCGTGAGCGTGTACGTCTTCGTACAGGTCGTCGTCGCCCCGGGCGCCAGCGAGCTCGCGGGGCAGGTGATCGGCCCGGTCTTCGGGTCGGTGACGCCCACGCTCGTCAGCGTGACGTTGCCGGTGTTCTTCACGATGAACGTATAGGCGATGGTGGCGCCTGCGGCGGTGCCGGACGGGGTGCCCGCCTGCTTGTCGAGCGTGACGGACGCCGCAGCCGGAATGGCGAGCGTGTTGGTGTCCCCCGCGGTCACCGCGCTGCCGATCGGCGGCGTCGCCGAGACGCTCGCCGTGTTGACGACCTTCCCGGCATCGACGTCGGTCTGGGTCAGCGTGTACGAGGCGGTGCAGGTGGTCGACGCGTTCGGTGCGAGCGTCGTGACCGGGCAGGTCACCGTGCCGACTCGTGCGTCGGTGACCGCGACGCCGGTGAGCGTGACGTTGCCGGTGTTCGTGACGAGGAACGTGTACGGCACGGTCGAACCGGCGGTGTTGCCCGTCGCCGTGCCCGCCTGCTTGTCGAGCGTGAGGGCAGGAGCCGCCGGGATCGGCAGTGTCACGGTGTCGGTCCCTGTCACCGCCGCGCCCGAAGGCGGGTTCGCCGAGACGCTGGCGGTGTTGATCACATGGCCGGCGTTCACGTCCGCCTGGGTGAGCGTGTACGTCGCGGTGCACGTCGTCGCTGCCCCCGGGGCGAGCTGGGTGACCGGGCACGAGACCGTACCGACTCGTCCATCCGTCACCGCGACGCTCGTCAGCGTGACGTTGCCGGTGTTGGTGACGAGGAACGTGTACGGGACGGTCGACCCGGCCTTGTTCGCTGCGGGGGTCCCGGCCGTCTTCTTGAGCGTGACCGCGGGAGCCGAGGTGATCGGCGTGGTGATGGTGTCCGTCGACGTCACGACGACACCGTTCGGCGAGGTCCCCGTCACGTGCGCCGTGTTGATGACGTGGCCCGAGTCGACCTCGCCCTGTCCGAGCGTGTACGTGCCCGTGCACGTGGTCGTCGCACCGGGGGCGAGCTGCGTCGCCGGGCACGTCACTGTGGCGATCTTCGCATCGGTGACGGCCACGCTGCTCAGGGTCACGTTGCCCGTGTTGGTCACCAGGAACGTGTACGCGATGCTCGAGCCGGCCGTGGTGGCGACCGGCGTCACGACCGACTTCTTCACGGTGATCGCGGGCGAGCGCGTGATCGTCGTCGTCACCGAGCTGGTGGACGTCACGACCGCACCTGTCGGCGGCGTACCGCTCGCCGTGGCGGTGTTGCTCACACCGCCGGCATCCACGTCGGCCTGCGTCAGCGTGTACGTGGCGGTGCACGTCCTCGTCGCGTTCGGTGCGAGCGGGCCCACCGGGCAGCTCACCGTGGTGACCTTCGGGTCGGTGACGCCGACGTTCGTCAGCGTGACGTTGCCGGTGTTCCTCACGAGGAACGTGTAGGCGATCGTGCCCCCGGCGGCGTTGGCGCTCGGCGTACCGGCGGACTTCGTCACCGTGATCGCGGGGCCGGACGGGATGGTCGTGTCCGTCGAGTCCGACGCCGTCACCGTCGCGCCGGAGGGGGGCGATGCTGTCGCGGTCGCCGTGTTCGCGACGTGGCCGGAGTCGACGTCCGTCTGCGTGATCGTGTAGGTCGCGGTGCAGGTGATCGTCACGCCCGGCAGCAGCGACCCGATCGGGCACGTCACCGTACCGACCTTGTTGTCGGTCACTCCGGGGCCGGTCAGCGTCACGTTGCCCGTGTTCTTGACCAGGAACACGTAGGCGATCGTGGAGCCCGCCGTCGTTCCGGAGGGAGTACCTGCCTGCTTGTCGAGGGTGATCGCAGGCGATCGCGTGATCGGCGTGACCACCGAGCTGGTCGTCGTGACCGCGGAGCCCGTCGGCGGCGTACCGGTCGCCGTCGCGGTGTTGTTCACCGTGCCCGCGTCCACGTCGGCCTGCGTCAACGTGTACGTCTTCGTACACGTCGTCGTCGCAGCCGGAGCAAGCTGCGACACCGGGCATGACACCGTGCCGACCTTCGGATCGCTGACTCCCACGCTCGTCAACGTCACGTTGCCCGTGTTCTTCACCAGGAACGAGTACGCGATCGTCGCGCCCGCCGACATGCCCGACGGCGCGCCGGCCGACTTCGTCAACGTGATCGCCGGGCCGGCAGGAATCGTGGTGTCCGTCGAATCGGTCCGGGTCAGCGCCGATCCCGTCGGCGGCGTACCCGTGGCCGTCGCGGTGTTGGCCACGTGACCGGAGTCCACGTCCGCCTGGGTCAGCGTGTACGTCTTCGTACAGGTCGTCGTCGCCCCTGGCGCCAGCTGCGACACCGGGCACGAGATCGCCCCCACCTTGACGTCCGTCACCCCGACGGCCGTCAGCGTGACGTTGCCCGCGTTCGTCACGATGAAGGTGTAGGCGATCGTGGACCCGGCTGCGGAGCCGGTCGGCACACCGGCCTGCTTGTCGAACGTGAGTCCAGGTGTCCGGGTGATCGGCGTGACCACCGAGCTCGTGGCCGTCACCGCGGCACCCGTCGGCGGCGTACCGCTCGCGGTCGCCGTGTTGTTCACGGTCCCGGCATCGACGTCCGCCTGCGTCAGCGTGTACGACTTCGTGCACGTGGTGGTGGCGGCCGGCGCCAGCTGCGACACCGGGCAGGACACCGTGCCGACCTTCGGATCGCTCACCCCGACGCTCGTCAACGTCACGTTGCCCGTGTTCTTCACCAGGAACGAGTACGCGATCGTCGAACCCGCCGACATACCCGACGGCGCCCCGGCCGACTTCGTCAACGTGATCGCCGGGCCGGCAGGAATCGTGGTGTCCGTCGAATCGGCCTTTGTCAGGGCGGATCCCGTCGGCGGCGTACCCGTGGCCGTCGCGGTGTTGGCCACGTGCCCGGCATCCACGTCGGCCTGGGTCACGGTGTAGCTCTTGGTGCACGTGGTCGACGCTGCCGGAGCCAGCGTGGAGGCCGGGCACGAGATCGTCCCCACCTTCGCGTCGGTCACCCCGACGCTCGTCAACGTCACGTTGCCCGAGTTCGTCACGAGGAACGTGAAGGCGATCGTCGACCCGGCGACCGACCCCGTGGGCACGCCCGCCTGCTTGTCGAACGTGAGGCCAGGTGTCCGGGTGATCGGCGTGACCACCGAGCTGGTCGTCGTGACCGCGGAGCCCGTCGGCGGCGTACCGGTCGCCGTCGCGGTGTTGTTCACGGTCCCCGCGTCCACGTCGGCCTGCGTCAACGTGTACGTCTTCGTACACGTCGTCGTCGCAGCCGGAGCAAGCTGCGACACCGGGCAGGACACCGTGCCGACCTTCGGATCGCTCACCCCGACGCTCGTCAACGTCACGTTGCCCGTGTTCTTCACCAGGAACGAGTACGCGATCGTCGAACCCGCCGACATGCCCGACGGCGCCCCCGCCGACTTCGTCAGCGTGATCGCCGGCGTCCGCGTGACCGGCGTCGTCGTCGAGCTGGTCGTGGTCACCGCCGCACCGGTGGGCGGCGTGCCGGACGCCGTAGCCGTGTTGTTCACCGTGCCCGCGTCCACCTCGGCCTGGGTGACGGTGTACGTCGCCGTACAGGTCGTGGAGATCCCCGGCAGCAGCGAGGTGACCGGGCACGAGACCGTACCGACCTTCGAGTCGCTCACGCCGACGGTCGTCAGCGTCACGTTGCCGGTGTTCTTCACGACGAACGTGTACGGGAGGGTCGCGCCGGCCGCGTTGGCGCTCAGCGCGCCGGCGGACTTGACCAACGAAATCGTTGCGGTGCGGGTGATCGTCGTGCTGGTGGAGTCGGTCGCCGTCACGGCGGCGCCGGTCGGCGGGGTGCCGGAGGCGCTCGCAGTGTTGTTCACGACGCCGGCATCCGCGTCAGCCTGCGTGAGCGTGTAGACCTTCGTGCACGTGGTGGACGCGCCGGGGAGCAGGGTCGTCGTTGGGCAGCTCACCGGGCCGACCTTCGCGTCGGTGACGCCGACCGACGTCAGCGTGACGTTGCCGGAGTTCGTGACGAGGAAGGTGTACGTGATCGTGGAGCCGGCGGTCATCCCGCTGGGGGTTCCCGCCGTCTTGTGCAGCGTGATCGCCGGGACCCTTGCGATGGTGGTGTCGGTCGAGTCCGTACCGGTCGGAGGCGTCATCCCGGACGGCGGCGTCGCGCCGGCGGTCGCCGTGTTCGCGACGTGACCGGCGTCGACATCGGTCTGCGTGAGCGCGTACGCCGCGGTGCAGTTCGCCGTGGCTCCCGGCGCCAGCGTCGCGGGACAGGTGACCGAGCCGATCTTCGCGTCGGAGACCGACAGGGCCGTCAGGGTGACGTTGCCCGTGTTCTGGAACACGAACGTGTAGGTGATCGTCGATCCGGCCGTCGTACCGGTCGGGGTCCCCGCCTGCTTGTCGAACGTGAACGACGCGGTGCGCGTGATCGGTGTGGTGACCGACGAGGTCGCCTGGACGGTGGCGTTGGTCGGCGTCTTGCCGCTCGCCGTCGCGGTGTTGACCACCGATCCGGCGTCGACGTCAGCCTGCGTGAGCGTGTACGTCTTCGTACAGGTCGTCGTCGCGCCCGGCGCCAGCGAGCTCACGGGGCAGCTGACCGTACCGACCTTCGGATCAGTGACGCCGACGCTGGTCAGCGTCACGTTGCCCGTGTTCTTCACGAGGAACGAGTACGCGATCGTCGCGCCGACCGCGTTGCCGCTCGGCGTACCTGCCGTCTTGCTCAGCGTGATCCCGGGGCCGGGTGTGACGGTCGTGTCCACCGAGTCGGTCGCCGTGGTGGCGGCACCGTTCGGTCCGTAGCCCGTCACGGTCGCGGAGTTCAACAGGTGCCCGGCGTCGATCTCGGCCTGGGTGAGCGTGTGCGACCCGGTGCACGTGGTCGCCGCGCCGACGGCGAGGGTCGTCGTCGGGCACGAGAAGCTGGGGACGTTGGCGTCCAGCAGCCAGATCCCCGTCAGCGTGACGTTGCCGGTGTTGCTCACGACGAACGAGTAGCTGATCGTGCTNNCCGGCGGCCTGCCCCGACATGCCGCCGAACTGCTTGTCGAGCGAGATCGCGGGGTTGCGCGCGAGGGGGGTCGTGGTGGTGCCGTTCGCGGTCGCGGCCGACATGCCCGTCGGCGGGGTGCCGGTGACGGTCGCCTGGTTCGTGACGGTGCCCGCGTCGATCTCCGCCTGGAGAAGGGTGTGCGTTCCCGTACAGGTCGTGCTCGCACCCGGCAGCAGCGTGGTGGTCGGGCAGGTGTAGCTCGTCACCTTGGCGTCGGCGATGACGATGCCGGTCAGCGTCACGTTGCCGGTGTTCTTCACGAGGAACGAGTAGGCCAGCGTCGAGCCGGCGGTCGTACCCGAGGGCGTGCCGGCCGTCTTGGTGAGCGTCATCGTCGCGGTGCGCGCGATGTAGATCGTGGCCGAGCTCGTCGAGGTGACTGTCACGGCAGCCGGCGAGACGCCGGACGCGGTCGCGGTGTTGACGAGCGTCCCGGCGTCCACGTCGGCCTGGGTGAGCGTGTACGCCTTCGTACACGTCGTCGAGGCACCCGGATCGAGGCTGGTCACCGGGCAGGTGACGGTGCCGACGATCGGGTCGCTCACGCCCACGGATGTCAGGGGGAGGTTGCCGTTGTTCAGGACGACGAACGTGTACGTGACGGTGGAGCCGACCGTGTTGCCGGACAGGGAGCCCGCGGACTTGGTGAGGCTGATCTTCGGGTTGGGCGGGATCGTGACGGTGTTGGTGTCGCTGGCGGTCAGCGCGGGCCCGGTCGGCGGGTTGGCCGTCACGCTCGCCGTGTTGACGACCGATCCGCTGGTGACGTCGGCCTGCGTCAGGAAGTACTGCGCGGTGCAGGTGACCGTACCGCCGACCGCCACGGTGGTCGTCGGGCAGGAGATGCCCGTGACCTTGGGGTCGTTGATGCTGATGCCCGACAGCGTGGTCTGGCCGGTGTTGGTGACGACGAACGAGTAGTCGACGCGATCCCCCGCGTCGGGCTGGTTGCCGTCGAGGTCGATGATCGCGCTCGCCTGCTTGTCGAAGGTGAGACCGGGCTTCGCGTTGGTGTAGGCACACGTGATCACCGCGCCGGGGATCACCGCGCCGGCCGGGATCGTGTAGGCGGCCCCGCTGGCGCTGCCCACGACCGTCCCGCCCGCGTTCGTACAGGTCGCGCTCGTCACGGACCACCCCGCGAGCGCCGCCTCAGTGATCGTCACCGGGGTGTTCACCGTGGTCACCGTGTACGCCTGCGTGCCGGTCGTGGCCGTGTCGCCGTCGACCTGTACGGCGGTCCCGGCAACAGTCGTCGTCGCCGTGCCGGCCGCCTGGGTGGTGTTGGTCAGCGTGTACGCGAAGGGGCCGCCCACGGCACCGGTCGTCGTCTTGGTGAGGACGACCTGGGGCCGGGCCAAGAACGAGATCGGATAGTCCTCGACCTCGCCGGAGTCCGCCAGGCCGGTCGGCGACTGAACCTGCGACGCGGTGTACCCCAGCCTGAACCTGGCGTTGCTGGAGCCGATGCTCACGCCGCTCGTGACCGTCCAGGTGAGCGTCGCGGATGTGGCGCCGGCAGCCGGGGTGGCGCACTGCCGCTCGCCGGTGTCGAACGTCCCGTTCCGGTCGAAGTCGATCCAGCCGCAGAGGGTCGCCGACTTGCTCAGCCCGGCGATGGGGACGGTCAGGCTGTACGTGGCACCCGGAACCGCGACGACATCCGGGAGCGTCGTGAAGGCGTCCTCGTCGTCCGTGCCGCTCGTGTCGTCACCGTTCGCCGCGGCCGCGGCCCAGGGAGCTCCCGTGGCGTTGCGAACCGTTGGGTTGTCCTCGTCAACCGTCGCACCCAGCGTGAGGTTGCTGAGCACGTGGGCCGGTGCCTGCGCCCCGTTGTAGCTCGCGGGAGCGTCGGAGTAGTCCTGAGGGAGCGTGACGGTCAGGGAGAACGCGTCCGACGCGGTGGTGCCGAGGTACGGTCCCGAAGCGCTCGGGTTGGTGGAGAGGATGGCACCCACGGCGAAGGTGAGGGTCGAGACAACACCGTTGACCCGTACGCTGCCGCAGACGGCGGGGGCGGACGAGTCGTACGACAGCGTGGTGCTCTTCGTCGTGCAGTCGTAGGAGGTGTCGTCGGTGATGGCCGTGATGCGCGTGCCGGACACGACCTGCAGGTTGCCAGCCGACGTGAGAGCCGTCATCGTGAGCCCTGCGGTCGTCAGGTCCAGGAACGCGTGGAGGTCCGTCTGCTTCGTCCCTTGGGCCGTGCCGGCCCCGAGTCCCCCGAGCTGGAGGACGGGATTGCGAACAGGCTGGCTGAAGGCGATGGTGACGGTACCCAGACCGGTGCAGGTCCCGGGGTTGGTGGCGCAGGCGTTCGCGGCCACCTGCAGGTTCAGGGCAGTGTCACCGGTGAGCATCGTGGAGGGCGAGAAGTATGCCGAGTTCCATCCCCGGCTGCCGAGCGTGGCCGTACCGGACAATGACGTCGAGCCGGAGACAGTGACGACCGCGGTGGTGCCCGAGGCGGTCGTGAGGGTGCTGGTCGTGGCGGTCGTCCCGCTCCACCCTGTGACGACGTCGTAGGCGACCGCCCTAGGAGTGGCGCCGTACGTGAGGACGCTCACGAAGAGGACGAAGGCGGACAGCCACGTCAGGGCACGGTAAGGCTGCGCCCACGTGGTGCGCGCACGCCACAACGGTGCAGACACTGCTGTCCCTTCACACCACACCGAGACACCCGGAGTAGAGCGATCGTCCCCCTTGGGCACATCTCTGTGCCCTGCGATCGCCAAAAACCTAGACCAAACTTCAGGTCACGTAGTCCAAAATGGGAGATTTATAAGGTCGTGTCCTCTTGTCAGACCGACAAGGCATCCGACGGGATCAGGGAGACCGACCAGCTCTCGGGCTGGCCGTCGCGGTAGGGCATCACGCCATGGAACTGTGCGACGGAGTCGTCGAACACCAACGGCAGGAAGAAACGGTCCCCGGGCCACAGTTCCAGGTCGAAGGAGAGGAGCCGCGCACGGGGGATCCACTCGAGGACGCCCTCGTGGTTCTCGGTGACGAGGGTCCCCGTCCACGAGTCCGCGACGAAGACGAACCCGAACCAGTCCTCGCCGTCGGCGCCGAAACCCGGCCAGGAGATCGTGCCGCGCAGGCGTGGCGCATCGAGGTCGATCCCGGCCTCCTCGCGCACCTCCCGGACGACGGACGCCACGACGTCCTCGGCCCGCTCGACCTTGCCGCCGAGGCCGTTGTACTTGCCCAGGTGAAGATCGTCTGGTCGCCCCTCCCGGTGGATCATGAGGACGCGGTCTCCGTCCAGCACGTAGCAGAGGGTGCCGAGGATCGGCGTGTATGGCATCAGACGACGATGGTCGAGACGGGCAGACCCGAGTCCACGCCGATGTCGAGCGAGGAGGGTCGTACGCCGGCAACCATGGCCGCTCCGCCGACCACCGCAATCATCGCGCCGTTGTCTGTACACAGCCCTGGTCGCGGACGACGCAACCGGATCCCAGCAGCGGTTGCACGCTCCTCGAGCAGCGATCGCAACCGTGAGTTCGCGGCAACCCCTCCACCGATCAGCAGGTCGCCGATCCCCTCCGCCTCGCACGCCGCGATCGCCTTCGCCGTCAGCACATCGCAGACTGCCTCCTGGAACGAGGCGGCCACATCGTTGATCGGTACGTCCTCGCCGTCGCGCCGCCGCGTCTCCACCCAGCGCGCAACCGCGGTCTTGAGACCGGAGAACGAGAAGTCGAACCGGTGCTTCGCGAGGTCCTTGGTTGCCGTGAGCCCGCGTGGGAACGCGATCGCCCTGGGGTTGCCCAAGGCTGCCGCCTTGTCGATGACCGGGCCGCCGGGGTAGGGCAGGCCGAGCAGACGCGCGACCTTGTCGTACGCCTCCCCCGCCGCATCGTCGATCGTCGAGCCCAGCTCGCGCACGCTGGTTGCGATGTCGTCGACGCGCAGCAGCGAGCTGTGGCCACCGGAGACGAGCAGCGCGATCGCAGGGCTCGGCAGCGGTCCGTGGTCGAGCACGTCGACGGCCACGTGGCCGATGAGGTGGTTCACCCCGTACAGCGGCTTGTTCAGCGCGACCGCCAGTGCCTTCGCGGTGGCGACGCCGACGACGAGTGCGGAGACCAGGCCGGGGCCGGCCGTCACGGCGATCCCGTCGACCTCGCTCAGGTCGACCTCGGCGTCCTCGCAGGCGCGCGCCAACGTCGGGAGCATCGCCTCGAGGTGGGCGCGGGAAGCGACCTCGGGGACGACGCCGCCGAAGCGGGCATGCAGGTCGACCGAGGAGGCGACCTGGTTGGCGAGCAGCTCGGTGCCGCGGACGATCCCCACGCCGGTCTCGTCGCAGCTCGACTCGATGCCGAGCACGAGCGGTGCGGTCACGAGGCCACCTCCAGCGGCGACTCGGGCGAGTACGAGAGAGATTCGATCGGGAGCTCCATGACCAGCGCGTGGAGGCCAGGGCCGTAGTAGTCGCGGCGGCGGTCGATCGGCGTGAAGCCGAGTCGGGCGTAGACGGCGAGCGCCGACGCGTTGTCTTCCTCGACCTCGAGCAGGATCCGTACGGCACCCGCCGCCTGCGCCATGAGGATGCTCGCGATGAGCAGCTTGCGGGCGATTCCCTGGCCGCGGCGCTCCGGAGTCACGACGACCCTGAGGAGGTCGGCGAAGTCCGCGACGAGGTGGAGGGTCGCCACGGCGACGATCCGGTGGTCGGCGTCGCGGTACGCGAGCACCTGCCGGTCAGACCCCGTGAGCTCTCCGGCCCACGAGTCGCGCGACCAGCCCGCGTGATCGAAGCCGCTCGCCTCGAGCGCCATGATCGCGTCGAGGTCCTCGGGCTTGGCACGGTAGACGATCATGAGCGCCTCTCGGTGAGCACGGTCTTGACCGACGTCGACACCTGGGCGTCGGGACGTCGCAGGTACAGGGGTTCGGTGCCCAGGTCGGCGAGCCGCTCGGGCGCGACAGCGATCGCTCCGGGGTCGAGGGCGACGACGATCCGATCGCCGGCGAGCTCGTACAGGTCAGCTGCGGGTCCCACGAGCAGACCGGTCGGAACGTCGCCTGGCAGCGTGACCTGGGGTTCGCCGAGGCGCTTGCCCGCCTGGTCGTACGTGGCCCAGTACAGCTCCTTGCGGCGTGCGTCGCTGACCACGGTGAAGCCGCGCCCGGGGTGCGTCGCGGCGAACGTGAGGGCAACGATGTCCAGGCTGCACACGCCGCGTACGGGCACGTCGAGCACGTAGGCGAGCGTCTGGGCGGTCACGATGCCGACCCTCAGGCCGGTGAAGGGTCCGGGGCCGATGCCGACGACGACGCCCGCCAGGTCAGCGAGCACGCGGCCGGACTCGGCGACGACCTTGCTCACCAACGGCATGAGCTGCTCGACATGGACGTTGGTGCCGGTCACCGCGCGGGACGCGAGCACGTGTCCGGGACGGGCCACCGCGGCGGTCACGCTCGTGGACGTGTCGATGCCCAGCCACAGACCGCTGTCGGACTCACTCATCGATCCTCCGCTCGCCGCTGCGGCCGGAGCTCGCTGCGTTCGCACTCATTCATCCAGCTCCTCCGGGGTCGCGTCGATCGCGAGGTCGATCCCGGACCAGCGGGACCCGACGCCGGTCAACGTCACCGTACGTGTCTCGTCCTCGGGGTCGCTCGAACGCTGGATGACCACGTCCAGGCGGGCGTCGCTGAGCTGCTCCGCCTTGCCCTCGCCCCACTCGACCACGGTCACCGAGTCGGCGAGCGTGGCGTCCAGGTCGAGGTCCTCGAGCTCGGCGAGGTCGGCGAGACGGTACGCGTCGACGTGTACGAGCGTGGGGCCGTCACTGCGGGAACGATGGACACGGGACAGCACGAAGGTGGGAGAGATCACCGCGCCAAAGACGTCGAGCCCAGCACCGATCCCCTGGGTGAGCGCGGTCTTCCCGGCGCCCAGCTCACCGCATGCGAGCACGAGGTCGCCTGGCCGGAGCAGGGTTGCCAGACGTCTGCCGAGAGCATGCATGCTCTCGGCGGTAGGAACGACAACGACGCTGGACTCCACTCAGACCTCCCTCACGGACGGCCCACATGCTACCCAGTGACCCGCTGCTCCGACTCGCCCGCGCGTAGCGTGGTCCAATCCCGAGGCCCGGACACCCGACGACCGCGGGCGAGCACCCTCCGGACCGGAGTGGCCCGGTACGAGCGCGCGCTGGTCGTGTGCGTGTCGGGCAGAGACGACGGGATCCCGGCGCACACTCGCGTCCGCTCCGTACACGTCACTCGCCAGGCCCCACCGAGACCTCTCCGGCAGTCAAAGACCGCTCCCCGGGGTAGTCGAGGCCGCACCCCGGTGGTCGAGACCGCTCCGCTAGACGAGACCACTCCCCGGGCCACTCCAGACCGCTCCGCTAGACGAGACCACTCCCCGGGCCACT
>PMBM01000023.1 GCA_003153855.1 Propionibacteriaceae bacterium
TCGGTTGGTACGACAACGAGTGGGGCTACTCGAACCGTCTCGTCGACCTCACCGTCCTCGTCGGCTCCAAGCTCTGATCCGTCAACACTGAGAAGAAAGCAGGCCTACACGTGAGGTCAGTACCCGACCTTGGCGCGCTCGCAGGTAAGCGCGTCCTGATTCGCTGTGATTTCAATGTCCCGCTCGACGGCGACGTCATCACCGACGACGGGCGCATCCGCGCCGCGCTCCCGACGCTCACCGGTCTGATCAAGGCCGGCGCGAAGGTCGTGGTACTGGCCCACCTGGGCCGGCCCAAGGGCCAGGTCAACCCGAAGTACAGCCTCGCCCCGGCCGCCACGCGGCTGGGCGAGCTCCTCGGCCAGGACGTGAAGCTGGCCACCGACGTGGTCGGCGACTCGGCGAAGGCCATGGTTGCCGGACTCGCCGACGGTGAGATCGGCATGTGCGAGAACGTCCGCTACGAGCCGGGTGAGGAGAGCAAGGACGACGCCGAGCGCGGCGTCCTCGCAGCCCAGTACGCGGCTCTGGCTGACGTCTTCGTCTCCGACGGCTTCGGTGTCGTACATCGCAAGCAGGCGTCGGTCTACGACGTGGCGAAGCTCCTGCCGTCAGCGGCCGGTTCTCTCGTCACCAAGGAGGTCGAGGTTCTCAAGAAGCTCACCCAGCACCCGGAGCGTCCGTACGTGGTCGTCCTCGGCGGGGCGAAGGTGGCCGACAAGCTGGCAGTCATCGACAACCTGCTGCAGGTCGCCGACACGCTGGTCGTCGGCGGCGGCATGAGCTACACCTTCCTCGCGGCCCAGGGCTACGAGGTCGGCAGCTCGATCCTCGACGCCGCCAACATCGAGGCGTGCAAGGGCTACCTCGCGGCGGCCACGGAGGCGGGCAAGCAGATCCTGCTGCCGGTCGACACCCGCGTGGCGGCGTCGTTCGACTTCGCTGCTCGGACGGTCTCCGAGGTCACGGTCGTCCCGGCGAGCGAGATCCCCGCAGACCAGGGTGGCCTGGACATCGGGCCCGAGACCGAGAAGATCTTCGCCGACGCCATCCTGGGCGCCAAGACCGTGTTCTGGAACGGCCCGATGGGCGTGTTCGAGATCGAGGCTCTCGCCGCTGGCACGAAGGCCGTGGCAACCGCACTCGCAGACACCGAGGCCTTCACGGTCGTCGGCGGCGGCGACTCCGCGGCTGCCGTACGCCAGCTCGGCTTCGCCGACGACGCGTTCGGCCATATCTCGACCGGCGGCGGCGCGTCGCTGGAGTACCTCGAGGGCAAGACCCTTCCGGGTCTGTCCGTGCTGGAAGGCTGACCGATGGCGAACCGTACCCCGCTCATGGCGGGCAACTGGAAGATGAACCTCAACCACGTGGAGGCGACCGGACTCGTCCAGAAGCTGGCGTGGACGCTCTCCGACCACAAGTACAACCCGTCGACGACCGGCGTGGCCGTCATCGTGCCGTTCACCGACATCCGTACGGTGCAGACGCTCATCGAGGGCGAGAAGTACCCGATCGCCTGGGGTGCGCAGGACGTCTCCGTGCATACCTCCGGTGCGTACACGGGCGAGATCTCGGCGGACATGCTCGCCAAGCTCGGCTGTACGTACGTGGTGGTGGGTCACTCCGAGCGTCGTGAGTACCACGCGGAGACCGACGAGATCATCAACGCCAAGGCCAAGGCGGTCATCGCCGCCGGGATGACGCCGATCATCTGCTGCGGCGAGGTGCTCTCGATCCGCAAGGAGGGCCGCCAGGTCGAGCATGTCCTCGGACAGGTCACGGCCTGCCTCGAAGGTCTGACCGCCGAGCAGGTCGGCGCGCTCGTCATCGCGTACGAGCCCGTCTGGGCCATCGGCACAGGCGAGGTTGCCACGCCGGCGGACGCGCAGGAGGTCTGCGGCGCGATCCGTGGCAAGGTCGCCGAGCTTCTCGGTGCGGCAGCCGCGGCGGCCGTGAAGATCCAGTACGGCGGCTCGGTCAAGTCCAGCAACGTGGTCGACATCATGAACCAGCCCGACGTCGACGGCGCCCTGGTGGGCGGCGCCAGCCTCGATGCTGAAGAGTTCTCCAAGATCGTCCTCTTCCAGGGCTGATCCTTGCGACGTACGGCGGCGCCGGTGGCTGAGGCCCCGGCGCCGTCGGCATCTCCGGGCCCCGGCTACCGTCCCAGTACCAGCACGGGTATCGCCTCGCCGACGCGGCCGGTTCTTCTCCGAAGGCATGCGTGGGTTACGATGTGCCTGTGAGTCTGCTCGTCCCCTTGATCACCTGGCCTGTCCTCAGCGTGTCCATCGGCCTCGTGATCACCAGCGTGATCCTGGCCCTGTTCATCCTGCTCCATAAGGGCAAGGGCGGTGGCATGTCCGACCTCTTCGGTGGCGGCATGTCGACGGCCATGGGCGGCACGAGTGTCGCCGAGCGAAACCTCGACCGCATCACGATCATCGTCGGGTCGCTGTGGCTGGCGTGCATCGTCGCGCTGTTGATCATGTACCGCTTCGGCGTCTAGCCGGACCGCGAGTTCTCACGTCCAGAACGACCAACGATCGAGGAGATTGACTGTGGCCGGAGGTAGCGCCATTCGCGGCAGCCGCGTCGGTGCGGGCCCTATGGGGGAGGCGGAGCGCGGCGACGCCGCTCCCCGCCTGTACGTCTCGTACTTCTGCGCGAACATGCATGAGACCCGCCCGGCGTTCGCCGCCGAGGCACAGGTCCCGCAGGAGTGGGACTGCCCGCGCTGCGGACTGCCCGCCAACCTGGATTCGGAGAACCCTCCGCCTCCGCCGAAGATCCTGCCCTACAAGACGCACCTCGCGTACGTGAAGGAACGGCGCACCAGCGCCGAGGCCCGCACGATCCTCGAGGAGGCCCTGCAGGGCCTGCGTGACCGTCGCGCCCGCGGCGAAGTCATCTACTGATCTGTTCAACGTACGAACGGCCGGCCCTTGCGGGCCGGCCGTTCGTACGTTCAGGGGTCGCCTAGAGCAAGCAGGAGTGGAACGGCAGCTCGGCCGCGGCAGCCTCGTCGATGAACCAGACCGTACGGTCCACGCCGCTCACATGAGCCGAGATCGTCGTAGCATCACCACGGAACGTACGGGCCACCGCACGTGCCTTCTCCTGGCCCGTGGCCAGCAACCAGACCTCGCGGGACTTGTTGATGGTCGCGAGGGTCAACGAGACCTGCTCGGACGGAGGCTTGGGCGCGTCCGTGACCCCGATGGCGATGGCCGCCGTCGGTTCGGCACCCGCGTGGTCAGGATGCAGCGCGGCCACGTGGCCGTTCTCGCCCAGACCGAGCAGACAGATGTCGATGGTGCGCCCGGCGAGGTCCGTGCCGTACGTCAGGGCTGCCTGTGCCGGATCCGCGGAGGCGTCCGACGAGGGCATGGGGTGCGTACGCGAGGGTGACAGCGGGAACGTACCGGCGAGCCGGGACAGCGCCTGGAGCGAGTTGCGGCGCGGGTCGTCCGTCGGGACGAACGCCTCGTCGGTCCACCACAGCTCGAGTGCACCGGGATCGACCTTGGACTTCCCGACCACACGCGCCAGGTGCTCGTACGCCAGGTTGGCCACGCGGCCGCCCGTCAGGCAGAGCTCGACGACCCGTCCGTCGGACTGGAGCTTCTCGATGCGCTTCACAAGAGACTCGGCCACGTCCTGGGCGAGCATCTCCGGCGTGGGCAGGCGGCGCACGACACGGGGGCTCATGATGCCTCCGCCGCGTGCGCGTGCTCGTGAGCGTGGACAGCCGGGAGCGGCGGATCCTGACGGCCGAGCGCTTCCTGCACCCTGGCGGCCTTCCTGCTGCCGGCGCGCGCACCGGTCTTGGCGACGCGTGCGGCCGCGATGGCCCCGGCTTCCTTGCGCTTCTGCTTGGGCTCGGGCTTCGGCAGCGACCTGCCTTCGCGGGTCAGGAGAGTGGCCAGAGCCGCCGCGTACACGTCGTCGGCGTCGAGCCGGCGGAGCTCCTCTGTGAGGAGCTCGTTGATGTCGCGGCGCTTGAGGGCGACCGTACGGCGCGGCTGACCAGGGATCGCGTACGACGCGGTCTTGCCGTCCTCGCGGGCGATGACGATGTCGCCACCGGGCGTCTCCAGGAACACGGACGTGATGCCCGGGCCTGCCGACGGCCTGCGCGTGACCTTCACCTTGAGCCGGCTCTCGAGCCAGGCTGCCATGAGGTCGGCCGGCGCGTTGTTGCGGGGGGCGACCACCGTGGCCGACAGGATCCGCATCGGGAACTGGTCGAGCGCAGCGGTGAGGAGCGCCCGCCACAGGGTCAGCCGCGTCCACGTCAGGTCGGTGTCGCCCGGCGAGTGGTGAATCGCCCGGATCTCGAGGGCCTTGATGGGGTCGGCGCTGCTCGCGGCGTCGGTGATGCGGCGGTCGGCCAGCTGCCCGAGCAGGTCGTCACCAGGGGATTCGGGGGCGTTGCCGGGCCACCACATGACGACCGGCGAGTCGGGCAGCAGCATCGGCAGGACGACAGAGTCGGCGTGCTCGCGGACCTCGCCGGACAGCTTGAGCACGATGACCTCGCCCGGTACGTCCTCGGCCAGGTGGATGTCGGCGTCCAGACGGTCGGTCTTGCCGGTCGTCTTGACGACGAGCACGAGACGGCACGGGTGTTCGCGGGCGGCCGTCTGCGCGGCGGCGTACGCCTTCGCGAACGAGCGCTGCTCGGCGGCGACGATCAGTGTGAGCACCAGGCCGGATGCGCTCCCGAGACGGCTGCGGGCCTTGAGGAGCGCGTTGGCGATCTCGCTGGTGTCGGTGTGCGTGAGAGTGATGATCATGGCTCCCCTAGGGCCTCCGCCAGGCGTGGCCGTCGCGTGCGATCATCTCATGGGCGCTGGCTGGGCCCCACGTCCCGGACTCGTAGTCCTCGGGGGGTTTGTTGAGGCTGGCCCAGTAGTCGAGCACCGGATCGAGGATCTGCCACCCGAGCTCGACCTCCTCCTGCTGCGGGAACAGGTTGGTGTCGCCGAGCAGCACGTCGAGAAGCAGACGCTCGTACGCCTCGGGTGACGACTCGGTGAACGAGTCCCCGTAGCCGAAGTCCATGTTGACGTCGCGGATCTCCATCTGGGTGCCAGGGACCTTCGCACCGAACCGCAGCGTCACGCCTTCGTCGGGCTGGATCCGCATGACGAGCGCGTTCCGGCCCAGGTCGAGGGTGTCGGTGGCGGTGAACGGCAGGTGCGGCGCCTTCTTGAAGCCGAGCGCGATCTCGGTGACGCGACGGGGGAGACGCTTGCCGGCGCGCAGGTAGAACGGCACACCGGCCCAGCGGCGGCTGTCGATGTCGAGCCGCAGGGCCGCGAACGTCTCGGTCGTCGACGTGGCCTGGAAGCCCTCTTCATCGACGTAGCCCACGACGTGGCGTCCGCCCATCCAGCCCGCCTTGTACCGGCCGCGGGCGGTGTGGAGGTCGAGGCGCTTGGGGGTGACGATGGACGAGAGCACCTTCTGCTTCTCTCGCCTCAGGTTCGTCGCGTCGAAGGAGACAGGCTCGTCCATCGCCGTCAGGGCGAGCAGCTGGAGCAGGTGGTTCTG
>PMBM01000093.1:0-30400 GCA_003153855.1 Propionibacteriaceae bacterium
CGGCAGACGCTCGACTTCTTCCGCGAGCAGGGCGTACGGGTGGTCGTGATCTCCGGCGACACCCCTCGTACGGTGACGGCCGTCGGGCGCGCGGTCGGCCTCGACATCCGCGAGCCGGTCGATGCGCGCACCCTTCCCGACGATCCGGAGGAGCTCGCGGACATCGTCGAGCGGACCACGATCTTCGGCCGCGTCACGCCTGGCCAGAAACGTGCGATCGTACGGGCACTGCAGTCCCGCGGCCATGTGGTGGCGATGACCGGCGATGGNNAAGGACGCCGACATCGGCATCGCGATGGGCAACGGCGCCCAGGCGACGAAGGCCGTGGCGCAGCTCGTCCTGCTGGACTCGAAGTTCGCGCAGCTGCCGGCTGTACTGGCCGAGGGCCGTCGGCTCATCGGCAACGTGGAGCGCGTTGCAAGCCTGTTCGTGACCAAGAACGTCATGAGCGCCGTCTCCATCCTGGCCGCGGCCTTCTTCGGCCTTGCCTACCCGTTCCTGCCCAGCCAGCTCACGCTGGTGTCCACGCTGACGATCGGGATCCCGGCGGCGATCCTCGCGCTCGGGCCGAACCACCGTCGCTACCAGCCGGGCTTCCTGCGACGCGTCCTCTCGATCTCCGTCCCCGCGGGGATCCTGGCGGGGGTCAGCGCGTTCGCCGTCTACGCGGTGATGAGCCACGGCGCTGTGGATGCTCCGGTCGCGTCGACCGCCGCGCTCACCTCGTTGCTGGTCACCATGCTGTGGCTGGTCGGGTGTCTCGCCCGTCCGTACAGAGCGTGGAAGGTCGTGGTCGTGGTCGCGATGGCCGGCCTGGCCGCGCTCGCGTACCTGCTCCCGGTGGGACGCAGCTTCTTCGCGATCTCGTGGGACCCGTCGGCGATCGGATGGGGGCTTCTCGCCGGTGCGATCGGCGCACTGGTCGTCGAGATCGCGTTCAGGGTGTCGCGCGGCGAGGCGCCCGCCGTGGAGGCCGGGCACCGTGCCCCCGAGTCAGGGGAACTAGCATCGACTGCGGCCCGACCTTTCGGTACGAGGCCGTACACCGACGGCCACCAGGGTCATCGCGTGCCGGAGACAAGGAGCGCGCATGACGACTGACGAGATCCTCGAGCTCTTGCACGAGGTGGCCGCGGACGTCATCACCCCACGGTTCCGGGCCCTCACGGCCGGCGAGATCGACGAGAAGCTGCCCGGCGACTACGTGACGATCGCCGACAAGGAGGCCGAGGTCGCGATCGCGGAGCGTCTCCGATCCGCGTACCCGGACGCGCTGATCGTGGGCGAGGAGGCATCCTTCGCGGATCCCAGCCTGATGGCCGGTCTGCCCTCGGCCGGCCACGCGTTCGTCATCGACCCCATCGACGGCACGCGCAACTTCGTGGGCGGCAACCCCGACCATGCGGTGATGGTCGCCGAGCTGAAGGGCGGCGAGGTGGTTCGGGGGTGGATCCTTCAGCCCGAGTACGACGCGGCGTACGTCACGGAGCGCGGTGCCGGCGTGACCCGCAACGGCGAGATGCTGCGGCCCGTGCCGCGTTCGGGGATGCCGCGCATCGAGTCCTCGTCGCGCCGCGACCTGGGCGACCTGGCCACCCNNGGCGCCCTCATGATGACCGAGCTCGGCGCCGTCCCGCGCTTGCTCGACGGCACCACGTACGCGCCGGGGGAGCCGTCCGGAGTGCTGCTCTCGGCAGCCTCCGAGGACGTCTGGCGCACGATCGTCGACGCCATCGGCGCCGCACCGCGGTGACACTCGCTGAGGACGTGATCGAGGTGGTGCGGCTCGTACCACCGGGTTGCGTCGTGGCGTACGGGGATCTCGCCGAGCTGTTCGGGACGAGCCCGCGCATCATCGGCCGGATCATGGCCACCCACGACGCCGTGGACGTGCCGTGGTGGCGCGTTCTCCGTGCGGACGGCGGCATGACGCCGCACCTGCGCGACGAGGCTCGGGGCCACTGGCTCGAGGAAGGCATCGGCCTCGCGGGCGAGCGCGTACGCATCCGGCAGTACCGCGCCGACCTGGCCGTCCTCGCCGACCGTGCCGAACAGCTCCTGGGGACGCTGCCCGGCGCGGGCGAGGTGGTCCTAGACCGACCCGAGTCGGGTTCTGGCCGCGTCAATACCCTCGCGACGGAGCTCCGGCCCTGATCGAGCGTCGACGCCGCCGAAAGAGACCAGGGGGCGACGGGTAAGAGTCACGTGGCTTCCGGCGGTCGCCGCTCCGCGATCAGCAGCGGTCGGCGTACGGTGCGGCCCTGCCCCGCGAGCTCGGCGTAGGCGTGGGCGATGGCTGTACGGACCCACTCCTCGTCCCAGGGCCACTGCAGGTCGGGGTGCGCATAGGCGTCGGGTTCGCGTACACCCTGGGTGACGAGCCACTCGCACTGGCCGTGGACCGCGTCGAGGCCGGTGCCCTGCCAGGAGATGAAGTGGGGGTCGACGTCCTCCCCGTGGCCCGGGACGACGATGGTGTCCTCCTTGCACAGCGTGAGCAGGGCCTCCATCACCCGCGGCCAGTTCTGCAGCGACGTCGTCTCGTCGATCTGAGGCGGGCCGCTCTGCTCGACGATGTCTCCGGCGAAGAGCACCCTCGCCTCGGGAACCAGCACCGCGAGGTCCCCGCCCGTGTGGGCGGCCCCGAAGTAGCCGATCTCCACGTGGATGCCTCCGAGGTCGCGGGCGGCGATGATCGCGATGGTCGCGCTCGGGACGACGACGTCCGCGGGCGACAGACCGTGTTCCGCAGCGGCCGTGCGGGCACCCTCGCTCAACAGGGTCTCGGCGAGCGACTCGTGGCCGATCGTCTCGACGTCGGCGAACGCGCCGAGCCCGTACGCGTGGTCCCAGTGGTGGTGCGTCACCACGACCGAGCGGAGCGGCACGTCGGTGAGGAGGGCGATCGACTCGCGCAGGGCGGTGCCCTGTGCCGGGCTCGACCCCGTGTCGATCAGCACCGCGCCGCTCGTACCGACGATCAGCCCGCAGTTCGCGCCGGCGGGTTCGAGCGTCGTCACGTACACACCGTCGCGTACCGAGCGCCAGGAGATCGGCAGCGGCTGACCGTCGGAGTTCATGGTCACAACCTACCCAGGAGCGGACGCGCGCCTTTCGATGCCGGAGCGGCGGCAGGACAAGGCTAGACTTGGCACTCTCAGAAGCCGAGTGCCAGTCGCGAGGAGGTGGAGATGCTCGACGAACGCAAGCTCGCCGTCCTCCGAGCGATCATCACCGACTACGTCGAGAACTCCGAGCCGGTCGGTTCGAAGGCTCTCGTCGAGCGTTACCGGCTCGATGTGTCGCCCGCGACGATCCGCAACGACATGGCGTCGCTGGAGGAGGAGGGTTACCTCACCCAGCCGCACACCTCCGCCGGGCGCATCCCCACCGACAAGGGCTACCGCCTGTTCGTCGACCGGCTCACGACGGTGAAGCCGTTGTCGCTCCCCGAGAAGCGCGCGATCTCGACCTTCCTCGGCGGCGCAGCCGATCTCGACGACGTCGTCTCCCGTACGGTCCGCCTGCTCGCACAGATCACGTCCCAGGTCGCGATCGTCCAATACCCGATCGTGTCGACGGCCGTGATCCGCCACATCGACGTCATCCGGCTCCACCCCGACCGCGCGCTCCTGCTGCTCGTGACGTCCACGGGCCGCATCACGCAGGCTCACGTCGAGCTGCCGGTCGAGACGCCCGATGCGGACGTCGAGGCGGCCGCCGTACGGATCGGAGCCGCCGTACGCAACCTGACGTCCGCCCAAGCCGTGCGCGCGCTGAACGAGCTGGTCCGCGACTCGGCCTCGGACACGGTCCTGCCTCCCGTCGTCAACGCGGTCACCGCGTTGCTGGCCGCCGACCCGACGACCAGGGTCGTCGTGGGCGGCGTGCAGAACGTGGCGCGCTTCGGCGACGACTTCCACGCCGCGATGGAGCCCGTCCTCGAGGCGCTCGAGGAGCAGGTCGTGCTGCTCCGGCTGCTGGGCGAGGCACGTAACGACGTGACCGTACGGATCGGTCACGAGAACGAGCACGTCGGGCTGCAGTCGACGTCCGTGGTCGCCAGCGGCTACGGGATGCCCGACGACGTCTGGGCCACCCTGGGGGTCGTTGGCCCCACCCGCATGAACTACCCCTCGACGATGGCGTCGGTGAGGGCCGTTGCCCGCTACGTTGGCCGTTTCCTGGCCGAAGGATGACTGACCTGTGACCGACTACTACGAGACGCTGGGCGTGCCGCGCGATGCGACGGCCGACCAGATCAAGAAGGCGTACCGCAAGCTCGCGATGCGCTACCACCCCGATGTCGCCTCAGAACCGGACTCCGCCGAGCGTTTCAAGCAGATCGGTGAGGCGTACGAGGTCCTCAGCGACGCGAACAAGCGTGACCTGTACGACCGTGGCGGCGACCCGATGGGCCGTGGCGCCGCGGGCGGCTTCGGCGGCATGGGGAACATGGGCGGGTTCGGGGGCTCGTTCGACTTCACGAACCTCGTCGACGCGATGTTCGGCGGCGGCGCGTCCCGCGGGCCGCGGTCGCGCGTACAGCGGGGTCAGGACGCGCTCGTACGGCTCCGGCTGACGCTCGCCGAGGCGGCGTTCGGCGTCACGAAGCCGCTGTCCGTCGACACGGCTGTCGTCTGTCACGTCTGCCACGGGTCCGGCTCGGCCGGCGGCGACCCGGTCACCTGCCGTACGTGCCAGGGCCACGGCGAGATCACGCAGGTGCAGCGTTCCTTCATCGGCGACATCCGTACGACACAGCCGTGCCCCACGTGCCGCGGCTACGGGACGACCATCCCGAACCCGTGCGGCGAGTGCTCCGGCGAGGGCCGCGTGCGCGCCAGCAGGACCATCAACGTGAAGATCCCCGCTGGTGTCTCGACCGGCAACCGGATCCACCTCGAGGCTCAGGGCGAGGTCGGCCCCGGCGGCGGACCTGCCGGCGACCTGTACGTGGAGCTCGGCGTCGAGGCGCACGAGACGTTCACCCGCAAGGGCGACGACCTGGAGGTGGTCGTACGGCTCCCGATGACTGCGGCCGCGCTCGGCACCGAGGTCACGCTCGCCACGCTCGAGGCCGAGCGTGACGACAAGCCGGCCGACGAGCAGTCGGTGCTGATCGAGGTCCCCCCGGGGACCCAGTCGGGCACCCGGATCACTGTCAAGGACAAGGGCATCCCGCGCCTGCGCGGCGCCGGGCGCGGCGACATGGGCGTGACCGTGCTGGTCCAGACGCCGACGAAGCTGAGCGACGAGCAGGTCGAGCTGCTGCGACAGCTGGCCGAGCTGCGCGAGGAGACCAAGCCGGAGGCCCACCTCCACCGGGCCGGCTCCAAGAGCGGCTTCGTCAACTGGCTCAAAGAGACGTTCAGCGGGTGAGCGACGGGTTCTTCGTCGCCGCCCTGGACGATCACGTCCAGCTCGGCTCCGTCGTGACCCTCGGCGGTCCGGAGGGGCGCCACGCCGCGGTCGTACGCAGGATCGGTCTCGGCGAGGTCGTCACGGTGACCAACGGCGAGGGTCGAGGGGTTCGCGGACCAGTCGTGGCTGTACGCAAGGACGGGCTCGACATCCAGGTCGCCGAGGTCCTCTCGGCAGCCGCCCCGACGCCGCGGATCGTGTGCGTACAGGCCCTCCCGAAGAACGAGCGCGCGGAGCAGGCGGTGGACCTGCTCACCGAGATCGGCGTCGACGAGATCGTCCCGTGGCAGGCGTCGCGCTCGATCGTCCGGTGGTCGGGTGAACGCGGCGACAAGTCGCTCGCCAGGTGGCAGGCCGTGGCGCGAGAAGCCGCCAAGCAGTCCCGGCGGCTGACGGTCCCGGTGATCACGCCGCTCGCGACCACGGCCCAGGTGGCGGCACGGTTGGCGGCCGCCCCAGCGGCGTACGTGCTGCACGAGGGAGCGTCCGTGACGGTCGCGTCGGTGCGGCCGCCGAGGACCGAGATCGTCCTCGTGGTGGGCCCGGAGGGCGGCATCGCCCCGGAGGAGCTCGCGGCGTTCGAGGCCGCCGGCGCGAGAGAGATCCTCATCGCCGACACAGTGCTCCGTACGGTCACGGCCGGCGCTGTCGCCGTGGCCCAGCTGAGGCTGCTCGCAGACCTCGAAGGACACGCCCGGTGACCTTCGGGTTCGAGGTCGGCGCGCGCATCGACAGCGGGCTCGGCCGGACAGGCGTCATCACCACCCCGCACGGCACGATCCGTACGCCCGCCTTCGTCGTCGTCGGAACGAAGGCCACCGTGAAGGCCGTCCTGCCCGAGTCGGTCGAGGACCTCGGCGCGCAGGCCGTCCTCGCCAACGCGTACCACCTGTTCCTGCAGCCCGGCTCGGACATCGTCGACGCCGCGGGGGGACTCGGACGGTTCATGAACTGGCCCGGCCCGACGTTCACGGACTCGGGCGGTTTCCAGGTGATGAGCCTGGGCGTGGGCTTCAAGAAGGTCCTTGCGATGGACATGGCTGTCCCCGACGACGACGTCATCGCCGAAGGGTCCACGCGCCTCGCGCAGGTCGACGACGACGGGGTGACGTTCACGTCGTACCTCAACGGCGACACGCACCGGTTCACACCTGAGGTGAGCATGCGGATCCAGCACGAGCTGGGCGCCGACATCATCTTCGCGTTCGACGAGCTGACGACGCTCATGAACACCCGCGACTACCAGGAGCAGTCGGTGCAGCGCACCCACGCCTGGGCCGCACGGTGCATTGCGGAGCACGGTCGGCTGACGGAGCAGCGCAGCCATCGCCCCTACCAGGCGCTGTTCGGCGTGGTTCAGGGTGCGCAGTACGAGGACCTGCGCCGTCAGGCCGCGACCGGCCTCGCGGCGCTCGAGGTCGACGGGCATCGGTTCGACGGGTACGGGATCGGCGGCGCGCTCGAGAAGGAGAACCTCGGCACGATCGTCGGCTGGGTGTCCGAGTCGCTGCCAGAGGACAAGCCGCGCCACCTGCTGGGCATCTCCGAGCCCGACGACGTGTTCGCCGGCATCGCCGCGGGCGCGGACACGTTCGACTGCGTCAACCCGTCGCGGGTAGCGCGGAACGCCGCGATCTACACCCATCGCGGCCGCTACAACGTCAACACGGCTCCGTACCGGCGCGACTTCGGCCCGCTCGAGGACGGCTGCGCCTGCTACACCTGTACGCACTACTCGAGGGCGTACCTCCACCACCTGTTCAAGGCCAAGGAGATGCTCGCCTCCACGCTGGCGACGATCCACAACGAGTGGTTCACCGTGAAGCTCGTCGACGACATCCGCGACAGCATCTCCCAAGGCCGCTTCGCCGAGCTCCGGCGTGACTGGCTGGGGATGTACCAGTCGGGCTGAGGCCCCGACGCGCACACCCTTTGTGGCGCGGAAACCTGGTCACAACGGTTGTGCGGGAGCTCCAAGGGTTGTGCGGGCGCCGGGGACCGGGTAGCCCTCGTGCCTGCGCACGATCGGGATCACCCGCAGTGTGACCGGCAGCATGACCACCTCGACCCCGACCTTCCAGACGTAGCCGACGAGGATGTAGTTGACCATCGTGCCGACGCCGATGAGACCGCCGAACGCGATGGTGCAGAAGATCGAGGTGTCGGCCAGCTCACCGACGAGCGTGCTCGACACCAGCCGCCACCACAGGGATCCCGGACGGGCGCGGTCGCGCAGGCGCACGACGACGTACGCGTTGAGGAACTGTCCGGCCAGGAAGCCGCAGAGGCTGGCGGCGACGATGCGGGGTACGAACCCGAGAACGGCGTGCCACGCGTTGCCGAGGTCCCATCCCGGGGCCGCTGGTGCGGAGTCGACGACCAGGAACGTCACCGAGGCGAGGAGCGCGATCGCGAAGCCGAGGATGATCGCCCGCCGAGCCAGCCTCATCCCGTAGACCTCGGCGAGCAGGTCGCCCAGGATGTACGTGAGGGGGAAGAGGAACGCGCCGCCGTCGGTGACGATGGGGAGCACCGGGAAGCCGAACAGCGAGAGGCTCGGCCCGAACGCGATGAGCTTCGTCGCACCGATGTTCGACACCAGGAGGAGCGAGCAGAACAGGGCGAGCACGATGTCGTACAGGCGCTGCTTCGTCGGTTGCTGCAGCGGTGTCACGGGCGTCCTGGCTTCGGCGGTCACCGCGGCATGGTACGTCGAAGGGGGTTGATCCCTGTACCTGTCCGCTGTTCGTGGCAGGATCGAACTATGGATACCGAACTCGACTACATGCCGGACGAGTCGGAGCAGCTCGATCAGATGCAAGCCGACGAGACGCTCGTCGACCGAGGGGTGGGTGATGTCCTCGACGAGGGCTACACCACCCCCGAGCACTGGTCCGCCGCCGAGGGCTTCGGCAACACTCCCGCTGAGATGCATCGGGGCGAGAGCCTCGATCAGAAGCTCGCCGCTGAGCTTCCCGAGCCGACGCCCGACGAGACCGACTGGCGAGACGACCCTGAGGAGGACCGTGAGGTGGGCAACCGTCGCGCAGGGCGGCTCGTCGACTCCAAGCACGGTTATGACGGCGTAGAAGGAGAGGCCGACACGCTCGGCGAGGACGTCGGCATCGACGGCGGCGCCGCCGCGGCCGAGGAAGCCGCAATGCACATCATCGACCCCAGCGAGGACGACGATCTTGCGTGACCCCCTCCGGGGAGTGAGTGGTGGTGGGTCTACCCCGTACCCACCCATCGAGCCGTACGACTCGGGCATGCTCGACGTCGGTGACGGCCACAGCCTGTACTGGGAGGAGTGCGGCTGCCCTGACGGCAAGCCCGTCGTCGTCCTGCACGGCGGTCCTGGCGGAGGATGCAGCGCCGGGATGCGTCGGTTCTTCGACCCGGCGAAGTACCGCATCATCCTGTTCGACCAGCGTGGGTGCGGGCGCTCCACGCCCCACGCGTCCGCCCCGGCAGCGGACCTGAGCACCAACACGACCTGGAACCTCGTCTCCGACGTCGAGAAGCTCCGTACGTCGCTGGGTATCCAGCGCTGGCAGGTCTTCGGCGGGTCGTGGGGAAGCGCCTTTGCCCTCGCGTACGCCGAGACCCACCCCGACCGGGTCACGGAGCTCGTCCTGCGCGGCATCTTCATGCTCCGGCGCTGGGAGCTCGACTGGTTCTACAACGGGCCCGCCGGACTCGTACGGCCCGAGTGGTGGTCCGTCTTCGTCAAGCCGCTCGGTGGCGAGGCGCGAAGCCACCTCCACGTCGGCTCACCAGGCAACGACAACATCTCGCGCTACCACGAGCTCCTGTTCAACCCCGATCCCGCGATCCACACACCGGCAGGCATCGCCTGGACGACGTGGGAGAACGCGACGGTGAAGCTCGTGACCGACCAGGAGATCGTCGCCGAGGCGCAGGACGCGGCCTACGCGGTCGCCTTCGCACGCATCGAGAACCACTACTTCACCCACGCAGGCTTCTTCCGCCCCGACCAGCTGCTCGAGGACATCGGCAGGATCCGGCACATCCCGGCCGTCAT
Source organism: Propionibacteriaceae bacterium (assembly GCA_003153855.1). Lineage (GTDB taxonomy): Bacteria > Actinomycetota > Actinomycetes > Propionibacteriales > Propionibacteriaceae > Fen-668. Next base: position 9,471 of record PMBM01000093.1, read on the forward strand.
CGTCCACGGCCAGTACGACATGTGCTGCCCGGTGCGCAACGCGTACGACCTGTCGGCGGCCTGGCCCGAGGCCGACCTCCACGTCGTGCTCTCCGGCCACGCAGCGACGGAGCCCGAGATCGCCTCACAGCTGGTCGCGGCGACGGACCGCTTCGCCACCGTCGGCCCCTGACGAAATGGGTGTCCGGGATTCGGAGGCCCACCCTAGGATGTACGGGTCGTACGACCGCGAGAGGGAGAACCATCACAGATCAGGCAGCCACAGGCCCCGCCGCTGAGCGACGGATGAGCATCCCCGCGTCGATCAGCATGGTCAACGTCCTGGGTCCGCGCGACGAGTACCTCCGCATCCTGGAACGGGACCTCGCCGCGGACATCCACGTCCGCGGCAACGAAGTGACGCTCTCGGGATCGCCGATCGCTGTGGCGCATGCCGCCGAAGTGCTCACGGAGCTGGTCACCATCATCCGTACCGGTCAGGGTCTGTCGGCCTCCGACGTGGAACGCGTCGTGGGCATGACGGCCGAGGCCGGCGAGCTGCGTCCCGCCGAGGTGCTCACCCAGAACATCCTGTCGAGCCGCGGCAAGACGATCCGTCCGAAGACGCTGAACCAGAAGCGGTACGTGGACGCCATCGATGCGCACACCGTCGTCTTCGGGATCGGACCCGCTGGTACGGGCAAGACCTACCTGGCGATGGCCAAGGCCGTGGCGGCCCTGCAGGACCATCGGGTCAACCGCATCATCCTCACGCGGCCGGCCATCGAAGCGGGGGAGCGGCTCGGCTTCCTGCCCGGCACGCTCAACGACAAGATCGACCCGTACCTGCGGCCTCTGTACGACGCGCTCCACGACATGGTCGACCCCGACTCCGTACCGCGGCTGCTGACCGCCGGCACCATCGAGGTCGCGCCCCTCGCGTACATGCGTGGCCGGACCCTTAATGACGCGTTCATCATCCTCGACGAGGCACAGAACACGTCGGCCGAGCAGATGAAGATGTTCCTGACACGGCTCGGGTTCGGGTCGACGATGGTCGTCACCGGCGACGTGACGCAGGTCGACCTGCCCAACGGCCAGCGGTCGGGACTGCGTGAGGTGCAGAAGGTGCTCGACGGCGTCGGCGACGTCGCGTTCTGCCAGCTGACCAGCCACGACGTCGTACGCCATCAGCTCGTCGGAAAGATCGTCGCGGCGTACGACCGGTACGAGGCCGAGCTTCCCCCCATCAGGAGATCGTGATGATCGACATCAACAACGAGTCGGGCATCGAGGCCGACGAGCTCGGCCTCGTGGCGCTGACCCGGTTCGCGCTCGACCGCCTCCGGATCCACCCGCAGGCCGAGGTGTCGATCATGCTCGTCGACGAGACGACCATGACCGACTACCACCTGCGGTTCATGGACGAGCCCGGCCCGACCGACGTGCTGAGCTTCCCGATGGACGAGCTGCGTCCGCCGAAGGACGACGAGGAGCCGCCGCTCGGGCTGCTCGGCGACATCGTGCTGTGCCCCTCGGTGACGGCGAAGCAGGCCGCGGACAACGGCCGTACGACCGACGAGGAGGCCGAGTACCTGCTGGTGCACGGCGTTCTTCACCTGCTCGGTTTCGACCACGCCGAGCCCGAGGAGAAGGCGGTGATGTTCGGTCTCAACGACCAGATCATCGCCGCCTGGAACGCTCGCAAGGTCGTCCGCGCCTGAGCGCACGGCGTCAGGGGCACAGTCATCGCTAGACTGCGCCTGGAAAGCAACTGTCGACCTAAGCGAGTGACGCGTCCACGTGAGCGAGTGGCTAGTGATCGGCCTCACCATCGTCTTCGTCCTGTGCGCGGCGGTGTTCGCGATGATCGACGCGGCGTACGCGACGATGAGCCGCGGTCGGGCGAAGCACCTTGTCGAAGAGGGCGTCGAAGGTGCAGCGCGGGTCGAGCAGATCCTCGCTGACCCGGCGCCGACGCGCGCGACGGCCGAGTTCCTCGTCCTGACGTTCGAGACCCTCGCTGTGGCGACGATCGCCAGCTGGGCGTTCAGTGCGTTCACCTCGATCACGGCAGCCCTGCTCATCACGGCGCTGATCTCCGTGGTCGTGCTGTTCATCGTCGCGACGGTGGGCGGCCGTACGCTCGGCCGTCAGCACGCGACCGACGTGACGCTGCGTACGGGCCGGCTCATGAGCCTGCTCACGACCGTCCTGTTCTTCGCGCCGCAGATCATGATCGTCGTCGGCAACGTCATCACGCCGGGACGCGGTTTCCCCGACGGCCCGTTCGCCTCCGAGGACGAGCTGCGGGAGTACGTCGATCGCGCCGAGGCCTCGAACCAGATCGAGGCCGAGGAACGGCGGATGATCCACTCCGTCTTCGACCTCAGCGACACGATCGTCAAGCAGGTCATGGTGCCCCGCCCCGACGTGATCTTCATCGAGGCGCAGAAGACGCTGCGCCAGGCGACCTCCCTGGCCCTCCGTTCCGGGTTCAGCAGGATCCCGGTGGTCGGTACGGGCGGGCTCGACGACATCGTCGGGTTCGTCTACCTCAAGGACGTCATGAAGCGCGTGTACGACAACCCGGGCGCCCAGACGTCCGAGGTCGTCACCTCGATCATGCGGCCCGCCACGTTCTGCCCGGACTCGAAGCCGGTCGACGACCTGCTCCGCGAGATGCAGCTCCACCGCAGCCACATCGTGGTCGTCGTCGACGAGTTCGGCGGCACGGCCGGGATCGCGACCATCGAGGACATCCTCGAGGAGATCGTCGGCGAGATCGTCGACGAGTACGACGACGAGGTGGCGCCGATCACGGAGCTGTCCGAGGGCTACTACCGGGTCGTCTCCCGGCTGTCGTTGGACGACCTCGGCGAGCTGTTCGACAAGGAGCTCGACGACGACGACGTCGACTCGGTCGGCGGGATCATGGCCAAGCAGCTCAACAAGGTGCCGATCCCGGGCTCGATCGTCCACTGGGAGGGCCTCGAGCTCATCGCCGATCGCCCGATCGGGCGCCGGAACCAGATCGGCACCGTCCTCGTACGGCTCGAGTCCGAGACCGACGACCCTGCGGCCGATGCCGCCACCCAACTGGCCCGACAGGCCGCAGAAGAGAGTCCGGCATGACCCACCACTCTGGATTCGCCTGCTTCGTGGGCCGTCCCAACGCCGGAAAGTCGACGCTGACGAACGCCATCGTCGGCGAGAAGATCGCGATCGCCTCGTCGAAGCCTCAGACGACCCGTCACACCGTGCGCGGGATCATCACCCGCGAGGACGCGCAGCTCGTCCTCGTCGACACCCCCGGGCTGCACAGGCCCCGGACGCTGCTGGGGGAGAGGCTCAACACNNGGGACACGTGGACCGAGGTCGACGTCGTCGCCGTCTGCCTCCCGGCCAACCAGCACATCGGCCCTGGCGACACGTTCATCGTCAACGCCGTCGCCGCACTGCCGCAGCGCCCCAAGCTGGTCGCGCTGGCGACGAAGTCCGACCTCGTGAGCAAGTCGCGGCTGCGCAACCACCTTCAGGAGATCCACAACCTCGAGGAGAGCACGGGGATCCGGTGGGAACACATCATCCCGGTGTCGGCGGTCACCGGCGAGCAGGTGGAGCTGGTCACCGACCTGCTGTGCTCGCTGCTGCCTGAAGGACCGGCCTACTACCCGGACGACATCGTCACCGACGAGCCCCAGGAGATGCGGATCGCGGAGCTGATCCGCGAGTCGGTGCTCGAGGGCGTACGAGACGAGCTTCCGCACTCGATCACCGTGATCATCGACGAGATGCGGCTGCGGGCGGACCGCCCGGAGAACAAGCCGCTCATGGAGATCTTCGCGTCGATGATCGTCGAGCGNNGACTCCCAGAAGGGCATCCTCATCGGCCACCAGGGCGTACGCCTCAAGGAGGTCGGCACGGCGGCTCGGGCTCAGATCACCGCGCTGCTCGGCATGCCCGTCCACCTCGACCTCCACATCAAGGTGCTCAAGGAGTGGCAGCGCGACGCCAAGCACCTGAACCGCCTGGGCTTCTGACTGCTGGAGAACGGCAGTTTCGTCTTTACGCGACCCCGACGGGCACGAGACTGGATGTCATGCGGCGGCTGAGCGTCAGGCGAGGTGTCTGGATCGTTGCGCTCGCTCTGCTCCTCACGGGCGCGTTCCTGACCCCGCAGCACGTGCACTCCTTCGGCATGGAAGGCCCTGGCTACTTCGTCTGGGGGCTCCTGCCGTGGGCCGTACTCGTCGCCCTCCCGCTGCTGCTCCTCGCGGCAGTTCTCCGGAATCGACTCGCCCTGCTGTCGATCGTCCTCGCGGTCGCCGTGTCCCTGATCGTGGCTGGCGCGCTTGTCCTCGACCAGACCGGGGTCACCTGGATCATGGATCTCCTGCACTGACGTCGCCGGCCCTCAGACGATACGGGCCTCGAGGCCTTGCTTCACTGTCGGCCAGTCGTCGATCGTGATCGCGAAGACCACCGTGTCCCGCCACGTACCGTCCTCACGGGGGACCTCACGGCGCAGGACGCCCTCTCGTACCGCTCCGAGCTTGGCGATCGCGGCCTGACTACGGGTGTTGAGCAGGTCGGTCTGGATCTTGACGCGTCCGTAGCCGAGCGTCTCGAACGCGTGTGTCAGCAGCAGGAGCTTGGCCTCGGGGTTCACGTAGGTCGACCAGACGCGCGGGTCGTACAGGGTCCAGCCCAGGTGCGCGGACTGGCGACTCGTGTCGAAGTCACCCAGGCTGCTGGTACCAACGAGCGTCCCAGCGGGCAGAGCACCGAGGCCGACACCGAGCCTGATCGCGTACGGGGTCCGGCCGTGGCCCAGACCGTTCGGGGGCGTGGCGTGGACGAAGCGCGCCAGAGCGAACTCCGTCGCCTCGTCCGACGTCGGCCGGTGGTGCATGACGTAGCCGTGGGCGTACACCTCGGGCGCCTGGAGGACGACGCCCAGCTCGGCGGCATCGGCCTCGGTCAACGGATCGAGTACGAGGTGCGACCCAGTCAGATGGGACGCGACGGCTGGCAGGACGACAGGCATGCCGCAGACTCTAGCCACGGCGCTGACACCCCAAGATGGTTTAATCGTCAACTACGGCTATGCTGAGGTACATGTCCACGACCCCTGTCCTGTACCTCTCCCACGGAGCGCCGCCCCTTGCGGACGACCCGACGTGGACACGCGAGCTGCGCAGCTGGGGAACGGACCTGCCGAAGCCCAAGGACATCCTCGTGGTGTCCGCGCACTGGGAGGCCGCGCCCGCGATGATCTCGTCGACGACGGCCCACACGCCGCTGATCTACGACTTCTGGGGCTTCGAGGATCGCTACTACCAGGTCACCTACGACGCCCCGCCGGCGCCGGAGCTCGCCCAGAAGGTCGCTCGCGCCGTCGGCGGCTCCGTACAGCAGGATCCCGGCCGCGGCCTCGACCACGGCGCGTACGTCCCGCTGGTCGAGCTGTTCCCCGAGGCAGACGTGCCCGTCCTGCAGCTGAGCCTGCCGACGCTCGACCCGCGCAAGCTGTACGGGCTGGGGGAGCGCCTCGCCGAGCTCAGGGACGAGGGCACACTCATCGTCACGTCCGGCTTCACGACGCACAACCTGCGCTGGTTCCACCCGCAGGAGGGCCCGAACGGGACCCCGCCCGCGGCATCGAGCGAGTTCGACCACTGGGCGGCAGAGGCGTTGGCAGCGCGCGACATCGAGGGCATCCTCGACTTCGAGCGCACCGCGCCCGCAGCGCACGAGGCGCATCCCCGTACAGAGCACTGGGCCCCGCTGTACGTGGCGCTCGGCGCAGCGGCCGGCACGAACCACGAGAGCTCCTCCGTCATCGACGGTTTCTGGTACGGCCTCTCGAAGAGGTCATGGCAGTTCTGAGGATGCTGGGTTAGAGTGTCTGCCATGTCGCGGGCGACCCTCCTTCTTGGCTGCCGCAGCGAGGCCCACTAAAGCCGGCCTCCTCGCTGCGGCGTAGCTGCGTGTCGGCACCCACCCAGACCAGCGAGGAATCCAGACATGACCAGCACTTTCGGCACCGCGCCGCAGATCGGGCTGCCCGTACAGCAGCCGTCTCCCATGCCTTTCAACCGCTACACCCCCTTCGTACCGATCGACCTGCCCGACCGTACGTGGCCGGCGAGGAAGATCACCCACGCGCCGCGGTGGCTGTCCACCGACCTGCGCGACGGCAACCAGGCGCTCATCGACCCCATGACGCCGTCCCGCAAGCTGCGGATGTTCGAGCTGCTCGTCGGCATGGGCTACAAGGAGATCGAGATCGGCTTCCCGTCGGCGTCGCAGACGGACTTCGACTTCGTCCGCAAGCTCATCACGGAGGACCGGGTCCCCGAGGACGTGCAGATCTCGGTGCTGACGCAGGCCCGTGAGGACCTCATCTCCCGTACGGCCGAGAGCCTGGTCGGCGCGCACCGCGCGAACATCCACCTGTACAACGCGACCGCCGAGCTGTTCCGCCGCGTCGTCTTCCGCATCTCCGAGGCCGAGTGCGTCGAGATGGCGAAGAACGGCACGCGACTGGTCATGAAGTACGCCGAGAAGTACCTCGCGGACACGCAGTTCGGCTACCAGTACAGCCCGGAGATCTTCACGCAGACCCCGACCGACTTCGCCATCGAGATCTGCAACGAGGTCATGGACATCTGGCAGCCGGGCGAGGACCGCGAGATCATCCTCAACCTGCCGGCGACCGTCGAGCGCTCCACGCCGAACACGTACGCCGACCAGATCGAGTACTTCGGCCGGCACGTGAAGAACCGTCCGTACGTCGCGATCTCGCTGCACCCTCACAACGACCGCGGCACTGCGGTGGCGGCGACCGAGCTGGGCCAGATGGCCGGCGCGGACCGCGTCGAAGGCTGCCTGTTCGGCCACGGCGAGCGCACAGGGAACGTCGACCTGGTCACGCTGGGCCTGAACCTGTTCAGCCAGGGCATCGACCCGCAGGTCGACCTCTCCGACATCGACGAGGTCCGCCGTACGGTCGAGTACTGCACCGGCCTGCCCGTACATCCCCGTCACCCGTACGCGGGCGACCTGGTCTACACCGCGTTCTCGGGCTCCCACCAGGACGCGATCAAGAAGGGTCTGGAGGACCTCGAGAAGAAGGCGGCCGCTGAACGCGTCGGACTGCACGAGGTGGCCTGGGAGGCTCCGTACCTGCCGATCGACCCGCACGACGTCGGCCGTACGTACGAGGCCGTGATCCGCGTCAACAGCCAGTCCGGCAAGGGCGGCATGGCGTACATCATGAAGTCGGACCACCACCTCGACCTGCCGCGACGCCTGCAGATCGAGTTCTCGCGCGTGGTCCAGCAGCACACCGACGCCGAGGGCGGCGAGGTGACGAGCGAGGCGATGGGCGACATCTTCGCGACCGAGTACCTCCGCAGCGTCGAGCCGCTGGAGCTCGTCACCTGCACGACGGTGTCGAACGGCAACGGCTACTCCATCACCGCCAAGGTCCGCGACCGGGGAGTGGAACGTACGCTCACGGGCGAGGGCAACGGGCCTCTGTCCGCGTTCGTCGACGCGATCCAGCTGCTGGAGTACAACGTCCGGGTCCTCGACTACCAGGAGCACGCGCTCTCCCCGGGTGGCGAGGCCAAGGCGGCGGCGTACGTCGAGGCGGAGATCGTCGGTGACGAGGGCGCGCAGGTGTACTGGGGCGTCGGGATCGACCCCAGCATCGTGACAGCGTCGCTGCGTGCCGTCTGCAGCGCGGTGAACCGGGCGTTCATGTCAATACCGGTGAGCGAGAGCGCCGTCGACCCCGTCGGGATCCGGCCCTGATCATCCGCTGACGGGCGGCGTGGGACCACTTTCCACGCCGCCTGGCAGGGATATCACTGCAAACCCACGGAAACGTTTACGCGCGGCTTGACGCCTTCCCACACGCGGGGTTCGATAGGGAACACACGCATCTGCGAAACGCAATGCGCAACGTTGCGTACGTGATTCCTGGGGAGGGCCGATGACGTCGACGAGCCGCGATGTAGCTCGAGCGGCGGGGGTGTCGGTCGCCACCGTCTCCCGAGCGTTCTCCGAGGCGGGGGCCGTCTCGGAGACCACCCGCCGCAAGGTGCTGACCGAAGCACGCCGTCTGGGCTACAGCCCCAATCCCGCCGCCCGGCGACTCATCACGGGCCGTTCCGGCAACATCGGGATCATCGTCCCGGACCTGGCCAACCCCTTCTTCGCCGACATCATCAAGGGTGTCCAGCGGCGGGCCCGCGAGGGCCGGCAGGCGATCCTCGTCGCGGACACCGACGAGCAGGCCCGCCTCGAAGGTGACGCGCTGCGGAGCCTCGCACGCCAGGTCGACGGGGTCATCCTGGCGTCCCCGCGGTCCGCCATCGAGGACCTTCCCACCGACCTCAACATCCCCATCGTGCTCATCCACCGGCAGGCACCCGGGTGGTGGAGCGTGACCGCCGACTTCGCCGAAGGCGTCCGGCAGGCTCTCGTGAACCTGCGCGCGTTGGGGCACAACCACGTCGCGTACGCCGGTGGGCCGAACCTGTCATGGTCCGGTGGCATGCGTACGGAGTCGCTGAGGCGTTGTTCCGCTGAGCTCGGCGTCACCCTGTACGAGCTCGGCTCGGTCGCGCCGACGATCGACGGCGGCTTGGCCGCGGCCGACCTGACACTCGCCACGCCGGCGACTGCGCTCATCGCGTACAACGATGTCGTCGCCCTCGGGGCCATGCGTCGCTTCGGTGCCCGCGGTGTCGAGGTGCCGGGCGACATGTCGGTGGTCGGCTGTGACAACACGATGCTGTCGCAGCTCGCCGTGCCGTCGCTCACCACGGTCGACGTGCCCCGGTTCGAAGCGGGTGAGGCTGCCGTCGCACTTCTCGACCGCTACCTCGCGGATGCGGACGCGACGCCGGTCGAGCAGGTGCTGGCGACAGCGCTCGTCATCCGCGGCACCACCGCACCGCCAAGGCAGTCGTAGGCGTGGCCGACCTGCTGCTGCTCCACCCCACCGACGACGTGTACGTCGCGTTGCGTCCGCTCGCCGCCGGCGAGACGGTGAGCGCCGCCGGGGAGGAGCCGGTCACCGTCGCCGGCGACATCCCGGTTGGGCACAAGCTCGCACGGCGTGGTCTCGAGGCGGGGTCGCTGGTCCGCAAGTACGGGCAGATCATCGGGTCGCTCGAGCAGGCCGTGGCTCCGGGTGGTCACGTGCACACCCACAACCTGGCCATGCCGCCACGTGACGCGCGGATCGCCGAGGACACGCATGCCGGTACGGCTCCGACCGCATCCCGGCCACGGACGTTCCGAGGCATCCGCCGCGCCGACGGCCGAGTGGGAACCCGCAACGACATCGGCGTGCTCACGACGGTGAACTGCTCGGCCACGGTGGCCCAGCACATCGCCCGCCAGTTCGACCTCGTCGACCTGCCGGACGGCGTCGACGGTGTGGTGGCGCTCACGCACGGCTCGGGCTGCGGTCTCGAGGCCAAGGGTCCCGCGTGGGAGACCCTGCGGCGCACGCTCGTCGGCTACGCGACCCACCCCAACATCGGCGGGCTGGTCGTAGTGGGACTGGGCTGCGAGGTGCTGACCATGGCTCAGTTCCTGGACGACCTCGGCGTGACGGACATCCCGACCGTCTCGTACACGATCCAGGACGTCGGCGGGACGAAGGCGGCCGTACGGCACGGTGTGGAGCTGGTCACGGACCTCGCGAGCCGGATCGGTGTGGAACGTACGGAGTGCGGCCTCGGCGAGCTCGTACTCGGCCTGAAGTGCGGCGGGTCCGACGCGTGGTCCGGGCTGACGGCGAACCCGGTGCTCGGCTACGCGAGTGACGTCATCGTGGCCGCGGGCGGCACGGCGATCCTCGCGGAGATGCCCGAGATCTACGGCGCCGAGCATCTGCTGGCGGCACGCGCGACGGGACCTGCGGTGGCTGCGGCGCTGCTCGACAAGATCGCATGGTGGGAGACGTACGCGGCCGACAACGGCGCGTCGCTCGACGCGAACCCGTCGGCGGGCAACAAGGCGGGCGGCATCACGACGATCGTGGAGAAGTCCCTGGGCGCGGTCGCGAAAGCGGGGACCGCTCCGGTGAGTGCGGTCGTCGACTACGGGGCGAGGGTGCCGTCGTCGGGGCTGGTCGTGATGGACACGCCGGGCTACGACCCCGTGTCGGTGACGGGCATGATCTCGGGCGGAGCGACCGTCGTGTGCTTCACCACTGGCCGCGGTTCGGTCTTCGGCTCGAAGCCGACGCCCACGCTCAAGCTGGCGACCAACTCCGACGTCGCCCGTCGCCTGTCCGGTGACATCGACCTCGACTGCGGGCCGGTACTGGACGGGCGGCCGATCGCCGAGCTCGGCGAGGAGCTGCTCGACCTGATCTGCGCCACAGCGTCAGGCCGACCCACGGCGTCCGAGGACCTCGGCGTCGGCAACGAGGAGATCATTCCGTGGCGGACAGGGGCAGTGATGTGAGCGGTGTCGTACGGATCGCACAGGTGGGGCTTCGAGGATTCGGCGCGATCCATCTGGAGCGCGTGGACCGGTTGGCGGGACAAGGACGTGTCGAGCTCGTCGCCGCGGCGGACCCCGCGGGACCGCTCGAGGGACGTGACGTGCCGTGGTACGCGACGTTGACCGAGCTGCTCGCGAACCACGAGGTCGACATCGTGAACATCGCGACGCCGATCGGTACGCACTACGCGCTCGCATGCGAGGCGCTCGCCGCAGGCGCCGACGTGATGCTCGAGAAGCCACCCGTGGCGTCGCTCGACGACTTCTGGCTGCTGCTCGAGGCCGAGAAGGCGAGTGGCCACTCCGTACAGATCGGCTTCCAGGCGCTCGGCTCCGATGCGCTGGCGCGGGTGCGTGAGCTGGCTCGCGGCATCGGCGAGCTGACGAACGTACAGATCTGGGGCATGTGGCTGCGCGACAACGCGTACTACGGCCGCGCCGCGTGGGCGGGCAAGCGCGTGATGAACGGCAAGCGGGTGGCGGACGGGGTCTGTACGAACCCGCTGGCGCACTCGTTCGCGAGCGCGTTCGCCCTTGTCGGTCTGAGGGACATCAGCCAGATCGCGTCCATCGAGACAGAGCTGTACCACGCGCACGACATCGAGGCCGACGACACGAGCTGGGTGAAGATCCGCCGTACGGACGGGGTGCCGATCGACGTCAGCCTGACACTGTGCGGGCCGCTTCAGGAGGAGCCGACCATCACGCTGGTGGGTACGAAGGGGAGCGTCACCCTCACGTACACGACCGACGACATCTCGGCGCAGATCGGCCCCGACTGGTACATGGAGCACACGGAACGTACGGACCTGCTCGAGAACCTCGTCGACCACCGCGAAACGGGTGCACCGCTCCTGGTGCCGCTCTCCGACACCGTCGGCTTCATGGCGCTGCTCGAGGCCACGCAGACAGCCCCGGATCCTGTCGCCATCGATGAGCAGTTCATCGACTGGCGAGGCCAGGGCGACTTCCGCTACCCCGTGGTCCAGGACATCGACACGTGGCAGCTCCGCTGTCTCGCCGAGGGCAAGGGCTACGCCGACGCGGGAGCCCCCTGGGCGAGCAGCTCCTCCAAGGCCACCTGGACCCCACCCACCCGTTGACCAGCGGGGAGAGTAGTTTTTCGCCGGCGGAGAGCAGCCTTGCGGTCGAGGAGAGCATCTGTGCAGCAGGGGTGCTCTCCCAGCGCGCAGAGGTAGTCTCCCTCAGCGCAAGAGTGCTCTCCCTCTCAGAAGACGAGGAAGTCGGCGACCAGCTCGTGGGTCGCCCGGCTGATCCCGTGGGGGCCGGGCACGAAGACGCCCTCGTACGATCCTGGCGCGTCGGCGAAGAGCCTTGTCAGCTCGGCGTCGGCGGCCTTCATGCCGGCGATCGGGAACAGCTCGTCCTGCTCGCAGTAGACGACGTGGAGCCGGTGCTCGCGACGGTTGGCTGCCATCTCGGGCAGGTCCAGCGTCCGGTGACGCCAGGGAGTGTTGAGCAGCCACGAGTGGCAGTCGAGGTGGTCCGGGACGAGCGACTCGTTCGTCGCCATCATGGCCACGATCGACACCTTCTCGATGCCGGGGTCCAGGGCTGACAGGGTCGGCCCACGACCGCCGCCGCCCGAGAACCCGGTGACGCTGACCGGCCCGCTCGTCAGCGACCGTAGGACCGCGAGGCTGGTGAGGTCGTCGTGGGCGACCATGCCTGCGTAGGACGTGCCGATGGCGCCGGCACGCTTGGCGAGCAGGTGCTCGTGCAGCTTGGCCATCCCGTCGTAAAGGTCGTTCCCCGACACTCCCACACCAGCGAGCAGCGTCCCCAGATCAGCGAGCTGACCCTGAGCCTGGCTGAAGTCGAACCGGCGCGAGCCCCAGGAGAACGTGTCGGGTGCGAGTACGGCCACACCGCGGGCTGCGAGCAACGCGGCGAAGGCGACGCCGTCCTCGTACATGTCCTGGTACGCCTTGCCGACCGGCCCCGGCAGCAGCCGCTCGGCGCCGATCGACTTGATCCCCGCGTGGCAGTGCAGGTCGAGCACCCCGGGCAACGTCGACGGGTCCACACCCTGCGGATGCAGGAACCACGCATGCAGCTCGGGCCCGAAACCCACGTCCCATGCGAGCTCCGTGGTCGTGATCCCGTCGGCCGAGGACACCCCCACGACCCGTGGCGNNTCACGTAGGGACGGGCGCGGACGTAGTCGTACCACTCGTCGTACCCGTCGTTCATCACGGGGACAGTCTGGCTCAGCGGTCGAGCGGCAGGGCCAGTTCCGCCGGAGTCACCGCGCGACCTTCGGCCATGGAGATGTTGGCGCAGATGCCGATCGCGATCGCGCGCATCCCGTCGACCCAGTCCGAGGGGCGACCCAGCGGGTCGTCGCTCGGGCCCACGAAGACGTCGCTCAGCAGCAGCTCGTCGCCACCGCCGTGACCGCCCTCGCCCTCGGGGATCGGGATCTCGTGCGCGACCTCCCAGTGCTTCTGGACGATGAGCCGGTCACTACGGACGCGCGAGCCGCCCTCGCTGTGGTCGGCCACGAACGACGGGTCGACGATCGGCGAGCCGTTGTCGACGAGCACGGCGACGCGCTCGACGACCTCGAGCTCGGCCCGTCCGAGGGTGCCGTTCACCGCGACGTGGTAGCCCTCCCAGGGTGCGTGAGCGTTGAGCGCGTACGACAGCGTGGCACCGCCTCGGTAGTCCGCGATCACCGCCATGTTGTCCTCGGCGGTGATGCCCGTGTCGAAGACGTCCTTGTCGCGCAGGTAGCCGTCGTACTGCTCCTGGTCGAGGTACAGCTCCTTGAGCCGGGGATCCGTACGGAGGTCGAGCTCGAACGGAGAGTGCTCACCGTCGTGCGTACCGCGCTTCGGGCGTGGCGCCAGGCCGCGCTTGTCGGCATTCTCGGCTCCGTAGAACCGGGTGCCGCCCGAGGCGAAGACCCGCGTCGGGGCGTCGGCCAGCCACCAGTTGACGAGGTCGAAGTGGTGGCTCGACTTGTGGATGAGCAGGCCGCCGGACTTGTCCTTCTCCCGGTGCCAGCGGCGGAAGTAGTCCGCGCCGTGGGCCGTGTCCAGCACCCATTCGAACGTCACCGACAGCACGTCGCCGATCTCGCCCGACGCGATGACCCGCTTGAGCTCGGAGTTGCGCGGCGAGTACCGGTAGTTGAACGTCACGACGACGCTCCGCCCGGTCCTCTTCACCGCCGCCTCGATCTGGTGNNGCGTGCTTGTAGTCGGGCGTCGTGATGATGGCCCGCTCGGCTCCGGACCGCTTGAGGATGTCCTCGAGCTCGTCGGGGCCGCCCGTCACGATGGCGGACAGGTCGTAGCCGTACTCCGACGCCATGCGCTNNTCACCCCCGATCGCGTCGAAGTACATCTGGCACCGATGGCCGGTTCCAATGACGGCATAGCGGGTTGTCACAAGGTTCCTTTCGAGTGAATCACGCGATCCTCGGGTAGCTCACTTGATGCCGGTGGTGGCGATGCCCCGGAGGAGGAACCGCTGGCCGAACAGGAAGGCGAGGAACACGGGGATCAGGGAGACGATGCTCATGGCGAACATGGCGCCCCAGTTGGACGAGCCGGACGAGTCGAGGAATGCACGCAGCGCCAGCGGCACCGTGTACAGCTTCGGGTCGATGAGGTAGATCAGAGAGCTCAAGAAGTCGTTCCACATCCAGATGAACGTGAAGATCGTCGTCGTTGCGACGGCCGGCACCATCAACGGCAGGATGATCCTGAAGAAGATGTTGAAGTGACCGCANNGGCAGGAACGTGTTCACCCAGCCGAACGACTGGAACAGGATGTACTGCGGGATCAGCACCACGTGGTAGGGGATCATGATCGTCAGCAGCATGATCCCGAACATGATCGTGCGACCCTTGAACTTCAGCCGCGCGAACGCGTACGCCGCCAGGGAGCACGACACCACGTTGCCGAGGATGCAGCCGAGGACGACGATCCCCGAGTTGATCAGGTAGCCGCTGAAGGGCTGGTCGAGCGCAGTCCAGCCGTACGTGTAGTTCGCGAACGTGAGGTCCTTCGGGATCAGGCTCGTGTCGCGGAAGATCTCGTCGGTGGGACGGAACGAGCTGATGAGCATCCACAGGAGCGGATAGACCATCAGGAACGACGCCGCGATCAGCAGGACGTGCTTGATGATCGAGGTGACGGGGTTGTACGCCCTCGCCCTGCGGGTGCTCCGGACGGGAGTGCGGACCGCGTCCGCGGCAACTTCTGCCACCTGAGGTTCGGTGGGCTGGTTGGCGATTTCAGTCATCGTAGAACACCCAGTACTTGGAGAGGAAGAAGTTGAGGAACGTGAAGGCGCCGACGATCAGCACGAGCAACCACGCCATTGCGGCTGCATAGCCCATGTCGAGATTGGCGAAGCCCTGTTGGTAGAGGTAGAGCGTGTAGAACATCGTCGAGTCGGAGGGACCGCCGTTGCCTCCCGAGACGATGAACGCCTGGGTGAACGACTGGAACGCGCCGATGATCTGGAGCACGAGGTTGAAGAAGATGATCGGGCTCAGCAGCGGCATCGTGATCTGCCAGAACTGCGTCCACTTGCTCGCGCCGTCCACGGAGGCGGCCTCGTAGTACATGTCGGGGATCTGCCGCAGACCGGCGAGGAAGATGATCATGGGTGAGCCGAAGGTCCACACGTGGAGCAGGATGATCGTGTAGAGGGCCGTGCTCGGGTCGGCGATCCAGCCCGGGGGGTTCGCCCAGCCGAGGCCGCGAAGGACCTGGTTGACGAGGCCGTCCGTGCCGAAGATCTGGCGCCACAGCAGCGCGATCGCCACCGACGATCCCATGAGGCTCGGCAGGTAGAAGACCGACCGGTAGAACGCCAGGCCACGCATGCCGCGGTTCAGGAGGACGGCGATCGCGAGAGCCAGACCGAGCTGGAGCGGGGTGGACACGAGGACGTACGTGAGAGTCACGCGGATCGAGTTCAGCAGCCGGGGATCGGTCATCATCCGCTGGTAGTTCTTGATGCCGATCCAGTTGGGAGCTTCCAGCAGGCTGTAGTCGGTGAACGACAGGTACAGCGACGCGATCATGGGACCGATGGTGATGACGACGAGCCCGATGAGCCAGGGAAGGAGGAAGACGAAGGCGGCCTTGTTGTCGGTCCCTTCCTGCTTCGCCCCCTTCAGCTGTCTCAGCTCATTGAGTGCACTCACGTAAGGATTCCGCTCTCTCAGGGGACCTTGCTCCGCTACCCCCAACGGCCTCGCGGGAAACGCTGACCGTGTGCGGCGGCCGGAGCCCGGACCGTACGGCGATGTACAGCGAAACTGCGCGCCCGCTAGGGGGCTTCAAACCAACCTAGACCCTGGTCGACCCTCTGCGGGAGCCTCTTGCTGGCGGCCTTGAGTCGTGGTGTCGAGGTCTTGCACGTGATACATGTCTTGCTCAACGACCGTCACGCTACGTTCGGCTCCACGCACGGTCAAGGCGATGCAAAGGATTGCAGTCCTGTTTCATCCGGTTGTCGGGAAAACGCTTCCCGAGCGGAAGTCTGTCACGCCGAGAGCGCGAGTGCAAGGCGCCCGGGATGCGATGTTGAACCGATTCATTGGCAGTGCACTGCCACGGCTCAGCATCCATGCTCAGGCTGGAACGGTGTTCTCCACGGCGCCGCCGAAGCGGCGGTCACGACGTGCGTAGGTCTCGACGGCGCGCCAGAGATCTCGCCTGTCGACGTCGGGCCACAGGGTGTCGGAGAAGACGAACTCGGCGTACGCGGCCTGCCAGAGCAGGAAGTTGCTCGAGCGCTGCTCGCCGCTGGAGCGCCAGAACAGGTCGACGTCGGGGATGTCCGGCTCGTCGAGGAAGTGCCGGAAGCGCTCCTCGGTGATCCGTGAGGGATCCAGCTTGCCCTCCTTGGCGAGCTGGGCCACCTTCCGTACCGCGTCGATGATCTCCGCGCGCCCTCCGTAGTTCACGCAGAACTGCAGGGTCAGCGTGGTGTTGTTCTCGGACTGTTTCTCGGCGCTCTCCAGCTCGCGGATGACCGAGCCCCAGAGCCGTGGCCGGCGTCCGGCCCAGCGGATCCGTACGCCGAGTGCGTCGAGCTGGTCGCGGCGGCGGTGGATGACGTCCCGGTTGAAGCCCATGAGCCAGCGGACCTCGTCGGGGGAGCGCTTCCAGTTCTCCGTCGAGAACGCGTAAGCGGACAGGTACGGGATCCCCAGCTCGATCGCGCCCTCGATGACGTCGAACAGGGCGTCCTCTCCGCGGGCGTGCCCCTCGGTGCGACGGAGTCCGCGGGCCTTCGCCCACCGGCCGTTCCCGTCCATGACGATCGCCACGTGCCGGGGGAGGAGATCGCGGGGGATCTCCGGCGGCCGAGCTCCGGACGGGTGGGGTACCGGGGGACGCGGGGGAGTCGAGGACACGACGCGACGATACCGCTGCGCACGTTCCCTGAGCCTGACGAAGGCTCAGCTCACCTCGGCAGTCGTCTCGCGCGGCTGCGGCGACGCAATGCTGGCGGCCCGCTTCGGCATCGAGAGGGCCGCTGTCAGCAGCAGTACGGCGACGCAGGTGGCAGCGAGGAACACCGAGGTGGCGGCCGCGGTCATGGTGGCGCGGTTCTGCTCGTCGCCGCCGTGCGCGGCGATCACGCCGTTCGCGACGGCGCCGAGGACGGCTGCACCCAGCGCCTGACCGACTGACCTGAACAGCATCTGGGTGCCCGTGACCACCCCGCGTTCCTCCCACGAGACGCTGGACTGCGCCGCGACGAGCGTCGTCACGGCCGAGAACCCGAACCCGGCGCCGATGACGAAGCAGATGCCGGCGACGAGCGGGATCGACGGGTACCGCGTCGACACGCTCAGCGCGGCCGTCCCCAGCACGAGCACGACTCCGCCGAAGACCGCCGTAGAGCGGAAACCGAAACGGAGGTACGCCCGGCCCGCGAGCGTGGCCGCGATCGGCCAGCCGATGGTGAGGGCGCCCAGTGCCAGTCCGGCGACGATCGGGGCCGCACCCGTCGTGACCGAGAGGAACGTCGGGACGAACTCCGTCAGACCGATGAGCCCCGCGCCCACACAGAACCCGAGGAGGTTCGTCGACAGCAGCAGGCGTCGTCCGAGGAGAGCGAACGGCAGGACGGGTTCGGCCGCCCTGCGCTCCACGACGACGAAGGCGACGAGTAGGAGTGCGCCGCCTCCCAGCACGCCGACGCTCGGCACCGAGGCCCAGCCCCAGGCATGGCCACCCTCGAGCACGCCGAGGATGAGCAGCGTCAAGGCGAGGGTGAACAGGGTCGCGCCCGCGTAGTCGATCCGATGCGACCGTCTCTCGACCTTCTCCTGGAACCGGGTCCAGATCATCCAGCCCGCGGCCAGGCAGAGCGGGATGTTGATGAGGAAGATGCCGCGCCAGAGGTTGAGCTGCGCGAAGACGCCGCCCAGGGTCGGACCGACGACGGCCGAGATCGCCCATACGCTGGCCATGTAGCCCTGGACACGAGCGCGCTCCTCGAGCGTGTACATGTCGCCGACCATCGTGATCGCCATCGGCAGCACGGCGCCGGCTCCCAGGCCCTGGATCGCGCGGAACGCGATGAGGCTCGGCATGCTCCAGGCGGCTGAGGCCAACACGGAGCCGAGAAGGAACGCGCCGATCCCGAACAGCATGATCGGCTTGCGGCCGATGGTGTCGGCGAGCTTCGCGTACAGGGGCACGGTGACCGCCGACGCCAGCATGTACACGGAGAACAGCCANNCCGCCGATGCCGGCGACGATCGACTGCACGGCGGTGGCGATGACCGTCGAGTCGATCGCGACAAGCCCCGTCGACAGCATCATGGCAAGCAGGAGCGGTCCTCGCGCCGATCGAAGGCCGATACCTGTTCTGTCCGTGCTCGCCACGTGCTCTCCCGCGTTCGTACTCCTTGGGCTGCAAGGCGTCGCCGTCCCCAGGTATTCCCGAGGGCGTGGTGATCTTCCCGAATCCAGCGTGACCAGTGACAATGGTCGGGATCGAGGAGGAAACCGTGCCGACGTACAACGATGAGGCGGTTGTCCTACGCACCCACAAGCTGGGCGAGGCCGANNGCCTCGACATCGTCGCCCAGGTGGTGAGCATGGACGCGTTCGGGGAACCGCTCATGAGCGACTACCCCCGGTACACGGCGGGGAACGCGATGCTCGAGGCGGCGGACAGGCTGGTCGGCGAGGAGGGCGAGCCGGCCGTCCAGCACTACCTGCTGCTGGTGGGAGCGCTGCGTGCGCTGGGGACGGGAGACGACCGTCCGAGCGCGCAGATCCTCGACTCGTACCTCCTTCGTGCCCTCGCGATCGCCGGCTACGCCCCGTCGCTGAGCGAGTGCGCGCTGTGCGGCGGCAAGGACCGTCTGGAGTTCTTCAACCCGAGCACCGGCGGCATGGTCTGCCTGGCGTGCCGGCCATCCGGATCATCACGCATCGACATCTCCACAGCGGCCCATCTCGGGGCGCTGTTGTCGGGTGACTGGGACGGGGTGTCGAAGTCGTCGCCGAGCGTCCAGCGGACGGCATCGGGCCTCGTCTCCGCGTTCGCTTCCTGGCACATCGAACGGGGGCTGAGGAGCCTGGCGCATGTCGAACGCTAGCCGGGACAGGACCGGACGGCGGGTGGCCCAGCGGCTCGGCTGGCTGGCGATGGCGCTCGTTCTCAGCCTGGCACTCGTCGTGGCCCTGATCGTCGGGCGTGCGTACGTCCCTGCGAGGGCAGGTATTGGGGACCCGTACTACCCGGACGCCGGTGGGTCGGGCTACGACGCCCTCTCGTACGCCGTCGACATCACGTACGACCAGCTCGCGTCCGCTTTCCTGAGCGGGACGACCGTCGTGACGCTGAGGACGACACAGGCGCTCGACGTCGTCCACCTCGACCTCAAGCTCGCCGTGGTCGACGTGGAGGTCGACGGGGCGACGGCGGAGTTCACGCAGCAAGGGTCCGACCTGGCCGTGAGGCTCCCGACCGTCGCCGGCATCCCGACGACGCCTGCGGGCAAGCTCCTCGACATCCGCGTGACCTACTCCGGAAGCCTCGCCGGCGTGACGTTCCCTGACAAGGCCAGCCCGGTGTACTGGAACGGTCGAGAGACCCTCATCGCGGGAGAGCCCGAGGCAGCGTCCGTGTGGTTCCCGTCGGACGACCACCCATCCGATCCTGCGACGTACGACATCACCGTGCACGTGCCCAAGGACGTCGAGGCGATCTCCGTCGGCATGCTGGTCAGCCATGGCCCGGACCCGACGCGAAGCGGCGAGGACGTATGGCACTGGCGGACCGACACGCCCTCGCCCACGTACACCACGATGTTGACGGTCGGCCAGTTCATCGTGGAGACGGTCCCCGTACAGATCGACGGGGTCGAGCGGACGGCCGTGTACGCCGTCAGCGAGGGCCTGCCGGATACGAAGGGGGCGATGGACTGGCTGAAGAAGTCGCAGGCCGCGATCCCGATGCTCGAGCGTCACCTCGGCCGTTATCCCGTAGACGCCCTCGGGGGCGTGATGTCCGCGATCTATCTGAACTGGGGTGGCATCGAGACACTCGGTCGGCCCGTCTATGACCGGCGTGAGGTCGGGTATGACGAGACCGAGTTCCACGAGCTCTCCCATCAGTGGCTCGGCGACACGGTGACTCTTCGTGACTGGCGCGACATCTTCATCAACGAGGCGATGGCCACGTACGTGGAGTGGATGTTGTACGGCGAGACGGGGAAGGAGACACCGCAGCAGGATTTCGACGAGCTGTACGGGGAGAAGACGTCGCAGGACGAGTTCTGGGCCCAGCAGCTCAGCGACCCGGGCACCACGTACCTGTTCACCCATGTGTACGACAAGGGCCCGATGGCCGTCCACGCTCTCCGGAACCGCATGGGCGAGGACGCGTTCTCGCGCTTCCTCCTCGAGTGGGCCGGCCAGACCGGACCGCGGTCCCTCGTCGACTGGCGCACCATGGCGCAGAAGGACTCGCCCGTCGACGTACGGCCGCTGCTCGCTGCATGGCTCGACGGGACAGACAAAGTCCCCGCGACGACGGAGAACGGCTTCCGCTGAGCAAAGGACTTCTCGGCGTGGGCGCGCCCGCCCACCCGTACGCCCGCGCGGATGGCTATCGTCAAGGCATGCCGGACGATTCAAGCCTCTACGACCTGCCCTGGGTCACCATCCGGCGCGTCGCCGTGACGGACATGGACAACAACGTCTACCTCGTGACGAGCAAGGACAGCGGCGCCCAGGTGCTCATCGACGCGGCCGGCGGCATCCGCAAGATCCACCGCCTGCTCGAGGCGTCCGCCCACGACGCGTCGGAGCGGACACGGCTGTCGCTCATCATCACCACGCACTCCCACCACGACCACATCCGGGCGCTCCGTGAGCTCGTCGACGAGACAGGCGT